>SICG01000101.1 GCA_009691525.1 Candidatus Latescibacterota bacterium | reverse complement strand
GTGGTGGTGGTCGGCCCCGCGCATGAGCAGGGGCTGCCACTGCTGGCCGGTGGAGTTGAGCACTACCTGCCTGGCATTGGGCGGGATGAAGCGCACCGTCAGACCGCAGCGCCGGCGCTGCGAGGTGTTGGGGTGGCTGGCGTGAAAGACCTGGCCGGCGTGCAGGGACAGTTGGCCGGCCTTCAGCTCCAGGTGTACCACCTTGCTCTTGTCGACGTGTTCGTCGGGAATTTCCTGGTTGATGCTGAGCAAGTTGCCGGCGCGCGCTGACTTGGCGTGTGGGGCGATGCCGCTCCGGTGGGTGCCTGGGATCACCTGCATGCAGCCGTTGGCGATGTCGCTGTCATCCACCGCGATCCAGGCGGTGTGGGCAATGGACGGTTCCAGGCCCCAGTACGTGATGTCCTGATGCCAGGCGACGAATTGCTTCCCTTCCTGGTCGGGGTATTTGCAGAAGAAATGGGTGGCCAGGAGCAACACGTCTTCGCCCATCACCTGCTGGATCAGGTCGAGTAGGCGGGGATCAGTGGCCATCTGCCAGATGAACTCCTCCTGAAAGTGCCAGTTGATCAGGCCGGTCTGGCATTTCTCGCGGCCCTCGCGGGCCTCCAATTGGTCAAAGGCAGCGCGGTAATGAGTGATCTCGGCGGGGGAAAACAGGTCCAGGCCGGTGGCGAAACCGTCTTGGTCGTAAACCGCGGCCAGATCCATGCTGACAGTCATGGGCTAACTCCTGAGGGAGTGAAACCAGAGCACCAAATAGTGTACGCCAATCCGTTGCTGCATTCAATCGTGGAGGGTCAGACGGCGACGGCGGCAAAATATCCTAATGCTTCGGCCAGTTCCTCCCGCTCTCCCGGACTGAGCCGGGGAGGCTCGGAGCGGCAGGGACCGCCGGCCAGCCCTCGCAGTTCGAGGGCGGCTTTGATCAGTCGCAGGCCGAAGCGCCGGCGCAGTTGGTTGAGGGGAACCAGGGTGTTGTGGATCTCCATCACCCGCGCGAAATCCCCTTGCTGTCCGGCCTCCCACATCTGGGTGTACAGGTCGGGAAGGAAGTTGGAGAAGCTGCAGGCCAGCCCGCTGCCGCCCAGCACCAGATACGAAGGGGCGAAGGCATCGCCGGCACCGATGATGGAAAGCTGGTCGCCCAGGGCCAGGACGATCTCCTGGAATTCGTCCATGTGCTCGCGCTCTTCCTTGAGGGCCACCACGTTGGGCAGGGCAGCCAGGCGGCGGAGCACGGCTATGTCCACCAGCTCGGCGGCGCGAAAGGGCATCATGCCGATGGTGATGCTCCGTCCCACCTGGGTGTAGTAGTCTACCAGGGCCTCGGCGGTGGGCACGGCTTCGTCGTCGGGGAAGAGCAGTACGCCGTCGGCGCCGGCCTTTTCGGCCTGCCGGCTGCGGGTGATGGAAGCGGCTGCGTCTCCGTAGATCCCGGCAAAAACCACCATGCGGCCGGCGGCCTGGCGGGTGGCGGTCTCCACCACCTGCCGGTGTTCCTCGGCGGAGAGATCCCATAGCTCGCCCACGCCGCCGCAGACCACTACCACGGGAATGCCTGCCTGCACCAGAAATTCCATGTTGCGCTCCAGGCCCTCTACGTCTACCAGGGTGCGGTTGCCCTCTTCGACAAAGGGTGTGGGGGCAAAAACCACGATGCCGCGGGTGCGGGTGCGCAAGGTATCCAGATTCATCAGTATCATCCTCCTATTGGTAGTTATTCCTCGTGTGCGTCGGTGAGCGGCCCCTTCGGACCTTTCCCCAGGCGCGTCCCGCCCCTTCGCTCGCTCTGGCTCCGCTGCCCGGCCCCGCCGCCACGCGGACTTCCCTTCCCAACCTCTCCCTGGGAAAGGCCTCAGGGGCTCGCTCCCCGCCGCTGTAGTGGAGCATCATACTAAAAACAGACTGTGATCCAAAGGGTCCATATCGGCGGCCTGGGCGACCTCCTCCAACTCGGCGACGGTGGCGGCGCCGCTGGAGACGGTGCTGACGCGGTTGTCCCCGAGAATATAGCGGAAGGCCTTTTGAGGGAGAGTACCAGGCAGGGGGCGCAGCTGGTCGAGCACCTGTTGGGCTTTGGTCCGCTCTGTGGTGTCCTCGATGGCGGCCAGGGCTCTGGCCTGTGCGGGTCCCCCGACGTACAGGCCGCCGGCCAGGGGGGTGGCCACGACGATGCCCATGTTTTGGCGGTGGGCGGCGGGGATCACCTCCTGGGCGGCCAGTTGAGCACAGGGATGGTAGTCGTGGTACACCAGCACGGTGTCGAACTCCCCGGTGCTGGCCAGGCGGGCCAGCAGGGGGATGGCCCGGCCAGTGATGCCGATCCGGGCGCACAGCCCGCGTTCTTGGGCAGCCCTCAGACCTTCGAGGGTGCCGCCCGGTGCCATGATGCGTTTCCAGCCGGCCAGGTTGACCTCGTGGATCTGGGCCACCGCGAGTTGGGCTAAACCCAGGCGCTGGAGGCTGCGCTCCAGGCTCCACAGCACCGAGTCGCGGCGGTAGTCGAAGTCCTGGGGGTCAAAACCCACTTTGGTGGCCAGATAGAAGGGTCGTTTTTCCCCTTCCAGGGCGGCGCCCAGGAGTTCCTCGCTCCTGCCGTACAGCGGCGCGGTGTCGATATAATTAATGCCCAGCGCCAAGGCGCGCTGCACCAGGGCCCTGGTGCGCTCCCTGGCGCGCTCTGGGTCGGTGCCCATCAGGTAGGCCCCGCCCAGGCTCACGGCGCTGATTTGCCAGCCGGTCCTGCCGAAGGTGCGGTATCTCATGGCGATCCATTTGACTCGAGGCGGTAAAAGTGCTTAGTTTTAGCCAAATTTTTGGGATTATACTCCGGAGGTGCGGATGGCCACCTGCCAGATTCCCTGGACCGAGGGCCCGCTGGTGCTCGAGATTCCAGACCAGCAGCTCCAAGCCCGCATCCAGGCCCCGGCGTTGCCCAAGCTGGGTGAGCCCTGCGAGTTGGTGCAGCGCGCCCTCGAGCAGCCCATCGGTGGTGCGCCGCTAAAGGAGGCCCTCAGGCCTGGGGACCAGGTGGCGCTGCTGGTCACCGACACCATGGACCGGCTGATGGGGCCCCCTCACAATATTGGTCCCTTTCTCCTCGACCAATTCAATAGTGCCGGCGTGCCCGACTCCCAT
This sequence comes from Candidatus Latescibacterota bacterium, assembly GCA_009691525.1. Lineage (GTDB taxonomy): Bacteria > Latescibacterota > UBA2968 > UBA8231 > UBA8231 > SICG01. The sequence goes on along the minus strand of SICG01000101.1, from coordinate 13,311 downwards.
GTCACCGTGATACACGCCGCCGGTATGCACGGCCATGCCGGAGCGGCTGGTCGCCTGGGGGAGGAGTGGTTGCGGCGGGTGCGCTACGTGGAGCACCACCCCGGCAGGGAGGAGGACCTGAAATTCGTGGGCACCACCAAGATAGGCACGCCGGTGTGGGTCAACAAGGAGTTGGCCGAGGCCGATTTCGCCCTGGGGGTAGGGGGCTGTTCACCTTCGCTCTTCGGCTTCCACGGCGGGGCGGGCATTGTCCTGCCCGGGGCCGCCGGGCGCGACACTATCCGGCATAACCACGCCTATGTCTTGATGGAGCGATCTATTGCTGGTTGGGGCCCAGGCAATCCCCAGCGCGAGGACGTGCAGGACGCCGGGGATCTGGCCGGTTTTGATCTGAAGATCGACTTCACCGCCAACACTGTTTTTGCTGGCTATCACCGCGAGCAGTGGCCGGTAGCGGTGAAGTACTGTCAGCAGCACATGACCCTGGTGGAGCCGGGGGATATCTATATACTAGGAATAGGCGCCAGCCCGAACCTGGGCAGCCTCTACATGCACATCGAGGCCGCCCAGCAGGCCACCCGCGAGGGGGGCATTGTCATCGCCCTGATCTCGGCCCACCAGCAACCAGACCCCTCGGGCTGGTCCGAAGCCCGCGCCCTGCAGCAGACCTTGGATTCCACCGACGCCTGGATGGAAGACAGCGGCGATCAGGTGTCTTCTGGGGAGGCCCACCAGCTGGATCTGGTGGCCCGGTTCCGGCTCATGCAGTGTTCCCTGCCGCGCCTAGCCCAGATCCTCAGCCGGCGGGAGGGGGAGGCTCGTTCCACTTGTATGGCCTGGAGTCATCGTCGGGCCATCGAGCGCCGGCGCACCTTCTTGGTCAGCGAGCTAGACCCCGAGCTGGCTCTTGCCTACGGATTTGCCCAGGGCTTTGGTTCCTTTGCCGAGGCTTTTGCTCAGGCCCGCAGCGAGCTGGGCACCCAGGCCAGGGTGATCCTCAATGCCCCCGTGGGCGGGTTTCCGCTGCTGGGACAGAACCGGGCGGGCTGATTTTTTGTCAATATGGATATCGGTTTGGCGGTATTCCGGGCTGAGAAAGGTATAGCCGGGCGCGGCAGGCGATAATACAGAGGTCGATAGAGAAGCGCTGCAGCGGCGCTGGATTGCCCAGGCATTGGGCCACCCCTACCGCTCCCTGTCCCTCTTGTTACCGGGTCCCAGACCGGCGGGGCGCAGGGGGCGCTCTACTATCGCCTCGGGCTGAAAGGCATCGAAGTGGCCATCAGCCAGGATGGGTTGAGGGCCTGTCTGCTGGGATTGCCCGCCGAGGATGCGATCGAGGAAGTCGCCGATCTGCTCAAGAGTCACGGCCTTCAGGAGGTCCACCTCAAACAGGGCGACGAGACCTCGCCGGTCTGGATCGAGGTGAGCCACGGGCAGGCCCCAGTTCCGGCCCGGGCCACCGGGCTCTTCTTCTGCCAGCCGGGGGCGCCGGAGCACCCCATCGAGACCGGGGAACTGAGCAAGAACTCCGCCGTGCTTTTACAGGTAATGCTCCCCGACGCCATCGACCGGGGCCGGCTGGAGGAGAGCCATGCCGTGGCCGCGATGCCAGGCCAGGTGATGGCTCGTTTCAGTGTCGAGGAGCCGGGCACTCCGGGAAAGGATATCTTCGGCCGGCTGCTGCACCCGCCCTTGACCCTGCCCCAGAGTCAGCTCTATCCCGGGCCCGGGATCGCCGCGGTTCTGCCCGGCGAGTGGCAGGCGGACCGGTACGGTTACCTCTGCCTGGCGGAGAACCACCTGTCCATCGTCTCCCCCGTGCACCTGCCTCCCGACGACCTGCACGCCTACTGGGTGGTGCTCGACCGGCAGTCGCACGCGATGAGCCCCGAGATGATCCTCCAGTGCCTCCAGGATCAGGGGGTGGTGAGCGGGGTCGCCCGTGAGCGTATCGGGCAGTTGGTCGACCTGGTGCGCAAGGGGACCTGCAAGCGCGGCATGTACATCATTGCCCAGGGCACGCCGCCTGATCCGGGGCAGGAGGCCCAGCTGGAGATTCTGGCCAAAAGCGCCTCCAAACCTACCAAGGGCAGGGCGCTGGTGGCTTTTGCCGAGGAGGTGCAGCCCAACCAACTGGTAGCCCGGCGTATCCCTTACAAGCCGGGCAAGTCGGGCCGGGATGTCAAGGGGCACCCGATGCCGCCCCAGCCGGATACCAGCCACCCGATCAAGGTGGGCAAGGGGTTGCGCACGGAGCGGGATGGCGAGCTGGAAAATTTCTTCTCCACCATCGGCGGTACCCTCAAGCTGGCCAACGACGAGCTGTCGGTTTCTGCCACTCCTTTGCTATCCGTCGACAAGGATGTGGGCCTGACCACCGGGAATCTTCAATTCCAGGGCGACGTGTGTGTGCTGGGCTCGGTGCAGCGGGGGTTTTCGATCAAGGCCACCGGCGACATCCTCATCGGGGGGCAGGTCGAGGAGGGCTGCGTGGTGGCCACGCGAGGCAACATTTCCATCGGCGGCGGGGTGCTCGGGCGACGGACCAAGGTGGTGGCCCAGGGCAGTGTGCAGGCCCTTTTCGTCGAGGACGCCACCATGGCCGCCGGCGGCAATATCCTGGTGGAACGGGTCAACCGCGGCCGGCTGCGGGCGGGCAACCGGGTGATAATCTCCGGCCACGGGCCCGATGCCGGGACGGGTGGTGGGCGGCCAGGTCTGGGCCCTGCGGCGCATCGATTTGCAGGTGGCTGGCTCGCCCGAAGGCGCCCTGACCTCGCTGGCCGTGGGCACCAACATGGCGGTGGGGGTGACCGAGGAGCAGGCGGAGAAACTGGACCGCATGCAGCGATTTCTAGATCAGAGTGGCAAGCAGATGGCCCAGTTGCTGGAACGTCTGGGCATCTCCCGCATCGATCCGGTGCAGATCCGCAGCCTTATCCAAGCCGCTTCTGAGCAGCGCCGCAAGGTACTGCTTCACTATACCCGGCAGTTGGGCCGCCTGGCCCAGCTGAACCAGCAGGTGATGGGCGAACTGCAGGTCATCGAGGAGCAGATCAACAAGGCGGGTGACCTGGAGATCCGGGTGCGAGACAAGATCCATCCCGGGGTCAATATCCGCCTGGGCAGCCACCAGATCAACCTCGACGAAGTGCACCGGGCGGTGCGCTTCCGCGTGGTGGGCGGCCAGTTGCGCGAGGAAGATCTCTAAGTCAGGTGCGCGGGGGCAGCCGCTCCCAGGTTCCGTCTTCGAGCTGTTTATAGAAGGTGTGGCTGGGCACCAGATTCGGGGCCACCATCAGCCACATGCCCAGGGTCTGGTCGAATGTCTTGAACTTGTGTTTGATGTCGGCGGCGGTCACCACCGCATTGCCCGGTCCGACGCGGAACACCTGCCCCTCCACGGTCACATCCCCCTCTCCCTCAAAAAAATAAAACACCTCCTCGGCCCGGTCGTGGCTGTGGTAGTCGCATTCGAAATTAGGCTGGAAGACTAGGATGCCGCCGCGTTGCCGGTCGTTGCGCGGGAAGCTCTGATCACCCGGCCAGGGGCAGACCAGCACCGGTTCCTGGGGTTGGGTGGGAGGGGCGGGGTTGCTGCTGGGGTTGCTGTTGGGCGCGGTGGTCTGCAGGAAGCGCAGCGGCTGGTCACCGGTATTCTCCAGCTGGAAGAGGGTGCCGGCCGGCACGCAGACCTGGGTGTAGGCAGCGAAATCCTGCTCCTGGTTTTCGCGCGCGTGCGGGGCCTTGACCCGGCCTGCCCCCTGGATGACAAAACAGACCAGATCGGCGTCGGCATAGGCCTGTAGTGAACCCCTGCGGCCCGGCGCCCATTCTTCAAGGGAGGAGCGGAGGGCGGCAAAGTCGGCGAGCACCTCGCCTGGCCTGGGCTTGAGCAGATAAGACACGAGGGCCTCCTTTCATTTTTTGGCGTACTGGGGGAAGAGTTCGTCGTGTAACTCGGCGCACTGGCGCAGGTGGTGCCAGCGGTCCTCCCCGGCGGTGTCGAGCATGAGCGGGAAGTACATGCCCCCGCCGGTGTCCACCTTGTACCCGCCGGGGGAATGCACACTCACGTACTTGCGCAGGGTGGCCAGGTCTTCGTCGTTAACGGCATGGCGGGTGAGGTTCATGGTGAACATCCGCCGGCGCGAGCGGCCGCCAAAAGAGGCGTGGTACAGGTCGTGGTTGAAGATGACCAGGTCGCCGGGGTTGGTCTCCAGGGCCGCGCTGCCGGGAAAATCGCGCCGGTCCACGCCGAAGAGATCCTGGGAGTTGTTGGGGTCGATTTTCTCGGTGCGCACGAAGTGGTCTGGCCGCTGGCTGCCGGGGATGACCCGCAGGCAGCCGGTGTCGCGGGTCAGCGGGTCGAGGTAGAAGGCCACCTTGACGGCAAAGAGTTGGCCCCAGTTGCCGTCCGGGTGCCAGCCGGTGTCGCCGCTGTAGTAGTTGCCGTCGCCGCCGGCATAGTTGAAGTCCTCGCCGATCACCCCGCCGACGATGCCCTGGACGCGGGGGTCATCCACCAGGGTACACATCCGGGGATGGCGTTCAATGGGCCCGCCGAACATGGTGCGTTTGGTGCCGTCGTGCTCCTCGCCGGCCCCGAAGGTCTGGATGGAATACTCAAATCCTTCGATGATCCAGGCCGCTTCTTCCGGGGAGAAGAGGCCGGGGAAGTGGAGAAAACCGAAGGTGTTGAAGAAAGCGAGTTGTTGCTGGCTCAGTTTCACGCGGTCTGACTCCTATTTAGTAATGGAAGCGCTGCTTTTGCTGGTCGGCCTCGTACTCGCGGCGCTGTTTCTGGATGAGGGGGTCCTGGCTGGTCTGGGCGGTCCCGAAGTCTATCCACACCCCCGAGGCGGGCAGGTAGCGGTGCTTTTCGGTCTCGACGACGATGGCGCAGGTGCGGGTTTCGGCGCGGGCTTCGCGCAGGGCCTGGCGCACCTGTTCGGGCGTGGAAACCCGCCACACCCGCGCCCCCATGCTCTGGGCGTTGGCGGCCAGGTCGATGTCGAGGTACTCGCCGTCGAGGCGTTTGGTCGCCTCGTTGCGGTGGCGGAACTCATTGCCAAAGGCATGGCCGGCCCGGGCCACCTGCAGGGCGCGGATGCACTGGTACCCGCAATTGTCGGAGATGACCAGGGTCAGTTTGAGACCCTCCTGCAGGGCAGTGACCAGCTCGGTGGGGTTCATCAGATAGGTGCCGTCGCCGATAAACACGTAGACCTCGCCAGTGGATTGGGCCAGGCGCACCCCCAGGCCGGCAGGGATCTCGTAGCCCATGCAGGAATAGCCGAATTCCATCTGGCATTCTTTCCCACCCCTGGCGTCCCACATCTTGAGCAGGTCGCTGGGTAGGCCTCCCGCAGCGGTGATCACCACATCCCCCGCACGGGCTTCCTCGTTGAGCAGGCCCACCAACTGTCCCTGGCTCATGGCCTCGCCGGGCACCTGTACCAGGATCTCCTTCTCGATCTGGCTCTGCCACTCCCGCTGCCAGCCGGCCAGTTGTTCTAGATACGCGGCCTGGGGTTTGATGCCGGCCTGCAGGGCGGCCTGGCGCAGGGCGCGCAGGCCTTCGCGCGCGTCGGCCTTGAGAGGCAGAGCCCCCTGTTTGTGCGCGTCGCGGCTGCACACATTGAGGCTGATGAATTTCACCTCCGGGTGCTGGAACACCGACTGGGACCCGGTGGTGAAGTCGGCCAGGCGGGTGCCCACGCAGATCACCAGGTCGGCTTGGTTGGCTGTCTTGGCCGCCAGGGGGGTGCCGCAGGTGCCCTGGCCGCCCAGGAGCAGGACCTCAGGGCCCCGCACTGCGCCTTTGCCGGCAAAGGTCTCGCTCACCGGGATACCGCAGGCAGTGGCGAACTGGGCCAACTCCTCCCAGGCCTCTGAATAATGCACCCCGCCCCCGGCGATGATCAGCGGGTGTTTGGCCTTCTTGAGCAGGGTTATGGCTTCGGCCAGGCGCTGGGCGTCGGGCTGAGGTCGCTCCACCCGCCAGATCCGCTGGTCGAAGAAGTGGGCCGGGTACTCCCAGGCTTCGACCTGCACGTCCTGGGGTAGAGCGATGGTCACCGCCCCGGTGTCGGCCGGGTCGGTGAGCACCCGCATGGCCTCGGGCAGGGCGGTGAGCAATTGCTCGGGGCGCAGGATGCGGTCGAAGAAGCGGCTGACCGGGCGGAAGCAGTCGTTGACGCTGACATCCCCGCTGATGGGGTGCTCCAACTGCTGCAGCACCGGCCCCTGATGGCGGGTGGCGTAGTAGTCGCCGGGCAGGAGCAGCACGGGCAGGCGGTTGATGGTGGCGGTGGCTGCCCCGCTGATCATGTTGGTGGCCCCCGGCCCGATGGAGGAGGTGCAGGCCAGGGTGGCCAGGCGGTGTTTGGCTTTGGCAAAGCCAGAGGCGGTGTGGACCATGGACTGCTCGTTGCAGGGATGATAATAGGGCAGGTCAGCGCCGTACTCTTCGAGGGCCTGGCCCATGCCGGTCACGTTGCCGTGACCGAAGATGCCAAAAATGGCCGGGATCAGGCGGCGGCTGTGGCCGTCGCGCTCGCTGTGCTGCACCTGCAGGTACTTGACCAGGGCCTGGGCCATGGTCAAGCGGGTGGTGGGAGGCATAGCTTGGACTCCTTTTTTAAATTTTTAATTTCTCACTGTACATCGCACACTTCAAAGGCCACCCGCAGCGCGGCGAGCGGTTCGCCTTGGGGGATGAATTCCTGGCCGACAAAGCCCTGGTACCCGGTGTCGCGGATGGCGCGGATGATCGCCGGATAGTTCAGTTCCTGCGTCTGGTCTAGGTCGTGGCGGCCCGGATTGCCGGCAGTGTGGTAGTGGCCAAAGTGGGCGTGCTGCTGCCCGATGGTGCGGATGAGATCCCCCTCCATAATTTGCATGTGATAGATGTCGTAGAGCAGTTGGACGCGCGGGGAGTTTACCCGTTCGCACACCGCCACGCCCCAGGAGGTGTGGTCGCACTGGTAGTCCTGGTGATCCACCTTGCTGTTGAGCAGCTCCAGCACCAGATTCACGCCGGCCTGCTCGGCCTCTTTGGCTACCCGCTCTAGTCCATCGGCGGTGATCTCGATGCCCTCTTGGTCGCTCAGTCCCTGGCGGTTGCCGCTGAAGCAGATCAGGTTGGGGATGCCCCATTTGACCGCTTTGCCGAGGTTGTCGCGCAGTTCCTTTTCGATGCGGTCGTGGTTGTCGCGCCGGTTCAATCCGTCGGTCAACGACTGGTGGCCGGCGATGGCGGCGATGGTCAGTCCGTGGTCTTTGATGAGGGGCCAGTGCTCCTCTGCCACCAGCTCGATGCCGGCATAGCCGATCTCGGCGCTGGCGCGCACGAGTTTTTCCGGTTCGACGCCGGCCCGGACAAAACACCACCAGGAAACAGACTGTTTGAGCTGCGACATCTATTATCAGACTCCTTTTATCCCAGCCCCAACTGCCGCAGATATTCCCGAGTGCGGCGGGCGATGGGCAGGGGTTGGTCGAAGGGGGCAGGGTACATGTCCTGTTCGACGATGGCCCAGCCCGAGAAGTTGATCTCTTCGAGCACCTGGCGGAAAGCGATAAAATCGACGCTGCCCTGGGCCGGCTCCACGAACATCCCTTGGCCCACGGCCAGGGCAAAGGGGATTTTCTCGGCTTCTACCTTTTGCTGCAGCGCCGGGTCCACACTCTTGAGGTGGAGATAGGGGATGCGCTGATGGTGGCGGCGCATGAAGGCCACCGGGTCTCCGCCCCGGTACGCATGGTGGCCGGTGTCGAGGCACAGGGAGAGCAGGGCCGGGTCGGTCTGTTCGAGAAAGGTCTCGATCTGGTCCTCGTACTCGACGTGAGTTTCGGCGTGGGGGTGGAAGACGGTGGTCAGGCCGAAGCGTTCGCTCGCCAGGCGGGCCACCCGGTGGGAGGTGTCGATCAACCTTTTCCAGGCCTCCCCCTCCAGTCGGCGCGGGGCCAGGGGCGTGCCGGTGAACAAATCTGTATAGGTCCCGTCGATGAGCACCAGGAAACGGGCGTCCAGGCCGGCCAGCAATTCGCCGCCGCCGGTCACCTGCTTTTCCAGGTCGCGCCAGGATTCGGGGTCTTCGAGGGGACTCATGGCAAAGGTACCGGCCACCTTGAGTCCGCGCCGACCCAGCTCGGTTTTGAGCGTGGGCAGGTCGGAGGGAAGGTAGCCGTAGGGACCCAGCTCGGTCCATTCGTACCCGGCCTCGGCAATCTCGTCGAGAAAACGCTGCCAGGGGGTCTGCTGGGGGTCGTTGGGAAACCATACCCCCCATGAATCCGGGGCGCTGCCGATGCGGATGTCCATCTGCGTGGTCCTCCTGTGGGCTACATCGTAAAGACATCGGCAGGGGCTGTCAACTGAGCTATATTTGGGGAACTTAGACGGAGGCTCGCATGAGACTGACATGCCAACAGACCGAACACTTCGACCGCGAGGGCTACGTGGTGGCCGAAGGTGCCCTCAGCGATGCCGATCTGGACCCGGTGATCGGCGCGTACGAGGAATACATTGACCGGCGCGCCGGCCAGCTTTGCGCCCAGGGAAAGATTTCGCGGAACTACCGTGTCGAGCCCTTTGATCGCCGGCTGGCGTGTATCAGTGAGGAGAACTTGGAGATCTACCGGGAGATGGACATCATGGAATGCCGGCTGCAGGCGGCATTCGATTTTTTGCGCAACGAGGCGTTGATGGATCTGGTCGAAAGCCTGATCGGCCCGGAGATCCTCTGCAGCCCCATCCAGCACGGGCGGGCCAAGCTGCCCGGAAATCTGGAATTCAGGGGACAGGGAGACCCCGAGGAGGGGCGCAAACAGCTGGAGGCGGTGATCTGCGAGAATGTCGCCCCCTGGCACCAGGATGCCCAGGTTCACCTGGAGGAGGCCGACCCCTGCTTCATCCTCACCGTCTGGCTGCCCCTGGGCGAGGCCACCCCGGAGAACGGCTGCCTGCAGGTCATCCCGCGGGTTCACCACCACGGGCTGGTCTACTGGAGCGAGGGCTTTGGTCTGGACCCGCAACAGATATCCGGCGCCGAGGTGGTGACCTTGCCGATGAAAAAGGGCAGCGTGTTGCTGATGCACAAGCTCATCCCCCACTGCTCCACCCCCAACTTGAGCGGGGGCATCCGCTGGAGTATGGACCTGCGCTACCAGCGCATTGGCACCCCCACTGGGCGCAGCTTCTACCCCGAGTTCGCCACCCGCAGCCGCGCCAATCCAGCGCTGGTGCTGAGGGAGTACGAAAGCTGGCGCCAACAGTGGCAAGCGGTCCTGGAAAAGATTCCCACTGCCCAGCGGCCCCGCCGCCAGCACCGGCCCCTGGCGGTCACCCCTATAGCAGTGGCTGGCAGAACCGAACCCCCATCGAGGAGCGCATCGTGAAGATCACCGAGATCAAGATCTATCCCATCTGGGCCGGCTTCAGGAACCAGCTCATCGTCAAGGTCGAAAGCGACCAGGGCTATTATGGCTGGGGCGAGTCCGGGGTTTCGGGCCGCGAGCTGGCCGTCAAGGGAGCGCTGGAGCATTTCCGCCAGTTTCTCATCGGGAAAGATCCCCGGCGCATCGGGGCCTTGTGGCAGGAGATGTACCGGGGCCAGTACTTCGAGGGCGGGCGGGTGCTCACCGGGGCCATGGCCGCTCTGGACATCGCCCTGCACGATCTGGTGGCCCGTTCCCTGAGCGTGCCGGTGTACCAGTTGCTGGGCGGGGCACAGCGCGAGTCCATCCCCTGCTTTCCCACCTCGGGGGCCTTGAGTGGGCCGGCGGTGATCGAGGATGCCCGCCGCCTGGTCAGTGAGGGCTGGCGGGTCATCCGCTTCGTGCCCGGGCACCCGGACACTGGCGGTGACGCTGACCTGTACGAGCCGCGCGAGTCCATCGCCCTCACCGCCGAGTGGATCATCAAAGTCCGCGAGGCCCTGGGCAGCGGCCCGGTGCTGGGCATCGACTACCACCACCGCCTCAGTGTGGCCGAAGCCGCTTCCTTCTGCCAGAAGTTGCCCCCCGGCACGCTGGACTTTCTGGAGGAACCCATCCGCGACGAGACCCCCGAGGCGTACGCAACCCTCCGACAAATGACCCCGGTGCCCTTTGCCATCGGCGAGGAGTTTTCGAGCAAGTGGGCCTTTCTGCCCTACGTGGAGCGGGGGCTGACCAATTTTGCCCGCGTCGACGTGTGCAACGTGGGCGGTTTCACCGAGGCGATGAAGGTGGCCGGCTGGTGCGAGGCCCACTATATCGACATGATGCCGCACAATCCACTGGGCCCTATCAGCACCGCAGCCCACGTCCACTTTGGCGCGGCGGTGCCCAACTTTGCCTGGCTGGAGTCGCGCGACGGGGAGTTCTCCTTTGACCGCGAGTTGTTCCCAGTGCAGCACCACCTGCAGGGCACGGGGTTCCCCTTGCCGCAGGGGCCGGGGCTGGGGGTGGAGTTCAACGAGGAGATGGCGCGGGAGGAGTTCCGCTTCTGGGAGGCCCCCCACCTGCACCGGCGGGACGGGTCTTATACGAATTGGTAGCCTTCAGCCGGCGCGCCGCCGTCTGGCGCGGGAACTAGTAGCCAGGTACGAGGAGCTGGAAAGCAAAAACCAGGAACTGAAAGGGGAGATCCGGCAGCGCCAGGCCCTCAAGGGGCAACTGGCGATGATCTCACAGCGGGAGGCCGAGCGCTGGGGCCTGGAAGGGTTTGTGGGCAACAGTCCGACCATCAAAAAAATCTTTGCGGAAATTCGCCTGTTGCAGGAGAATCCGACCACGGGGGTGCTGATCACCGGCGAGAGCGGCACCGGCAAGGAACTCATCGCCCGGGCCATCCACTTTGGCAGCGTGCGGCGCGCGGGGGCCTTTGTGCCGGTCAATTGCGCGGCCATCCCTGTGGAGTTGGTGGAATCGGCACTTTTCGGGCATATGAGGGGAGCGTTCACCGGGGCTAATGCGGATCGGGCTGGGTACTTTGAACTGGCGCATGAGGGCATGCTCTTTCTAGACGAGATCGGCGACATGCCGCTCGAACTCCAAGGCAAGCTGCTGCGGGTGCAGGAGGACAGCCAGGTGTGGCGGGTGGGGGCCAAGGAGGACAGGGCCGTGGATGTGCGCGTGCTGGCGGCGACCAACGCGGATTTGCAACACAAGATCCAGGCAGGAAGGTTCCGCCAGGACCTGTACTTCCTGCTGGCCCGCTTCACGGTGACGGCACCACCGCTCAGGGAGCGAAAGGAGGGTATTCCTCTTTTAGCTCAGCACTTCCTTCAGCTTTTTGCCGGGGAGATGGGAAGGGAGGCGCCGGAACTCAATCCAGAAACTCTCGCGCTGCTGTCTGCTCATGCCTTTCCCGGGAATGTGCGGGAATTCAAAAATATCATCGAGCGGGCGCTCATCGAGAGCAGGGGTGGGGAGATCCAGCCCCACCACCTGCACTTTGTGGCCGGAGGGCAACCCGTTGCAGAGCTATAGACCTTCAGGTAACTAATCTGAATTTTCACAGAGGTTTTCTCTCTGTACAGGCCGTTGATTTTTCAGATTCTTTTTCTGAAGGCCTATAGTTGAATTGAAACGCATAGAGCCGCATCTCGCTGAACTGGAAGTGGAGACGGACAGGGCCGGGCTCGATTTTCTCCCTGCCCTCCCAGCTCACCTGGGCATCAAGGCTGTCCTGGGTCAGGGGCCGGCACGCTGCAAAAGTGTAGCCGCCCAGCGGCTGGTCATTCTCGACCGAAAGGAGCTGGGTCCGCATCCAGGCATTTGGCCCGGTCGGCTCTATGTTGAGCTGGAGTTGGTCGCCGGTGAACAGCAATGGCCGGGTGCAGAACTGGCCCGGTTCGCTGCCGGCCTCGATGCCGATGATCCGGTCGCGCCTGACTAGGACCCGCCCTACCCGGCTGGCGGCCTTTTTCTTCTCTTCTTCGGTGAGAGGCACAGCCGCGCCGCTGTGCAGCCCGTTGCCCGCACGGTAATAGAGGGCGTAGTGGTCGCGATCGACCGGCACAAATCCGGGGGAAATGCTGATGATGAAACAGTCGAACGCTCCCCGCTCACCCAGCGGGACCAGTGCCTGCCGGGTCGGGCGGAACCAGTTGCGGTTGTCGCGGCTGGTGCACACCCTGACCTCGAACTTGCCCTCGTAATGGTTGTAGAAAGAAGGGAAGAGAAAGTGGGCGTGGGCGGCACCCGGGTAAGGGCTGTAACCGCTGTTGTAGATATCGCAATTCAGCCCGTCTTCGAAGTCCCCCTGGAGGGCGATGCCAGTGGACTGCCAATTGCGAAAATCGCGCGATTCGAGCCGGCCGATAGCCCGGCCCCGGCCTTCTGCCTCCACCTTGAACCCGCCGGCCTCCAGGCTGCCATAGTGGCCGGAAGTGCGGTGATAGGCGACGTACATCCCGAGGGTGAGGTCCCAGCACGCCGCGTTCTGCGAGTCGCAGTACTTGTGGGTGAAGTTGTCGTAGTAGCGCTCCCAGCGCAGGCCGTCTGGCGAGGCGGCCCCGCGCAGCATGCCGACGTTGTGGGTGAAGGGTTGGTCGAAAATGTGCTGGCCCTCCCAATCTGTGTAGATCATCTTGTAGCGCTCGTCCTGTGGCGCCCCTGGATCGAGGAAGACGTTCCCCATTTCAGGGGAAACGCCGTTGAGCCCGCCGGTGAATACCATGTTATTGTCCAAGGTGCCTTTGAACTCTACCAGTCCCAGGCGCTTGCGAATGAAGTGGAGGCCGTCCTCTGACTCGGCGTAGCTGACCACCAGGCCGCGGTGGCCCTCCTGTCCGCTGTTGTACCACATCCGATAGATTCCCCCGTCGCGCATCACCGACACCCACGCGGACGAGGTTTCCCAGGGGGCCTCGCCGGCGAAGAGCGGCGAAGGGTGCTTCTGGATCGGCGCGTTTACCCACCTGATCCGGTAGGGGTACTGATCTGGCTTGGCACCCAGGGCGATGAAAAAATCGTCGAACAGCAATTGGCGCTGGTTGCCCACGTCGATGCAGATGGGCCGGCGGCGGTCGACGTGGGTGTTCACCGCCAAGTTGAAGTCCTTCATATCGCGGGTGATGGGCATGTGACCGGCCCCCGGAAATTGGCCCACTCAGGAAGAGAGTAAATGGGCGTTGATGAAGGCTTCAGGGCTGAGGTAACCCAGTCGGCTATGGGGTCTTTCGGTGTTATATTGGCATCGCCAGTCCTCGATCACCACTCGTGCTTCGTGGAGATTGAGCAGCACCTCCCGGAGGAGGCACTCGTCGCGAAAGCGACTGTGGAAGCTCTCGATGTAGGGGTTCTGCCACGGGC
>SICG01000100.1 GCA_009691525.1 Candidatus Latescibacterota bacterium | reverse complement strand
GCCGCCCGTTCCCACTGCGCCTCGCTGGGCAGGGCTTTGCCGTGGAAGGCCGCATAGGCGAAGGCGGCCTCGTAACTGACATAGACCACCGGGTACTGCTCGCGACCCGCGACCACCTGATACTGGTCCCCCTCCCTGACGATGCCACAGCGCTCCGGAATCCTCATCCAGGTGCTGTAGTGCAGGTGGTGGTCGCCGGCGTTGAGGAAGGAGGCGAACTCAGCCACCGTGACCGGGCAGGGGTCCATCCAGAAGCCGCCCACCTCCACCTGGTGGGCAGGGCTGCGCCGCGCATCGGTGGGATCGGGACCCAGGGTGAAGGTGCAGGGGGGCAGCCAGACCATCTCCCGCACCTGCGCCTTGGGGGGCCGGGGAGGCCGGCGCACGGGAAAGCCCTGTTCCAACTCTTCGTCCTTGACCGAGCCGCCCACCTGGTCCGAGAAAATCACCTTGCCCCACATCTCGGGGTTGTGTAAATCGCCGGTGTCGGTGGACTGCCAGATCCAGTCCTCGCAGGGGCTTTGGGGCACCATGGCCGGGAAGAGATGATCGTAGATGTGCAGGTACTGCACGCGGCTGAAGTTCAGGCGCCACACATCCCCCCGGCGCAGGGAAGCCAGGGGCCACAACACCTCCACGGTCCAGCCCTCGTCCTCGTCGTAATGATAGTTGAGGGTGCCCTGTACCTGCACGGCGTGGCGCAGGCCCGTCACGTCGTAGTCGCTGTGCAAGGCCGAGGCCCGGTGGTAGTCGGTCTCGTGAAACATGTCCCAGGCGGTGTTGAGTGCATTGATCTCGAACTCGTAGTACCCCACCCCGTCGGCCGTGGCGTCGAGGAAGATCTCGAAATCGTTGTCGTAATAGATGACGCAGTCGCGTTGGTGGAGCGTGCCCCAGACATTCTCCTCCTGGAGTTGGGCGGCGAAGTAGAGATTGGTGTCGTCGTAGAGCATCTTGAAGCGGGTGGTCTTCCAGGGCGCCGGGGCGTAGGGAGCTTGGTGGTCCTGGAAGGGTTGGGACCACTCGGCGTCCTGCCAGGCCTTCTCGTTGAGGTGGCCGTCGATGGTGATGGGTCCCGAGGCGCGGTAACACACGTAATGTCTGGGGGTGAAGGGCCCCGGGCAGGTGTTGAGGGCGGGCGGGCCAGGTAGGTGGGTACCGGCGCGTCACCGCCAAAGGTGCGGTGTCGGCCCCACAGATAGATGGCGCCGGCACCGGTCGCGGTGGTGGGGCAGCGCAGCCACACCCTTGTCTCGGGGGTGCGCCAGGCGCGGTCGGGGTGCAGGGCGGGGAGTTTTTCGGCAGGTGGGTAGGCCTGGCGCAGGGCGGCCAGGGCTCGCTGCCCCTGCTGGCGGCCGGTAAAATCGATGCGCACCCCGTAGAGCAGGGAATTGCGGAAAGTGTAGGTCAGGTGGGTGGCGCGGAGGCCGAAGACCTCCCACTGCTCGTCCCGGCGCATGAAGCAGGGGGCGGGAAAACCCTGGTCAGACCACTGCCAGGGGATGTCCCGCTGCCGGGTGCCCCAGCGCACCCCGCGGAAACCCTCATTGGGAATAGTGTAGGAGAGTTCCGGGGCTTCTTCAGCCATGGTTCATTTGACCCAGCTCATATGTTCGCCGCGCACCAAGAAAGCCCGCTCGTCCCAGCGGCCCGGCCGCTCCACTGGCCACTGGCCCGATTCCACTGCCACGTCCAGCGGATTGGCCCGCGTCTGCAAGGGCAGCTTCACTCGCTCGCGCATACGCGCCGACTCGTACACCCCCATCATGATCTCCAGCGCCGCCTTGCCGCGCTGGGCCTCGCCCGGGTACACCTCAATCTTGCCCTCGATCCACTCGCAGACCGCGTATGCCTGGCGCACAAAGGCGTCCCCGTACCCCTTGGTGTTCTTCTCGCTGGGCTTGAACTCCTGCCAGCCGGCCTTCTTGTTGGTCATGAAGCGCAGGCTGTTGTCCTGGGTCTCCATCATGCCCTCCGTGCCGTAGATGGTGGCGCCCAGCTGGTAGAGGCGATTCATCTCGTTTTCGATCACCCCCTCTACCCCGTTGGGGTAGCCAATGATGCCGGCGCAGCGGTCCTCCACCCGATGGCCAAAGATATAGTGGTCGGTCTTGCGCTCCACCGACCCCATCACCCACTCGGCCTGGGGATCGCCCTGCACGAAGAGCTGGAAGTCGACGCAGTGGGTGCCGGTATTCATCATGCCCCCGGTAACCGCCGACCACAGCCTCTTGGGTTGGCCGATGGCTCCGTCCAGCAGCAGGCGCCGGGCCTCCTGCCAGGCCGAATAGAAACGCCGCTGGTGGCCGATAGCCAGTTTCACGTTGTTGCGCTGGGCGGCGATGATCATCTGTTCGGCCTCGCCCAGGGAAACGGCCATGGGTTTTTCGCTGAGCACCAGCATGGGTTTGCGAGCGCAAGCGGCAATGGCCATCTCGGCGTGTTGGGGGTCCCAGGAGCAGACGCTGACGATGTCTAGGTTTTCTTTGTCGAGCATCTCGCGGTAGTCGAGGTAGCGTTTGGCGGCCGGCACTTTGAAGTCCTCGCCATAGGTGCGCAGGGATTCGGGGTGGATATCGCCCAGGGCGACGATCTGGGTGTGCTCGCACTCGCTCCAGCCCCGCCCGTGCTCGCGGGCGATGCGCCCGCTGGCGATGACGCCGACGCGGTACTTCTTCTTG
The DNA here is from genome assembly GCA_009691525.1 of Candidatus Latescibacterota bacterium. Taxonomy (GTDB): domain Bacteria; phylum Latescibacterota; class UBA2968; order UBA8231; family UBA8231; genus SICG01. Next base: position 13,838 of record SICG01000100.1, on the reverse strand, counting down.
CCTTTGGCTGATTTGGCTGCCATATCTGACCTCTTGATTTTGACGAGTGTGGGTTGTTCACAGTGCCGATGAATGCCGTCGGGGAATGACCCGCTCCGGCCTTTCCCGATGCCCGGGCCTGCCGCCGACGCCCCCCTCGGCCCCCAGGCCCTTTCCCAGCTCCACTCCCCCAGTAAAGGCCTCCGGGGTCACCTCCCCGCCGCTTCAGGCCTGTTGCCGCAAGTATTCCATGCTCAGACGTGCCGCGTCCCGGATCTCGGCGTTGCGGTAGACCTTCACCGAGGCGAAACCTTCGTAGTGGATCTGTCCCAGAGCCCGCAGCACGGAACCGAAGTCGAGATGGCCGCTACCCAAGAAACTCCCGTTGCTCTCGCACAGGTGTACGTGCCGCAGTTGAGGGCCGCAATCGAGAATGGGCTGGATCAGCGAGCGCTCTTCGATGTTCATGTGTACGGTATCCACCATGGGTCTCAGGTTGGTCGAGCCCACCCGCTCGACCAGTGCTCGCACCTCGCCCACCGAGTTGTTGAAGCCCACTTGCAGATGATTCACCGGTTCGATGACGATATCGGTGCCCTGGGCCTCGGCCCGGTCCATCACCTGACGCAGGCAGCCGGCAATGCGCTCATTGGCCTTGGCCGGATCGGGCTCGTCCTTGCGGAAACCCTGCAGCAGTCCCACCACTAGGATACTGCCGAAACGCTCGGCCACCGCCAGACAGCGGATCAGGTGTTCGGCAGTGCGCTGGCGCACCGCTGCATCGGGCGAACTTAGGCACAGGCCCCGGCTGTAGGCCCCACCGGTCAGGAAGGAGGGGATCACCAGACCGGCCTCTCCCACCCAGCGCTCCAATTGGTCCAAAGGCAGGGCCGGCGGCAGATCCAGGTTCAGTTCTATCCCCTCGTACCCGCACTTCTTGACAAAGGCCAACAGCTCGCGGACCTCGGTCTCGTCCCCCAGGGTGTTGAGCGCCTCGATGACCATAAAGCTGTAATGGATCATATGCCGCTCCCCGCCCACACGTCGTTGTAGAGGGTGTCCCCGAAGCCGCCGATGATCCACAGCCGCTCCCCGAAGACCAGGCACCCCGGCTCGTGGCGCACCGGCCAGGCCGTCTCTTCTTCGGTCCAGGTGCGCCCGTCGCGCGAGGACCACACATCGTTGCGGTTGCCCTGATGGTACCCGCCCAGCACCCACATCTTGTGATACCCGCCGTCCGCAAAGACCGCCGCGCAGTGGAAACGCCGCGCGGCCCACCCTGCTGCGGGGGTGACCTCTTCCCAGTTCACCCCGTCCGCCGAGCGCCACACGTCGCCGTAGTCGGCGATGGTGTTGAAAGGATGGCGGTCGTCATACACACCTCCGCCCAGCACCCACATCCACTTGCTGTACACCAGGCAGGCGTGCATGGCCCGGGGCCCCCAAGGTGCGCGGCAGACCAGCTGCCAATCCGCCCCGTTCTCCGAACTCCACACCTCATCGCTGTGGCCAAAGTCGCGGCCATCGAAACCGCCCATCACCCACATCTTATTGTCGAAAACTAGCGCCCCGGCCGCCCCGCGCGTGCTCCAGGGGGCCTGAGTTACCAGGGTCCAGTCCGCCCCGTTCTCCGAACTCCACACGTCATTATAGGCTGGAAACCGATTGGTGGTCTCGTCTTTGGGCGCAAAGCCGCCCATGATCCACATACGCCCCTTGTGGGCCAGGGCGCAGGGCAGGTTGCGGCCGCCCCAGGGCGCCTGGGGCGTGACCAGCTCCCACTTGATCCCATCCGCCGACGACCACACATCGTTGATGCGCGTGGGGGTGTAGCCCCCAAAGATCCACATCTTCCCGTCGTGGACCACCTCACCCATGGAATCGCGCCGACACCAGGGCGCTTCCTCTTGTAATCGCTCCCAGCGGATCATGCTTCCCTCGCTTTCCCCAGCGCCTCACCAAAATCAGGCACCTCCATCAGCACCCCGCCCTGGAGCGCCGACTGGTGGGCCACCAGCCCCGGCAAGAGATACCGGGCCGCCTGCCACACATTGTTGGGCGGCAATTCGCCCAAAGCACAAGCCCGGACAAAATCGTCTACCAGGAACTGGTGCGCCCCGTTGTGCCCATTGGGCAGGCCGACAAATTCGGCCGGCAGCCGCTCCACCGGGTGGATCTTGGAGACCGACCGGTGCGTGCCGTCGCTGCCAGTGACCACGGCCATCTGCCCCTCAGTGGCCGGCTGGCCGGCGCAGGACAATTGCTCGCGCAGGTCCACGCAGGTGGCCCGGTCCTTGGTCACCCAGGCCTGCGCACCCACCTGCTCCTCGTACGAGGCTTCGGTGCCATACAGACGCATGCCCACCGTGCCCGGATGGCCGACGCGGCGGAACTCGCTGATACGCGCCATGCTGCCGTCCGACATCTTGCAGAGCATGGTCTCGTTGCTGAAGGGGTTCTGCCACACGTTGTCGGGACGGGCGTAGAGATTGTCGGGATGGCGATCGACAAAACCCATGCCGCAAACGTGGGTAGCACGCGCCCCGGTTACCGATACCACCATGCTGGTCGAGTGGGTGGGATAGAAGAAGGGCGGCATGCCGAAGTACTTCTCCCATTCGGCCCCGTGCCGCCACTGGGCCACCGCGTACATGCCGTGGGTGTAGTCGTGGTAGTACTCGGCTTCGGCGTAGACCACATGGCCAAAATCACCCCGGCGGAAGCGCTCGCGGCAATAGAGCGCGCAGGGGTAGTAATAGCTGGTCTCCCCCAGCATGTACATGCGGCCGCTTTCCTCCACGGCGCCGACCAGGGCGTTCATCTCCTCCATGGAGATGGCCGAAGGCACCGCCGAATACACGTGTTTGCCGCTCTTCAGCGCCTGGACCGCCTGGGGGCCGTGTAAATGGTGCTGGGTGATGATGGCCACCGCGTCGACCTGGGACTGGCACAACTGGTCGAGGGAAGGGCAGGTGTGTTCGACCCCGAACAGCTCCGCTTTGGCCTTGAGTTTGGCAGCGTCCAGGTCGCAGAGCACCACCCGGTCCACCAACGGGTGGGCCTTGAAGAGGGGGATAAAACAATCGGCGAAAGCTCCGGTGCCGCAGATGCCCAGATCAATGCCCATTTTTTACCTCAGCCGGCGGCGATGGCGGTCCACTGCTTGCGGCCCAGTTCCTTGATGCTGCTGTCCGGCCACTTTTCCAGGGGCTTGTAGGAGGGATGACCGGCCTTGTCGTCACAGGGGTTATGCCGGGTGTTGTAGCAGCAGATCAGGCTCCAGCGCGGGTCTTCGCTTTCGTTGGGGTCGGAGCGGTGGAGCAGGTTGGCGTGAAAAAAAAGGGCGTCTCCGGGCTCCATCTCGCAATAGACACGCTCCAGGTGTTTTTCGGCCAAAGCCACGCGCTCGGGATTGGCGCCCACCTGGGTGCCAAACTTGCCGTGTTCGATACGGCCCAGTCGGTGCGAGCCGCGCAGCACCTGCAAACAACCATTGCCCTGGTAGGCGCGATCCACCGCGATATAACAACTGGCCATATCGGGATACAGACAGTTGTTGTTGTACCAGTACCCGTAGTCCTGATGCCATTCCCAAGCCCCGCCCACCCGCGGCTCCTTGACCATCATCTTGTAGTGGTAGAGATAGACCTCATCGCCCATGAGTTTCTCCATGGCATCGACGATGCGCCGGCCATGGCAGAAGCCATTGTAGATGTCCTGGCGTTCGGTTTCCGAAGTGAGCCAGATCTTGCTCTCCCTCCCCTCGGCGTCGATGGCAGCGTGGACCAGTTCGGCCTTTTCCTGGTCGGCCTTGCCGATCTTGAGCAACAGGTCCATCTCCTCGGCGTCGAAGAGTGTCCTGACCATAATAAATCCGTCCTGGGCAAACTGAGCTGCCAGACTCTTCTCAACTCTGAACATAATGTGACCTCTCTCCATTACATCAATCCCAGAACCTTAATGATATGCCTGCCGAGTGCATCGTCGATTTCTGTATGGCGCGGGACTGGCTGTTTTTTCCCAGTAGCAGGGTTGAAATAGATGTCGTGTCTGGCCCCGTGGCGCAAGAGAATGCATCCTTCCCGCAACAGCTGGCGGATGAATTCTCTCCGCTTCACAAGGTAATCTCTTTCATCCGGTGCCCTTCCGGGACCTCCTCCATGGCCATCAGGAGAAAGGCGTCCTTCAGGTTTTCTTCCAATTCCTTGAGTGTCCTGCCCTGGGTCATGATCTCAGGGTGTTCGAGCAGTTTCCCCAGCCAGAATTTGTCTGACTTCCAGTAGATCATGTTCATCTTCGTCTGCACGGGGGGTCCTCCTCTCAGGCACTTGTGCGGGCTTTAGGCACTCATACGGGCCAAGCACTCTTCGTACGCCGCAAAGCGTTCCTGCTCTCGTTCCTCTGGGTCCACATACTTGAGCCACAGGGCGCTGCCCGGTTTTTTGCCGCTGAACTGCCGGTGACTGTGGATATGGGAGGGGTCCGGCCCATGCCAGGCCACCTCGCCGTCCTGCATGTAGATGAAGTCGCCCCGGTACCGGTCGATCATCGCCCGCTGCTGGTCGCGGTAAAAGAGCCCCTGTTCGCAGGCTGTCTGCCTGCAGGTGGCCATCACCTCGGGCGGATCGTATTCCACCGAGTCGAACTCGGCCAGGGGACCCTGCACCTCGCTGTGGAAGTCTATCTCGTTGAGGTCTACGGTGCCAAAGCCGCCCTGGGCCGCCAAGAGCAGGTGGTTGCGGTCGCGGCGGAAGGGCGGGGTGGGCCAGTCCGAGGCCGGGTCGTGGCCCATCAAATGGGCAGCGCAGGCGTCGGTGGCGGTGATCTGGTCGCCAGCGATCAGCACATCGCCAATGCGGCCCTCTCCTCCCCACTCGCAGCCCCACTGCCCCACCATCGCATCGATGATGTTGAGGCAGGGATTGGTGATCATCGCCAGATCTGGCAAAACGTAGGAGAGGCGGATGGCGTGGTGGAAATAGGTGCGCACCCGGCCCAAAGGCGGGATCGGCGGGGTGAGGCCGAAGAGGTTCTTCATGCACAGGGTGACACCCATGAAATGGTGGTTCTTCATCTTGGCCACCGAGATCACCTCGTCGGCGTCGGCAAAGCAGGAACTGAGGGTATAGCGGCCGAACATCCGCCCGCCGCCAGGCACCTCGTAGGTGGCAAAGGGCGGGCGATTCGAATCGACGAACTCCACCCCAAACTGTTCCAGGTGGGACTGGTAGTTGAATTGCCCGGTGGGTTTGCCCTCGGCGTCGAAGGCAAAGGTGTCGGTGGCCACCAACTTGGCCGTAGTGCGTTCGCGCAACAGCCGCAGCACCCCCACACACACCGCGTCGTCCACCAATTCGCGGCGCCGGCCCGCAAAATAGGCCACCTCGTTCTGGTGAAACATCATGTTGAACTTGAGCACGATCTTGCGGGCCTTTTCCAGACGCGCCCACGAGCGCTCCAACGGCTCGGTGATCCGCTTCAGGGTCTCGTACACTTCTTCGCTGGTGACGCGGTGATCGCAGTGGGCCGCACGGACCCGGTAGGCCTTGCTCATGCAGTGTCTCCTCTCCTCTTATTCTATAACCGGCCCCTGCTGCGCCCGCTCCCACCGCCGCGCAAAATCAGCGGAGCCGTCGTCGTAGCAGAAGTCCAGGTCAGCGAGATGGTCGTACCCCTCGCCTAGGCCGGGCAGGAATTTCTCGTGGAGGCGCAGCGCGTCGCGCCGGCTGCGGGGCGGCTGGCCGTAGATGGTGGGCCCGCCGCTGACCCTGACCCGTATCAGCGCCTTGGGCAGAGGCGGCTGTTCGGCGCATTTGAGCCGTTCCAGGGCCTCGCGGTCCAGGTGGACCCCCAGCCCCGGTTCCTGGGGCACCTGGATGGTGCCGGCCACCGCCTCGAACTGCGGGCTCACCACATCCTCGGCCCACTGGAAGGTGTCGGTGACGTGGTGCAGGGTGGCCATTTCGAAGGCGGCCGCCATGTGCAACACCAGGGCGCGGGTGATGTTGCCCCCCACGTTCTGCAACATGAAGGGCACGTTGGCCGCCTCGAAAACCCCCGCGCGCCGGACCACCATGCCCACAGGCGCGTGGCCCAGCATGTACCCGTCGGCCAGGCCCAGCAGCGCCTCGCGCCCGCCCAGGGGCAGGTGGTGGAAGACGATGGGCAGCGGGCATTTCTGCCGCAACAACTTGTGGCCCTCGATGTCGAAGATCCGCAGCGGGTCTTCGATTAGGCCGGCCACCGGGAACCGCGCCAGTTGGGTGGCCAGACTCAGCACCTGCTCCACGGTGTTGTCGAAGTTCAAATCATAATGAATCTTGAAACCGGGCGGGGCCACCTCCTGCATAGCGCGGGTCTGCTCAATGGCGTTGTGGCACCAATCGGTGTGATACTTGAGCCAGGTATAGCCCAGGGAAGCGGCGTGTTTCACCTCCTCGGCCATCTTGTCAGGGGTGCGCGAAATGGTCCAGTAGCCCATCGGCACCCAGGAGCGCACCGGCGGGCCAAAGAGCTGGTAGGCCGGCACTTCGTTGTACTTGCCCACCAGGTCGTAGATGGCCGGCGCCAGCCAGATGGGCAGTTCCGAGTGAGCCAGCCAGGCCGCCGGGTTGGTGCCCTTCAGCCGCTCCAACCAAACCTTCACTGGCTCGGTGAGGGGGCTGGTCATCTCCCCTAGTCCCTCCAGCCCGTTGTCGGTGTGCATCGCGATAATGGTGCGGGTATCGTACGCCGGCCCCAGGTAGAGCCGCACCTCCTCGCCGTTAAAGGGCGCGAAGGGGGGATGGATCTCGTGTACTTCGATCTGGGTGATCTTCATGGTTTTCTCATGCGGATATGGCTGCGGAACTTAAGCGGTGGTGTCCCGCCGGGCAACTCCCACTGGCAGGCAGAGCCACTCAGACAAAATGCTCGGCGTCGTCTTCGGGGGCGTAGCCCAGCAAGCGGCGGGCGTTTTCGGTATCCCAGTACGCCCGCTTGTTCCCCGAAATTCCGTAGAAGATCCCGAACTTCACCCCTTCGGCCTCGATGCTCCGCCACACCAATTGGGCGCAGTCGCGCGGGCTCAACCAGGTGGAGAGGATGCGGTCCCCGCCGCGTTTCCCCACCGCCTCCTCGGGCTGGAAGGAGCCGATGCGCAGGCAGATCACCCCCATCCCGTGTTCGTCCACATAGAAGCGGCCCAGGTCCTCGCCAAAGGCCTTGCTCACCCCATAGAGGCTGTCCGGGCGAGCCAACATCTCGGGGGTGGTGTAGATGTGTTCGTACTCATAATACCCGGTGACGTGATTGGTGCTGGCGAAGATGATCCGCTTCACCCCCTGCCGACGCGCCGCCTCGAAGAGGTGGTAGGTCCCCCTGATATTGTCCTCCAAGAGCGACTCCCACGAGCCCCCGCCGTTGGGATTGCCGGCCAGATGGACCACTGCGTCCATGCCGGCGCAGGCCACCTCTAATCCGGCAAGGTCGCCTAGGTCGCAGACCAGGGCCTCGCCCTCGGGTTCTGGGACGGGCAGGCGGTCCAGCAGGCGCAGGGTGTAGCGCTCCTTGAGCCGAGCGCGCATCTCGGTCCCGATGCTGCCAGCCGCTCCAGTGATCAGCACTTTTTTTGTCGCCATCTTTCCTCTCTCAGCGGTTCTCGATCTTCTTCGCCTGGTCCGGGGTCTTGCCCTCGTCGACCACCGCCCCTCGCTGTCGACTCAGGCCACTCTGCCGGCGGCGATGGCCGACTGGGGCGCTGGTATTGCGGCAATGCCCCCGCACTTGAGCGCTGCGCAGGGCGTGCCGAAGCGGGGTTGGGCAAAAGGCAGGTGGGTGGCGCCGCGCACCAGGATATGCTGGTAATTGGCGGATTCGCCCTCGTATGGATGGCCGTGGTTCCAGGGCACCCAGGAGCGGGCATTGCAATAATGACTCACAAAAGCCCGCCGCCAACGTCGGTCGCTGCGGTTGGCATGGGAGCGGTGCAGCAAGTGCGAGTGGAAGAAAACCACATCGCCCGGCTCCACCACCACCGGTACCGGGGGCGGGTACTTGGCCACCACCTTGGCGAGGGTGTTGAGTTGGTCGTCCATGTTGCTGGTCTGCTCGACAATCTGCAGATCGGCAAAAGCCCCCTCGGTGTGGATGAGGCTGCCGCGCCCGGCGTCGGGGTAGATGGGTTCGTGGTGGGAACCGGGCACCACCCACAGGCAGCCGTTCTCCTCGTCGGCCCGGTCCAGGGCCAGCCAGGCACCGATCAGGGTCTCGGGATAGGTGGTGATATAATAGGCGTCCTGGTGCCAGCCCTGCCCGCCCTGGGAGGGTGAGTTGTAGAAGAGCATGGTCTGCAGGCTCAACACATCGGGGCCGATGAGGGCTTCGAGCACGTCGAGGACGCGGGGATGGAGCAGGAAGCGCTCGCTGGTCTGGTCGTGGAGGTGGAGCATATGGACGCGGGTGAAGCGCTTGAGCAACTGGTCCAGGGTGGCGTCGGGCGGCGGTGGTTCCACTCCGGGCACCGGGACCTTGCCGTGTAAGATGTCCATCCCGTGTTGGGTCAGGGACTCGACCTCCCCGGCAGACACCAAGCCGGGCACCACCAGAAAACCCTGAGATTGGTACTGCACGTATTCGGCGACCGACGGCTTGTAACGGTCGGGCCGCTCTTCAGCCACTGATTTATAGGACATGCTCTCTCCCTGTAAAATCCGGTTAGCCCCAGAAATGAAGGTACAAGCCCTCTGCAAGTCAATAATTTCCTAGTGGGCCGTAGCTGCACCGACACAGGGCTGTGGCGAAAGGGGGTCAACCAGCCTCCCGTCCGCTATCGCTCCACCTTACCCTCCCCGTGGCCCATCTCCCCAGCCTCCAGCCATTTAGCCCAGCAGCCACCCTCGCACACCACCGCCGGCACAGCCCTTGCTCCCCATCCGCAGCACTGGAGGAGCATCATGTCGCTGATCCTCGAACACCCGCCGGCCCTGGGGCCGGATCGCCTGCGCTTCACCTGCCGCTTCCTGCTCGCCCTGCTGGCCGGCGCCGCAACCCTGGCACTGACAGCCGGCTGGCTGAGCTGGCGGCTGGGCATGGAGGTGAGCGTGCAGGCCCAGGGGTTTATCGAACCCCAACAGCGCCACCTGGTCAAGACCAGCCTGGGAGGACTGTTGCGCCAGTTAGTCGTGCGCCAGGGCCAGAAGGTGGAGGCCGGGGCCCTGCTGGCAGCCCTGGAGGACCGGGAGTGGCAGGGCGAGCTCCTCAAGGTAGACAAAGACCTGGAAATTACCCGCACCCGCCGCCGCGAGGTGGAGGAACGCCTGGGCCAGGAGCAGGCATTGGGGCTGGCCGAAATGGCGCGCGCCCAGCTGGCCGGCGACCGAGCCCAGCTGCAGCTGGAACAAGCCCGCACCGAGGAGCGGCTGGACACCGAGGCGATTCTGGGCCTCGCCTCCCTGCACCGGCCTGCCGCCGAACGCTGGTCCGTGCGCTACGCCCGCATCGAGCTGGCCCAGCGCCAGCTCGAACTCTCCATGGCCAGACAGCGCCTCGAAGGACTCGATGTGGGCCGCCGCGAGCTGGGGCCGCGGCTGGATCGGCCAGCGCCAAATGGACCCGCCCCAGATCGACGGGCACCTGCGCCGCCTCGAAGACCGCTTCGGTCTACCGGCCATCTCCATCCTCTCCCCCATCGGGCAGGAGCGGATGGTGGATGTTGTCCTGCACCACTTCGCCGAGGAGGCCATATGAACACCGTCACCGATCGCGCCGAACAGACCACCATCCATAGGGTGAAGCGGACTATAGTCCGCTCCCTGGAACTGGAGATCGCCCCCGAGGAACTGGCCGATGACGAGGTGCTCTTTGGCAGCGGCCTGGGCGCTGACTCGGAGGCCACTCTAGGAGTGGTCTTCGCCCTCGAAGCTGAGTTCGGCATCGAGGTGGAGGACGAAGAATTGCGGGTAGAACTCTTCGCCACCGTCCAGTCGCTGGTGGACTATGTGGAACAGAAGCTCAAGGCTCGATAACCACCTTCATCGCCGTCTCGCCGCCGGTGATATCCAGCCCTTCGGCGATCTTGGCCAGGGGCAGGCGGTGGGTGATAAAGCGGTCGAGTGGGGCGCGAGTGTTCTTGAGGAAGGAGAGAGCCGTCTTGAACTGCATGCCTGGGTACGCCCACATCCCGCGGATATCGAGGTCCTTGAAACAGATGATATTGGGCCGGATCTCCACCCCGCCCGGATCGGTGAAGTGCCCCACCTCGACCACGATCCCGCCCCGCCGCACAAAGTCCAGGGACTCCTTGAAGACAATGGGCACCCCAGCGGTCTCGATGACGATGTCCGGGCCCACCCCGCTGGTCAGGGCCTTGACCTCCTCCAACCGCTCAGCCAATGGGCGTTTGTCCACTTGCACCGTCTGACGGGCGCCCATGGCCTTGGCTAGTTCCAGGCGTTTGGGGCTGATGTCGGCGGCGATGACCTGATCCACCCCCACGTGGGCCAAGGTCGCTATCACGAGTTGCCCGATGGGGCCAGCGCCCAGGACCAGCACCGACTTGTCCATGCCGAGCCCCTCGCCGATATGGGGGATGCCCGGGCCCAAGGCCCGCTCCACCGCGCGGGTGGCCACCGCCGCCGGCTCGGTGAGCACCGCGTACTCGCTGGGCAGGTCATCGGGGATCTTGAAGAGCCAAGAATTGGCGGTCAGGTGCAGGTACTCCGAGAAGCCGCCGCGCGGGGTCGGGGCGATGCCAGAAGAGACAAAACCGTACACGAAACGATTGGTACACAGGGTGGGCCGGTGGGGCATATGCAGGCAGTAATAACAGCGACCGCAAGCCAGCGAGCTGGGTGTGGTGGTCACCCGGTCGCCCTCTTTGACTGGCCCGCCGACAATGGCCAGCTTCTCAGCGGCCTTGGAGCCCATCTCGGCGATGGTGCCCACCAACTCGTGGCCGGGGATCACCGGGAACTTGAGCACCATGTGGCCGGCGTACATATGTTTGTCGCTGCCGCAGATCCCGGTGCGCTCCACCTTGATCAGCACCTCCTCGGGACCGATCTGCGGTTTGGGAAATTCGCGCAGCTCGATATGTCCCGGTTCGGTCATCACTGCTGCCTGTATAGTAGCCATTCGATCTCCTTATCGTTTGAGACTGTCTAATTGCCAATGACAGGGGACACCACGATACTGCAAGCGGCGGGGAGTGAACCCTGAGGGTCTTTCCCGGGGAGGGGCCGGGAAGGGAAGTCCGCGTGGCCGGGTTGCGGGGTAGCGGAGCCCGCAACGCCCCAACGTATGGGGCGTTGTGCGGGTAGGGTGGTTGGGGGAGGAGCGAGCGAGGGTGCAGGACGCGCCTGGGGAAAGACCGGAAGGGTCGCTCCCTGACGCGTCTCAGTCACCGCACCTTGCCCCGCCCGGCCACCGGCCAGATCGCCTCCAGCTTGCCCGCGCGGATGGCATAGAGCTGGTCGTACAGATTGACCGTGGTGCAGCCATGTCCCGGGATAAACTCCAGCACCTTCCCCACCTGCAACGAGCTGGTCCCCTGCAGGGTGCGCAGCCGGCCGTGTTCCTCGGAGAGGGCGTGGCACTCCAACTCGGGATGGTTCTTCACCACTGGCAACCCGTGCTCCGGGGTCAGCGCCTTGAGCCCCGCGTCGGTGATCACCCGCTCTGGGCTGGGCCGGCTGATCACCGTGGTCAACACCGTCAGCGCGTATTCAAAGCCTAGCCCCAGCTTGCCGTACGCCGCGTCCATCAGCGCGTACGAGCCGGCCTGCACCTCGGTGATTCCCGCATAGGTGGTGCTCAGGTAGTAATCGCCCGTGCCCGAGGCGCTGCAGATCTCCACCGCGATGCCCTCCCGCTCCACCTCGGCGCGGGTGTCCACCAGCCGCTGCAAACACTCGTGTGCCCCGCCCTCGCGCGCCGCCCGATCCTCCAGGTCCACCACGTGGCCCTCGTAGCCCATGATCCCACAAAAATGCAGGTGTTGGCAGCGGGCCGCCGCCCTTGCCAACTCGACCGCCGCCGGCGAACCAGCCGCCACCCCACAGCGGTTGTGGCCGATGTTGATCTCCAGCAGGATACGCGGCTTCACCCCGGCGCGGCCGGCCTCCTCCTCCAGCTGGGCCAGGTTTTCGGGATTGTCCACCGCCACCATGATGTCGCAGCGGCGGGCCAGCTCCATCAGGCGGCCGATCTTCTTGGCTCCGATCACCTCGTTGGCCATCAGGATATCCCGAATGCCGACATCGGCCATGGCTTCGGCCTCCCCCAGCTTGGCGCAGGTGATGCCGATGGCGCCGGCCTCCAACTGCTTGAGGGCGATGGCCGGGGTCTTGTGTGATTTGGTATGGGGTCGAAGCTGTTTGCCGCTCTCGCGAAAATGCCGGGCCAGTTTGGCGATATTGGCCTCCAGGGCCTCCAACGCGACCAACAGCACCGGGGTGTCGATCTCTTCCACGGGCATGCCCACGTATTCGTATTCAGCCATGTTCACCTCCAGGAGTTCCAGGCTGGGGTCTGGTGTGACGCAGGGTGAGCACCAGGCAGATGGCCACCAGCACCGAGCCAGACAGGTACAAGACGCCGCCGTAGGAAGAACCCGTCGCCGTGGTCACATAACCCACGGCGTAGGGGCCGGCAAAACCGCCCAGATTGCCCACCGAATTGATCAAGCCGATGGCTGCCGCTGCCGCCGGACCGGTGAGAAAGTTGGTGGTCAGCGACCAGAAGCAGGGCAAGTACGCCGAGAGCCCCGCCGCTGCGACGCAGAACATCGCCAGGGACAGGCCCAGCTGGTCCTCGGCCAGGGCACTGAGCAGCAACCCCAGACTGGCCAGCGCCATAGACCCCACGGTGTGCCAGCGCCGCTCCCGGGTCCGGTCCGAGGACCAGCCCACCGCCAGCATGACCAAAAGGGCCACGGCATAGGGCAGGGCCACCAGCAGGGTGACGGATAGGTTGGGCAACCCGGAGAGTTTCTTGATGAAGGTCGGCAGCCAGAAGTTCAGACCGTAATTCCCGGTGACCACAAAAAAATACGCCAGCGCCGCGACAAGGACCTCGCGGTGGCGCAGCGCCTTCCAGATATCGCGCGAGTGTATGCCACCCAGGTGCTGACGTTCCTGCTCCAACTGAGCTATCAGCCACTGGCGTTCCTCGGCGGGCAGCCACTTGGCCTGGTGTGGCCGGTCGGTTAGGTAGAAGATGGTGACTACCCCCAGCACGATGGCCGGCACTCCTTCGAGGATGAAGAGCCAGCGCCACCCTTCCAGGCCCAGCCAGTGTACCCCCAGCAGCAGGCCCGACACCGGCGCCCCCAGCACATTGACCAAAGGGATGGCCGCCATGAAAAGGGCCATGGACTTGGCCCGGTCCTCGTAGAGGAACCAGTGCCGCATGTACACGATGATGCCGGGGAAGAAACCGGCTTCCGCCGCCCCCAGCAGGAAACGCACCCAGTAGAACTGCCCCTCGGTGTGGATGAAGCCCATGAGCATGGCCAGCAGGCCCCAGGTGACCATGATGCGGGCGATCCAGCCGCGCGCGCTCCAGGTCTCCACCAGCAGCGTGCCGGGAATCTCGAGCAGGAAATACCCCAGGAAGAAGATCCCCGCCCCGAAGCCGTACACCGCCGCGCTGAACCCCAGGTCCTGGGCCATTTCCAGGGCCGCGTACCCCACGTTCACCCGGTCGAGAAAGGCAACGGTGTACAGGAGGAAGAGGAAGGGGATGAGCCGGCGCATCACCCGCCGCCGCGCCCGCTCCCCCACCGATGACGAGGCCCCACTTTGGCTCTGCACAGATCCTCGCGCCTGGTTTCGGGAAAACAGTTTTTAAGTATACCGCCTGGGATTCCTCAGCAACAGACC
>SICG01000099.1 GCA_009691525.1 Candidatus Latescibacterota bacterium | reverse complement strand
AAGAAGCGTTTCCGTTGGTGGGCCAGCTCGATCAGGGCTTTGGCTTTCCCCGAAGTGATGGTCAGCGGTTTCTCCACCAGCACATGCAGGTCGTGCTCTAGGGCAGCCCGCACCTGGGCATAGTGGGAGGCATGTGGAGAACTGATGAAGATCGCGTCCAGCTTCTCGTTGCGCAACAACGTTTTATGATCAGTATACCAGGGCACTTCCCGGCCATATTTCTCCATCAATAAGCGGGCTTGGGATTCCTCGGTGTCCACCACCGCCACCAACTCCACCTTGCCGTCTTCGTGCAGGCGGGGCACATGGGCGCCGCGCATATTGCCGCCGCAGCCAATCATGGCGATGCGTATCTTGCTCTTGGCCAATGCAGTATCTCCTATGAATTGTAGATCTTGAACAGTGTAGTGATCCCCCCGAACATGCCCGGAAAGCGGAAGAGTTCCGGGTCCTGGCTGCCGATGCGGGCGATCACCTCCGGACTGAGCAGGCCCTGCTGGCGGGCGAAGAGCGCCTCCTCCCCGTCAATGGCGTACGCCCCCTCCTGGCGCGCCTGGGCCTGGGTCTGCCGCACCTGGGGGTCGGACTCTACCTTGAGGGCCATACGCGTGAAGAAGGCCGCCAGCAGTGCCTTATAGGCCGCCTGATCCTCGCTGGCCAGGCAGCGGGCATGGACAAAGGCCTCCTGGGCTTTGGTCAGCCTGGCCGCATACTCGTCCGGGGCCTGGCCGTCCAGGGTGAAAGGCGCGGCATTGCCCAGGAGCGGGGTGCGGTCCTGGGTCTGGAAAGCCACCAGCACCCGCCGGCCCGGCCGGGCCCGGGCCCGGAGCCGGACCACACTGCGCGGGTCGATGCGCAGCAACTCCCCTTCGCGCACTGGGAGGTCGCGGACCCCGTCTTCGGTCAATACCTCCAACCAGCCTTCCTCCATATTGAACACTTTAAGATGTTCCAGCGGAACGTTTTCCACACCACATCTGCCAAAAGGCACACAAGTGGCCCAATCCCCTGGTTCGCCCTGGACCGGAGCGACTGGCTGCCCGGCGAGGGCGGCCAATTCCCCGGCCAGATCAGCGGCCTCTCGTTCCGGGCTGGTCTCCAGGGGCAGCAAGAGCCCCTCCTCAGTGAGCCGGGCCCGGTACGGCACCCCGTAGCCGAAAAGCCGGGCCCGCAGTGGATCGCCCATGGCTTTAGCCCAACTCCCCGGCCTGTTCGGCCGCCTTGCGGAAAGCCAGGGCGTACTCCTCGATCAGTTCGGGCCGGAAGCGTTTGAACCAGGGGATCCAGAAGCAGCGCTCCGGCAGGCGCTCGCTGATCGGCAAGCTGCCCTTGGGCTGGCGCAGGTCGCGGTCGCTGTGGGCGATACGGGTGGGTTTGCCGTGGCCGTACACGTCGGCCTCGTTGAGCACCGGGTGCAGGTGCATCAATGGATTTGCCCCCGGATTGCAGGCCCCCACCCCCTCGGCCCGCACCGCCTCGCAGAAGCGGGCGATGGGCAATCCGCCCAATTCCTCCGGCACGTAGATCCCATGCGCCGCGTACCACCCCCCCATGGTGCTGCCCGAGTCCTTGGCCGGCCGGTGGGCCCGGATGCCGGGCACGCCTTCGAGCAGATCCCAGAAACAGTTCATGGCCTGCTGGATCTCCCCCATGCGCTCCCGGTAGCGGCGCAACTGCACCCGCCCCACTGCCGAGGAGAGCTGGTGCATCCGGTACTTGTACCCGCCCAGGGGCATGCCGGCAAAGGGCTTGAGCTCGGGGAGTTGCAGCTCGGGACCCCGTTCGTAGTGGCCAAAGGCCGCGGCCCGCTGGTAGATCTCCGGGTCGTTGGTCACCAGGAAACCGCCCTCGCCACAGGCCAGGGATTTGCCCGACATGATCGACATGGCCCCCACATGGCCGATGGTGCCCAAGAGCCGGCCCTTGTACAGGGCACCCTGGGCGTGCGAGACATCCTCGATCACCTTGAGCCCCCGCCGCTGGGCGATCTCCATGATCGGGTCCATGTCGGTGGGGTGGCCGCAGTAGTGGACGGTGATGATGGCCTTGGTGCGCGGGGTGATGCGGTGCTCCACATCGGCCGGGTCCAGGGTGAGGGTCTGGGCATGGGTCTCCCCGAAGACCACCGTCCCCCCCAAAGTGAAGACTTGTAAGACCGAGCCCCAATAGGTCAGGCTCTGGCAGATCACCTCGTCCCCGGTGCGCACCCCGCAGGCATACATGGCCGCCTGGATGGCCGCGGTGCCGGTGTTGTGGCACAGGGCGTACTTCAGCCCGAACCACTGACTCAGATCCTGCTCAAACTTGTGGGTCACGTCAGTGGCCGACATGGCGCCCCGGCGCAACACCTCCAGCACCGCGTCTTCGTCCTCCTGGGTGATGATGGGCCAACTGAACAAATCGCCGGGCTCGCGCTGCACGGCCTTGGGTCCGCCGTGTACGGCCAGCTTGCTTTCCTGAGCTATCGCTGTCACTGGGCACGCTCCTATGGGTTAATTTTCCCTGCGCTGGCGCGGGGTGCAGTGGGTCTGGACCGAGATCTGCACCTCCATGCGCGAAACCGCTCCCGTGCTGCGGAAGCTCCCCTCCGTGGGCCTGGCCTGCTCATGGGTGGGGCCAGCGACCAGGGCCACATGCCGGTCCACCACCGATAGGCCCTGGGTCGGATCGTACCCGCGCCAGCCCGCCCCCGGCAGATAGACCTCGGCCCAGGCGTGCAGGTCGTGCCGCTCCTCTTCCGGAGCGTCCGCCTGGTACCCGCTGACGAAACGGGCAGGCACGCCCATGCAGCGACAGGCCTCCATGAAGAGGAAGGTCAGGTCGCGGCAGGCCCCCTGGCCCAGGTACAAGGTACGCTCCGGAGACCAGGGATCGCCATCGGCGCGGAAGATCTGGGCGCAGGTCTGGTGGATGTGGGTGTTCAGCGCCCCGAGAAAGGGGAGGGTGCTGCCACCGGTATCCCGGGCGAGGCGGCGGGCCAGGTCCGCAACTTCGCCTTCCAGGCTGCGAGCCGTGCGGTAAGGCGCCAGGAGCGGGGCCAGACTAGGGTCGCAGCGCAGGGGCAGTTGGAGGGCGGCGGGGTCCAAGTAAAAATCGAAAGGGTTGCGGGCCGTCGTCTCCACCTCCGAGGCGGTGCTGAAGGTCAGGGAAGGGTATTCGCCCCCGAACCACAGGCGCACCGCCGTGTTCCCGTCTAACTCCAGGCACTGGGAAGAACCCGCTGGCTGGGGGGAAACCTCCAAGTTAAAACGGTTGAGCCGCTGCACCCCGTCACTGCGGGGCTGCAGCCGCAGGGTATGGGGTTCCAGGAAGACCGGCCGGTCGTAGCTGAACTGGGTGGTGTGCGAAATCGAAAAATACACGAAGGCCTGCCTTCAGGGGGCCGGAGGATAGGTCCCGGGGCGCGCCGACCTGCCGGGCGTCCGGGAGAAGACTTCATCTATCCACTTGGCCGGGGCCTGGTCGACCAAGAGACGCAGCTGCTCCTGCCACCAGTCGGAGGTGGAGATCAGCGCCTCCCTTTCGTAGCAATGCTCCACCAGCGCAAAGGTGTCCCGCCGGTAGACCACGATATCCAGGGGGAAATCCACATCCGTAGCGCTGGTCCGGGTGGCGTCAAAGGCCAGGTACCCGATCTTGAGGGCCAGCTCCATCGGGGTCTCGTAGCGCAGGGCCCGGTCGAGTAGGGGTTTGCCGTAACCGGTCTCGCCGATGATATAGTACGGGGTGCCGGCACCGATCTCCACCCAGTTGGCCTGCGGGTAGAGCAGGTAGAGTTTGTGTTCGGCATCGTTCTCCAACTGCCCGCCCACCAGGGCGTGCAGATTAAAAGGCAGACCGCTTTCCTCCAGCGCGTGTTTGTCCTCCTTGGCCGCCCGCCGGATCTGTTCGGCAAAGGCGTTGACCGCCTTGTAGAGTTTGTCGAACTCCCGGTCGCTCTCCTGAATCACTTCCTCGAAATAAGTAAGCGCCTTGTCGCGCACCGAGCGAAGGCCCGAGGTCATCACAAACATCGAATGCCGGCCGTTCTGGTGGATGGAGACCTTGCGCGCGGTGCTGTGTTCGGTACCCGAGGTGACGCGGCTATCGGCGATGCCAATCAACCCCCCCGCTACCTTCATACCCAGACAAAAACTCATGTTTGCTCCTGATTAGACGCCTGAGCCCTGCCCGCCGGGCGCAGGGCAAAAAAGGTGGAAAAGACCGCGGCATCGATGTGATTGAGCCGGAGCTGCAAATCGTCGAGGAACTCGTGTAACCCCCCGGCGATCACCTCGTCGATCCGGGCGTAACTCAGTTCGGCGCACAGCCGGCCCAGCTCCTGTTCGACTTCGTTGTGAAAGGTGCCCGCCGCCGAGCCGGTGAGGGTGCGCAGCGATTCCTCCGCCGCAATCAGGCAGTGTAGGATGGCGCGCGGGAACTCCCGGTCGAGGATCAGGAAATCGGCGATGCGCTCTGGGGCGATCAAGCCAAAACGCTTGCGATACATCTCGAAAGCGCTGGCCGACCGGAGCAGCGCTGCCCACTGGACATTGTCCACCGGGGTGCCCACATCCGCCGGGTCTGGCAGCAGGATGAAATACTTGACGTCGAGGATGCGAGAGGTTTTGTCGGCCCTTTCCAACAAGCCGCCGAGCTGGCCAAAGTTCCAGCCCTCCCCGCGCGACATGGTGGCGTCGGCGATGCCCCCGTAGAGGTGACTGGCCATCTTGATCTCGGTGAAGAAGTCGTGGGGGGTCTCCACGGCCCTTTCCCTGCCCGCCCCCTTGACCAGCAGGTAGAAGCGGTTGATCTGCTCCCACATCTCCGAGGAGATGATCTCGCGCACCGAACGGGCGTTCTCCCTGGCCCGGGACAGACAGGAGAGGATGGAGTTGGGATTTTCAAGGTCAAAGGTGAGGAAGTCGATCACCCGTTCCCGGTTGGCCTGCCCGTAGCGTTCGGCAAAGATCTCGTGGTCTCCGGTCACCAACACCAGCGGTTCCCATTGCTCGCCAGTGACCGTGCCCAGGTCGAGGACCAGGTGCAGGTTGACGTGGATGAAACGGGCGACGTTTTCGGCCCTTTCGAGGTAGCGGTTCATCCAGTAAATGGATTCGGCGACCCGGCTCAGCATCGCCTAAGCTCCCTGCGTCTGGGACGCGCCCTCGTCCAACACCCAGGTGTCCTTGCTGCCCCCACCCTGGGAAGAGTTGACCACCAGGGACCCCCGCTTGAGGGCCACCCTGGTCAGGCCCCCGGGCACGATGTAGCTCTCCTTGCCGTACAGCACAAAGGGCCGCAAATCCACGTGCCGGCCCTCGAAGTGGTCCTCCACCAGCACCGGGACCCGGGACAGGGAAAGGGTGGGCTGGGCGATGTAGTTGCGCGGATCAGCCTGGATGCGGCCGGCAAAGTCGCGCCGCTCCTCAGGCGTGGCGTGCGGGCCGATCAGCATGCCGTACCCCCCCGACTCATTGGCCGCCTTGACCACCAGTTGGTCGAGGTGGTCGAGCACATAGGCCCGCTCCTGCTCTTCCCAGCACACGTAGGTGGGCACATTGGGCAACAAGATTTCCTCGCCCAGGTAGTATTTGATGATCTTGGGCACGTAGGCGTACACCACCTTGTCGTCGGCCACCCCGGTGCCGGGGGCATTGGCGATGGCCACCCGGCCAGCCCGGTACACCTCCATAAGGCCGGCCACTCCCAGCATCGAGTCGGACCTGAAGGCGAGGGGGTCGAGGAAATCGTCGTCGATGCGCCGGTAGATGACGTCCACCCGCTCGAAACCCCGGGTGGTGCGCATACACACCGACCCGTCGACCACCACCAGATCGCTGCCTTCGACCAGTTCGATGCCCATCTGCTGGGCCAGGAAGGAGTGCTCGAAATAGGCCGAATTGAAGATCCCCGGGGTGAGCAGGACCACGGTGGGGTCGGCCACGTATGCGGGCGCCAGGCTCTGGAGGGTGGCCAGGAGCCGGCCCGGATAGTCCTCCACTGGGCGCACTTTGAGGGCCTCAAAAACCTGGGGGAAGGTCCGCTTGAGGATGCGGCGGTTCTCCAACACATAGGAGACCCCCGAGGGGCAGCGCAGGTTGTCCTCCAGGACGTAGAAACGCCCGTCCCCATCGCGCACCAGGTCGATGCCGGCGATATGGCACCACAACCCATGGGGTGGCTTGAGCCCGACGCAGGCTTGATGGTACCCCTTGGCGGTGTGGATGACGTGCCCAGGAATGACCCCGTCCCGGACAATGGTCTGCTGGCCGTAGATGTCACCGATGAAAAGGTTGAGGGCGCGCAGACGCTGCTCCAGGCCCCGCTCGATCAGCTGCCAGTCAGCGGCCTCGACGATGCGCGGGATGATGTCAAAGGGCCACACCTTCTCGATGCCGGCCTCGCTGCCGTAGACGTTGAAGGTGATGCCTTTGCTGACAAAAGCCCGCTCCGCCGCCTGCTGCCGGCGCAGCAACTCCCCCTCCGAGAGGGCGGCCAGGCGCTGGATCAACAGCTCGGCTCCTGGCCGGGGCTGCCCCTGACCGGCGAAGAGTTCGTCGTAAAACTCGCCCGGATCGTACGCGTCGAAGCGCATCCTCTACCTCCCTACCAGTCGATGGCCGTGCCGTCGTCGGGATGATAGGACTCGGGGTTTTTCCAATCGTGGCCGATCTTGTCGGCCATCAGCCCCTCGTCCAGTTCGATGCCCAGGCCCGGCTTGGTCGGCAAATCGATATACCCGTCCTTGAGCACGAAGGGATCTTTCAGATACCCCACGCCCATGCTGGCGTGTTCCTGCACCAGGAAATTGGGGATGGAGGCGTCGAGCTGGATGCAGGCGGCCAGGGCGATGGGGCCCAGCGGGCAGTGCGGGGCGATGGCCGCATAGTAGCTTTCGGCCAAACCGGCGATCAGGCGTCCTTCGAAGATACCCCCGGCGTGGGAGATGTCTGGTTGTAAGATCGTGGCCGCCCGCTTTTCGAGCACCTCGCGGAAGCCCCACTTGGTGAAGATGCGCTCGCCGGTGGCGATGGGGATGTGGGTCTTGCGCGCCAGTTCGGCCATGCCGTCCACGTCCTGGCATTGGATGGGTTCCTCGAAGAACAGCGGCTGGTAGGGCTCGAGGGCCTTGATCAGCAGCGAGGCGGTCTGCGGCGAGATGGCGCCGTGGAAATCGATGGCGATGTCCAGCTCCTTGCCGCCGGCCTCCCGCATGGCGGCGAAGGTCTCCACCACCCGATGTACGAAGGCCATATTTTCGACGATGCGGGCGGGCCGGCCGCCGCTGGGCCCGGTCTTGATCGCGGTGAACCCTTCGGCCATGGCCTTTTTCACCGCCTCCGCCGCCGACTCTGGGGTACCTCCCCCGCAACCGCGGTACATGCGAATGCGGTCGCGCAGCGGGCCGCCCAACATCTGGTAGATGGGCATGCCGGCGGCCTTGCCGGCCAGATCCCACAGCGCCTGCTCTACCCCGGACAGCGCGCTGGTGAGGATGGGCCCGCCCCGGTAGAAGGCGTGTTTGTACATGGCCTGCCAGTGGTGCATCACCTTGCGAGGGTCCTTGCCCAACAGATAGGGCTCCAACTCGGCCACCGCCTGGGCGCAGGTCAGGGCCCGGCCCTCCAGGATGGGTTCGCCCAGGCCCACCAACCCCTCGTCCGTGTGAATCTTAAGAAAAAGCCAGCGGGGCTTGACCAGAAAGGTCTCGACCTTGGTGATTTTCATCCTCATCCCTCTCCGTGTTGAGTGGCGACCCCATCTATAGTGGGATCGAAATATGAGGAATTTGGCCCTTCCAGTAAAAGCCTCTTTTGTCTGCAGCAGGAAATCCCGCTTGACAACTGGGCCGGCCAAAATTATCCTTGATACTATAAACCATTTTTTTACAATGATTTGCCCCGATATCAGCGCAGAGGTGTTCCGCCTTGTATCGAGCGCACTGGGGTCTGCGGGAAAAACCCTTCGAGAACACCCCCGACCCCCGCTTCCTCTATAAATCACCGGCCATCGGCGAGACCTACGCCCGCCTGCTCTACGCGCTCAAGGGCAACCGGGGGGCGGTCCTGCTCACCGGCGAGTCGGGCTGCGGCAAGACGCTCATGGCCCGGGCTCTGATCCAGGATTTTAATCCCGAACACACCGAACTGGCCCTGCTCACCAACCCCTGCCGCACGCCCGATGAGTTGCTGGGCGAGGTGTTGTTGCAACTGGGCGTCGAAAGCCCGCTGCCCAACCGGGCCCAGCGCCTGCACCGGCTCAACGAGGCCCTCTACGCCAACTTCTCCACCGGCAAGGACACCGTGGTGGTCATCGACGAAGGGCAACTGCTCGAAGACCCGCAGATCTTCGAGGAATTGCGCCTCTTGCTCAACTTTCAGCTCAACGACGCCTTCCTGATGACTCTCTTTATGGTGGGCCAGCCCGCCCTGGCTGAGCGCATCCGCCAGCAGCCGCAATTCGACGAGCGCATTTCCGCCCGCGGGGTGATGCGGGCCCTGGAGAAGGAGGAGATCGGCGCCTACATCAACCACCGCCTCAAGGTGGCCGGCCGCGAGGAGCCGATCTTTTCGCCCGGCGCGGTTGAGTTGGTCGCCCAGTACTCCGGCGGGGTGCCGCGCAAGCTCAACCACATCTGCGATATCTGCCTGGTCATCGGCTACAGCCGCCAGGCCGCGCAGGTGGACGAGGATCTGACCTACCGACTCATCCTCCATGAGGAGGACAGCCGTGTCTATGGAGTTTTCGCATGGGCTTTAAGCCGCGCCAGATGTTGCGCTCCTCCCAGCAGGTGCGCAGCGCCCCGGTGGCCAGAGAGAGCGCCTCCCCCGCCGATGCCGGTGCCCAGGAGCAGGCGGCATCGGCTGATGCCGCCCAGGATACGCCCCTCTTCGCCGCGGTGCCCATGCCCGAAGAGCCGCAGCGCGCCCCGGCACCCTCCAACCTGACCCAACCCATACCGCAGCCCCAGGCTCAAGCCAAGGCACCGCGCACCGGCACCGCGCCTTGGCTGGCAAACGCCCCGGCGACCCAGGTCGACGAGGAGACCACCCTCGATCTGTACACCAACCTGATCGCCGCGGCCCAGTTGATCTACGAGGCGACCACCAACAATACCCCCCTGGCGGTCGACGCCCTGGTGAAGGCCGTCAAGGACGCGCAGCGCAGCTTTGCCAACGGCGACCAGTTGCTCACCGAAGCCGTGCGCCAGCGCGGCAGTGCCTCGAGCCTGAGCCAGGACCAGATCGACCGCCTGATCACCCACCAGGCCTCCCAGTCCCAGGAGCCGCAGACCAGCGCCAGCTACTCCTGGTCGCAGCGGGCGGTAAACGGCTCCATCCTCTCCATGCGCCTGGGACAGGAAATGGAGTACGACGAGCGCCACAATCTGGCCCTGGGTCTGTGCGGGCTGATGCACGACGTGGGCATGCTCAAGGTCCCCGAGGAGGTCCTCAAGACCTCGCGCATGACGCCGCAGCAGCTGGAGGTGATGCGCAATCACACCCATGAATCGAAACGCATCGTCGAGGGTTTTGGCCCGGACCTGGCCTGGATGGGTGCCATTGTGGTGCAGGTACACGAGCGGTACGACGGCAGCGGCTATCCAAATAAGCTCAAGGAAGAGGAGATCCACGAATTCGCCCGCATCATCGGCCTGGCCGATACCTATGAGGCCATGGCCCACCCGCGTGCCGACCGGGCAGCAGTGGTAGTCTATACCGCCCTGAGCGAAATCATCGACATGCGCAACAAACTCTACGACCCGCGCCTGATCAAATTGCTCATCCGCATCGTCTCCATCTTCCCCCTGGGCAGCCTGGTCAAACTCAACAACGGGGCCATCGGCCGCGTGGTGGGTGCCAACCGGCTCTACCCCACCCGCCCGCTGATGGAGGTGATGCTCGACCCGCGCGGCAAGAAGCTATCGCCCTCCTACCTGCTCAACCTGGCCGAAGAGCCCATGCTCAGTATCTCCGACCCGGCCATCGACGAATCGGTACTGCGGAAATAGGTCAGACGGCGGAGAGAAAGCCCTGGAGGCTTTTCCCGGTGAGAGGCGAGGTAGGGGGGTTACTGGGCGCAGCGAAAGCCGATGAAGCGGCTGCAGTGCGATGGGGGTTGGTGCTCGCGCTGGGAGCAGCGCAGATAGCGGGGGTGGCAGATCCAGGCCCCACCGCGCAGGACCCGGTGTTCGCCCTGCTCGGGACCGAGGGGGTTGTGTCCCGGACTGCGCCCGTAGTAGTCGGCCCCGTACCAATCGGCCACCCACTCCCAGACATTGCCCGCCATATCCAGCACCCCATAGGGGCTGGCCCCGGCAATGAAGTGGCCCACCGGTGAGACCCGGTTATAGTCGTTGCCCAGGACACTGGCCCGGCGCGCATCGAAGGCATTGCCCCAGGGGTAAATCCGGTTATCCGCCCCACGGGCGGCCTTCTCCCATTCGGCTTCGGTGGGCAGGCGCTTGCCCGCCCACTCGGCGTAGAGCCTGGCCTCTTCCCAGCTCAGATTGACCGCCGCCAACTCCCGCCCGCCTGGGGTGGGTTTCCACTGCCGCGGCTGGTACCCGGTGGCGACCACAAAAGCCGCATACTGGGCATTGGTCACCGGGCAGACATCCAGGTAAAAGCCCTGCACGTCCAACAGGTGCGCCGGCCGCTCGTCGCGGTTGCCCGCCCCAGAACCCAGCGAAAACTTGCCGGCGGGGATCCACACCGCCAACCCGCCGTCCACCGCGTTACGCACCACCAGCGGCAGATGACCAGCGACCTCCAGTCCCAGCCCCCGCAGCCTGGCCGCATGCGCCTCCCATTCCCCCTGTAAGTCGGGCGGCACCGGAACCATACGTTCCCCCGCCACCACCTGCCAAGCCGCAGAAGCACCTGTCCGGCGCTCCTCGATCAGGCCGGGAATGGCAGAAAAGAAGGGGCCGATCTCCTCGGGTACAGGTGCTTCGGGCAGCGGTGCCGACACCAGGACACCCGGTTTGAGCCGGGACCCCACCGGCGGGAAGAGCACGCCTTGCCATAGACCGGCATCGGGGGCGGGTGCTTGGACCGACATCCGCGTCAGCGCCCCAGCCGGAATGACCAGCGCCACTCCCACCACCACGGGCGGCAGTGGCAAGAGCAAGGGCCGCGGCTGTGTGCCCTGGCCCAGGAACTGGGCGGGCTGATCCAATACTTTGGCGGCCTGTAGGTCCTGCCTGGCCTGGTCCAGATGGGCCGGCAGGGTGTGGGCCACGGCGAAGTCCAGGGCTTTTTCTTCGGCTTCCTGCCCCTGTAGCCAGACTGCCGAACGCAGCGGCTGGGCCAAGACTTCCTCGCCGGCCTGCAGGCCCCGATAGCGCCGGGCGCCTTCCACCGGCCGGACCTGTCCGCCGGCATCGACCTCAATGGCCTGTAATCTCTTGGAAAAAGGCCGCCTTCCGCCCTGGCTATCGCAGATTTCGATGGCCTGCTCGAGGTAAAAGAGCAGGTAGGCCCCGTTGCCCTGGCCCTGATCCTCTACCAGCACGGTCCCCTGGGATAAGACCTGGCGGTACCGCTCCAACACCTGCTCGGCAACTTCCTGCATCAAGGGATGGGCGGGATGGAGCCATTCGGCAGGGCCGACCTTGGCAGCAGAAAAGGTGAGGATGGCGGGAAAGGGATGGCCGTCTAGCGCCGGAGGCAGGCGGGTAAGTTTAGTATCCCGGCTCCGAGACCCGCAACTGGCCACCCAGGTACTCGATGGCAGCGCTGAAGAAGGCTGCCCGCTCCTCTTCTCCCCTCACCCCCGGGGCCTGGTCCGCACTGCCCTCGGCAGCGGGCAGGCGCAGGCCATAGGCCTGGAGGACGCGCTGGAAAAGCTCGGCGTGGGCGCCAAAATCGCGCTCTACCACTGGGACAAGAATCTCCAGGGAGGGTTCGGCATCGCGGTAGAGCAGCTGCTTGCCCGGCCTGCCGCTCTCGTCCTGATAGAGCAGTTCGAGACCCGAGGACCCGAGCCACTTGCAGTCCACCACGGCCACGGCCCCTTCGGGCAGTACCCCGCGCACCCGGGCCCCCCTTCTGAGGTCTTCGAGCCGGGCCATTCCCTTAGTTCCTCTGGTCATTTGGTTTTGGTTAGCGTTAGTCATCCAACGCAAAAATAACCAAATAGCATATTTAGTGCCAAGTAGTATTTCGCCTTACAACAAAGCTCAGGACCCGGCTGCGGCCTTAATCTCGTCGATGGTGGGCATGGCGCTGTGCTCCCACACCCGCACAATCTTCCCCTCGCGCACCAGGGCCAAACGGGGGTAACCATGGCCGGCCGTGAGGCGGAGAAAATCGGTGGAGGAAATGGTGAGCGTCGGGTAGAGCGGCTGCAGCCGGCCCCTGAAATCCTTCAATTCCTCCGAGTCCTGGGCAAAACTGCTGAGGGCCACCAAGGGCGGCAACCCTTCGGTGCGGCTCCATTCGTTCAGCTTGGGCACTTCGCGCATGCAGTGGGCACACTTGGGGCTGAACACCTCCACCAGGTGAAGTCCCTGACTCAGGTCCACCCCCTTGAGCTTGAGGCCGCTGATCTGCACCCCGGCCCGCAGATCGGAATCCTGCAAGCGATCCAGATCTGGCAGCAGCCGGGTGGCGGTCACCGCCAGGGCCAGGGCCGTGCCGGCGATCACCACCCAGCGGCCGTGGGACCACTCGGTCACCTGATGGCGCAGCAACACCCTCCACGAAAAAACCAGCAACCCCAGCATGATGATATCCTCCGCCAGGGCCTCCCCTGGGGTGCGCTCGATCAGCGCCCCGAAACACCCGCAATTCGCCCCTCCCCCCCGGTACAGGGCCAGGCTGGCCAGCACCACAAAGAAGAGCATCAGGGCCGTGACCACCGGCATGATCAGGCGGGGACGCCAATTGCAGATCAGCGCCAGCCCCAGGCCCCACTCCACGGCGCCCAGGAGTATGGCCACCTGGGCCAGCTCGCGGGTGTAGACCCCCAGGCCGATGAGCCCCACATGCGGCACCACCTCCCAAAAGAAAAGCACTGGCTCCCAGATCTTGACGCCTCCTGCGAGCAGGAACACCAGACCCATGAGGATCTGGCTCCAACGCGCTGCCTTTTGCACCCCTGCCATATCTCGTTCAACTCCCCTCGATAAAGGCGGCAAATATCTGGTTAAACAGACCGCGGGTCCGCCGCATCAGTTCCTGCACCTCGGCTACCAGCGCCTCGGGGCTGTGTTGTCCCACGCTGCGGGCCAGGGCCGCCATTTCGCGGCCCTCCGGCAGGATGTTGTCGGCCTGGTCGCTGGCCAGGCGCATCCCTTTTTCGATGCCTCTCAGGCGGTCGTACGCGTCGAGCAGGAACTGCGTCTCCTCCTGCGGCAGCTGGCCGGTCTGGCTGAGCCCATTGAGCACCTGGCGGGTGCTGGTCAGTCGCAAAGAGTGCTGGGTCCTGCCCAATTTCAGCACCAGAATCTGCGCAATGAACTCGATATCCACAATCCCGCCGGGGCCGCGTTTGAGGTCCACTGGACCGGGCTGGGGTTCGAGGCGCAGGCGCATCTCTAATACCTCGCGGGCGGTCTGGGCATCCACCTCCCGGCCAAAGACGAAGCGGTGGATGGCCAACTGCAGCCGGCGCCCAAGTTGCACATCCCCGGCCACCAGCCGCGCCCGGCTCAGGGCCAGCCGCTCCCACAGCGCGGCCCGCCCCGTCAGGTACCGGAGATATGCAGAGAGAGAGATCACCATCGGCGCGTTGCGGCCTTCGGGCCGCAGCCGGGTGTCGACCGGGTAGAGATTGCCCTCGGCCAAGAAGCGGATCAGCTCCTGGGCCAGCTCGGTAAAAAAGAGATGGTTCTCGGTGCGGGTGCGCCCGGTCCGCCCCTCCCCCTCGTAGACAAAAAACAGATCCAGGTCCGAGCCGAAATCGAGTTCCCGCCCGCCAAACTTCCCCCCGGCGAAACAGGCGAAACGCGCCTCGCCCGACCGAGTGCGCGGCCGCCCCCGGCGCTTGACCACCTGCCTGAAGGCCAGGGCGTACGCGGCCTGGAGGATCTGCTCGGCCAATTCGGTGAGGCGCAGAAAAGTCTCCTCCTCGGTGGCCAGCCCGAGCAGGTCGTCGGTGCCGATGCGCAACACCTCCTGGTTGCGATGGCCGAGCAGGGTCTCAGGAGCCTGGTGCCAACCCGGGGGGGGCTCAAACTGCCGGCTGACCAGGCCGTCGAGCAGGCCCGGATCGCGGCGCACCAGCTCGGCGAGAAAGGGGCTGGACCCGCAGACGGCGATCAACAAGTTCCGAAAAGGCGGGTGCGAATGAAGCAGCCCGTAGAAAACGCCCGGCGCGCCATACGCACCCACGATCTGGACAAAACGAACCAGGGCCTGGTCCGGGTCGGCGGAGAGGCTCAGCGAGGCGATCAACTCTGGGAGCAGGTCCTCCAGGTGCTGGCGGGCGGTGCTGGTCATCATCCCCCCCTGCATCAGCGAGGCCAGGTGGCGATGGGCCGCCTCCCCGTCGGCAAAACCGCGGCTGCCCAGGGCCTCCCTGGCTCGGGTACTGCCTGGTTCGGCCTCGAGCAGCCATCCCCACTGCTCGCCGGCAGAGGGCGCGGAGTGGAAGATCCCCGCGAAGATCCGCCGCACCTGTTCCAAGTGCTCTTCCACCTTCTGTTGTAGGGCCGGCCCGTCGGCCAGGCCCAGGCACCAGGCCAGCCCCCGGGCGGCAACCGGGTCCTCGGGCAGGGCATAGACCGAGCGCCCGTCCTCGATCTGCAACAGGTTCTCGACCCGGCGAAAAAAGCAGTACGCCTCCCGCAATCGGGTCGCCTCCTGGGCGGAGAGCGCTTTGGTGCGGGTCAACTGGCCGATAGCCTCGAGGGTGTTGTGGCTGCGGGCCTTGAGCTCCACCCGGCCTTTGAGCAGCTGCAGGCATTGGACGATAAACTCGATGTCGCGGATGCCCCCGGCCCGCAGCTTGATGTTGTTGTCGCGGGAGGGCTGCTCGAGGATCTGATGCTCGATACGCTCCTTGATGCGGCGGATCTCCTCCTGGGGGCTGACCTTGAAATGGGCGGGATAAACAAAGGGCGCCACCAGGTCCCGGAAGCGGACCCACACCTCAGTTGACCCGGCGGCCAGGCGCGCCTTGATCAACATCTGCCGCTCCCATAGCTGCCCGTGTGACTCGTAATAAAGGCGCAGGCCCGCCAGCGAACGCACCAGCGGCCCCACTTCGCCTTCGGGCCGCAGGCGCATATCCACCCGATAGAGAAACCCCTCGGCGCTGGCCTCGGTGAGCATCTGGATCAGACGCCGGCTCAGGCGGGTGAAGTACTCCTCGTTGCTCATCGCCGCGCCCCCTCTGGGGGGGCGAGTGTATCCCTCCTCGTCGTAGACGAAGAGCAGGTCCACATCTGAGCTGTAGTTGAGTTCCTGTCCCCCGTGTTTGCCCAGGCAGATGACGCCGAAATGGGCCGGCTGGCCGCGCTCGCTCCGGGGCCGGCCGTAACGAACGCTTAATTCTTCAGTGGCCGCCTCCAGGGCGCACTCGATGACCACATCGGCCAGATCGGCCAACTCCCGGCCCACTTGCGCCACCGGCTTGAGCCCCAGCACTTCGGCCGCCCCGATGCGCAGCAACTCGCGGCGCTGGAAACGGCGCAGCACCTCCAGACGCCGGACCGTGGCCTGCTCCGCCTCGAGTTGCTGATGGGCCTGCCGGCTGAGGGTCTGCTTGTCTAGCGCCTGTTCGAGGAAGGGGGTTTCCTCGAAGAGCCAGTAGAGATATTCGGGATTGCGGACCAGGATATCGGTGAGGAAACGACTGTGGCCGAGCACCTGGATCAGGTAATCGGCCAGCCGGGGGTAGTCTTTTAGCCGGGCATAGAGCGAGAGGCGGGCACCGCTGGTTTCGACAAAACGCTCCAGGTGGCGCAAGCCCTGATCGGGCCGCCCGGTGCGGGCCAGGGCTACCAGCACCTGGGCCGGCAAGGGTGCCAGGAAAGGCGCTTGGCCAGCCAGCCGGTCCAAGGCCTGGGAGGCGCGTTCGGGATCGCCGAAACCCAGCCGGCCCAGCGGCTCGAGGGCCGCGGCCGGATCGCAGGTCAGGGCCTCGTGGGCCAGGCGCGCGAGCTCCTCCTCCTCAGGCATGGGACTGGCCCCGCCGCCTAAAGGGCGTTTTCCCCGGTTTCGCCCGTGCGGATGCGGATGGCCTCCAGCACCTCGGATACAAAGATCTTACCATCTCCGGTCTGGCCGGTCTTGGCCGCGCGGAGAATGGCGCCCACCGCCCTTTCCATGTCAGCGTCGGCGACCACCACCTCGATTTTGATTTTGGGCATGAAGTCCACCTTGTACTCGGCACCGCGGTAGACCTCGCTGTGCCCGCGCTGCCGGCCAAAACCCCGCACCTCGCTCACCGACAAGCCGAGGACCTGCACCTCGGACAGAGCGCTTTTCACCTCGTCCAGGCGGAATGGTTTGATGAAGGCTTCGATCTTTTTCATGGAGTTTTCCTGCGGCCGGGGCGGGATGGCTGACCCCCTATAAAACAGCAGCCGGGTCCACTGCTGTCAAGCGGCGTCGCCCAGTTCGCGGGC
>SICG01000098.1 GCA_009691525.1 Candidatus Latescibacterota bacterium | reverse complement strand
ATCTGTTCGGCCAACTCCTCCTGCACCCGGTCTTCCCGGAAGGATTTGCCCACCACGTACTTCAGTTCGGTGATGCGCCGGAAGCCCTCGATCACTGGATAGCGCTTGGGCGAGACCGTCCAGTGTTCGATCAGGTCGAAGAGGCGCGGGTCGGGCGAGAGGGTGCCGTTGGTCTCGATATGGAGACGGTATCCCGCGTCCTGCAGCCGGCGGGCCACGGGTTCGAGGTGCTGGCCCAGGGGCTCCCCCCCGGTGAAACAGACCCAGGCCGCGCTGTGCCGTCCCACCTCGGTGAGGATGGTGTCCAGATCCATCTCGGTGAAGCTGTCGAATTCGGTGTCGCAGAAGCGGCAGCGCAAATTGCATTTGGCCAGGCGCACAAAGGTGGTGGGCTGGCCGACCCGGCCGCCCTCGCCCTCGATGGAATAGAAGATCTCGTTGACCTGCAGCACTTGCCCATCGGCGCGCCACTGAGGCAGGCGCGCGGGTGCTTCGTCGGGGATTTCCGCAATTTCGGGAAGGGATGGAATCATAGGGACGCGCTCGGAAGTGGTCTGAAAATCAGCCCTGAACGGGGCCGCGTCAAGCGGGTCCGAGCGAGGCGGGCATTGGCAAAGGCCGGAGATATACGGATCTTAGGGGTCTCTCTCAAAACCTGTCCACCCGTGCAGAGGGCATCCATGCAGAAAGCGATGATCTCCTATGTGTTCCTCGGGCTCCTGATGGGGGCCATGGCAGCGGTGCAGTCCGGGGTCAACGCCCGGCTGCGGCTCTCGCTCTCCTCCCCCTTTCAGGCCGCCCTGATCTCCTTTGCCGTGGGCACTGCGGTGCTGGCGCTGCTGGTCGTGCTCTCGCGGCCGGCCTGGTCGTCGCAGCTTCTGGGCGAAATGCCGTGGTGGGCGTGGACCGGGGGGGGTCCTGGGCGCCTTCTGCGTTTCTTCGGCGGTGGTGCTAGCCCCCCGGGTGGGCGCGCTGGTGCTGGGGGCCACGGCGGTGACGGGTCAATTGCTGACCGCGGTGGTCCTCGACCATTTCGGGCTGCTGTCTTTCGCCCGACAACCCGCCACCCTCAGCCGCATTGCCGGGGTGATCTTGTTGATCGCCGGGGTCCTGCTAGTGGTGCGGCGCTAAGGACTCAGGGCTGAACTGCGTACGCCAGCGGGTCGGGGACCCCGTTGGCCGCAAAGGCCGCCAGGCGCTCGGCGCAGGCGTCGCATTGCCCGCAGGCCGGCCTCTTCCCTTCGTAACAGGTGTGAGTCAATTCGTAGGGCACCCCCAGTTCCAGCCCCAGGGCCACCACTTCGGTCTTCCACTTGTGCACAAAGGGGGTGTGCACAACAAAGTCTCCCTCATGGGTGGCTCCCAGGCCCAGGGTCTGCTCCAAGCTGTCGTAGAAGGGCCGGCGGCAATCGCGATAGGAGCGGTAGTCGTCCTTCACCGGGGCCAGGTACACCTCGGCCAGCCCTAGGGTCTCGGCCCAGGCTGCGGCCATGGAGGCGAAGAGCAGGTTGCGGAAGGGGACCACCGTGGCCAACTGCCGGTCTTCCCGCGCTGCCGGCACCTCCAGCGCGGCATCGGTGAGCGGGCTGTCCCCGATAGCTGCCAGGTCCAGGCCCACCACTTTGTGGGGGACCCCGGCCCGCCCGGCCAGACGCACGGCGTTTTCCAGTTCCACCCGGTGGCGCTGCCCGTAGTCGATGCTCAGGGCGTGGATGGAACCCTCCAGATTCCTGCGCATCCACCACAGGCAGGTGGCCGAATCCATGCCGCCGCTGAGCAGCAGCACCGCGCCCGCTTTCATCTTGTATAATTCATTTTATAACTCAGGTATGGACCAGTCCACCGTCCGGCCGCAGCGGGATCCAGGGCTGGCGCGGGGTGCCGGGCTGCCACTGGATGCTGCGGAGGTAGTCCTCGTCCAGTTCCACCCCCCACCCCGGACCAGAGGGAATCTCCAGATACCCCTCGCGGGGTTTTTCGATCTGCTGCTTGAGTATACGCCCGCGGTCCCGGTGGGAACCGGCGGTGGGGATCTCCTGGATGAGGAAGTTCTGCACCACCGCGTCCAGGTGCAGCGAGATAGCCGTGGTCAACGGGCTCCACGGGTTGTGGGGCGCCATGCTGACGTAAAAGGCTTCGGCCATGGCCGCGATCTTGTACACCTCCAAGATCCCCCCCGCATTGCCGACGTCCGCCTGGATCACGTCCACCGCCTGCTTGACCAGCAATTCGCGAAAGGCGTGGCGGCCAAAGAGCCGCTCGCCGGTGGCCACCGGGATGCGGCACTGGCGCCGCACCTCGGCCAGGGCGTCGGTGTGTTCGGGCAGCACCGGCTCCTCGTAGAAGAGGATGCCGTATGGCTCGATGCGTTTGCCCATCTCCACCGCGTTGACTGGATTGAGCACCCCGTGGCCGTCGATGGCAATGCCCACCTCGTCGCCCACCGCCTCGCGCACCGCCCGCACCCGCGCCTCAGCCCGCCGCCCTTCCGCCAGATTGTAGCCCAACCCGGTAAACTCGAAGGGCGTGAACTTGACGGTGCGAAACCCCTCGTCCAGCCGCTTCAGCGCATCCTGGGCATAACTCTCGGGGGTATCCCCGTGAATCCATGCGTACACCTCTACCCGGTCGCGCACCCTGCCCCCTAGCAACTCCCAGACCGGTACCCCCAACGCCTTGGCCTTGATGTCCCACAGGGCGTGCTCTACGCCGCTGAGGGCGGCCATCAGCACCGGCCCACCCCGCCAGATCACCGTGCGGTACATGTACCCCCACAGCCGCTCGATCTGGAAGGGGTCGGCGCCGATGAGGTACCCCTCCAGATCGCGCAGTGCCCCCATCACCGCCTGCTCCTTGCCCGTGCATGAGGGCTCGCCAAACCCGACGATACCCTCGTCGGTGTGCAATTTCACAAATACGATGATCCGCCCCTGGTCGGCAGCGAGGATTTCCATGCGGGTAATTTTCATCAGAAATAATCCTCCAGACGCTCCAGCTTCCAGCACACCGTGTACGGATCGAGCCGCTCGCCCCGCTTGTAACCCCGGCTGGCCGCCTGCGCTGCCTCGATGCGTTTGTAGCGGATCTCGAAGTCGAGCGGCTCGGCAAAGGTGAAGGACTTCATCTGGCCCAGCCGGCCCGCAGCCCGCTGCGCTGCCGCGAAGACCTCGGCCACGGCGCGTTTGGGGTGTTTGCTCAGCGCCCCGTTCCAGCCCAGACCCTGCTTGGTGGTCGCGGTCTCAGCCCAGGGGAAAAAGACATTGGCCTCGGCCACCCCCTTGTCGTCGCTGGCCACCAGTACCATCGGCACTCCCAGGCGGCCGGCCATGGCCCCGTCGATGCCCATCTCCCCCACCTCCTGCCCGTTGACCTTCATGTACTGGTAAGAAGCCGAGCTGAAGCTATGGCAGATCACCCCGTCCACGGTGTTGTCCATCGCGTGGTACCCGATGAGCGCTACCCCGGAAAAGTCCTTTTCGAGCCCGGGCCAACGGTGGGGGAAGCCCACTCCCAGGGCGATGTCGCAGCGTTCGTCCAACTGGTCGTAGTGCAGGTTGAGGCTGCCCCCGTGGTTGTCCCAGACGATCACCTGGCTGGCGCCGGCCTCAAAGAAGCCGCGCGCCGCCGCATCCGCCTCGCGGGTGGCCTGTAGCCGGGCAAAATCGAGATCGCGCGACTCGTTGAGCGAGCCGCCCGGTGCACCCACCACCCCAGCCACCCCTTCGCAGTCCACGGCGACGATGAATTTCATCGAGACGCTCCTTTCATCTCTCAATACTTTTCAATATAGGCAGATTTACCGCGAAAGTCGTCCCTCCCCCCTCCTCAGACCCCACCTCGATCCACCCCTCGTGGCGCTGCACGATCCCCTGCACGATCGACAATCCCAATCCTGTGCCACTCCCCACCCTTCGTCTTCAAGGGAAAGGCCCAGGGTCTCCAGCACCAGAGGATCGTCGTCAATCAGCAGGACTGCAGCCTTGGGCATGGCTCAACCCACGTCCACAATGGCCACATACACCTCGCTCACCAGCCGGCCCCTGCTCTCCAGAACTCGCCATGCTTCACCCCGCCCATGCCCCTCACCCGGTGCTGGGCGCCACGGCGCGCAATTCGGGGACCAGGGACTCGTACTCGGCAAAGTGTTCGTTGAAGAGCCCCACCAAATGCCGGGCCTTGATGTCGTAGGCGGTCGGGTCCCTCCAGGCAGTGCGCGGTTCGAGCACCTCTTTGGGTACCCCCGGGCACTCCACCGGCATCTCCAACCCGAAGAGGGCGTGTTGGGCGCGAGCCACCTTGTCCAGCCGGTGGTCAAGGATGGCGGCCACGATGGCCCGCGTATAGTCGATGCGGATGCGCTTGCCCTCCCCGTACGGCCCTCCATTCCAGCCCGTGTTGACCAGCCAGCAGCGGACCTGGTGCCGGCGGATACGTTCGCCCAGGAGGCGGGCGTAGTGAGTGGGATGCAGCACCAAGAAGGGCGCGCCGAAGCAAGGGGAGAAGGTGGCGGTGGGCTGGGCCACCCCGCGCTCGGTGCCGGCCACCTTGGCAGTGTACCCGGAGATAAAGTGGTACATGGCTTGTTCGGGGCTGAGGCGGGCCACCGGCGGCAACACCCCAAAGGCGTCGCAGGTGAGCATGATGATATTGGTGGGGTGGCTGCCCAACCCTTCAAAGGAAGCGTTGGGGATATAATTGAGCGGATAGGAGGCCCGGGTGTTCTCGGTGAAACGGTCGTCGTCCAGGTTCACCCGCCGGGTATGGGGGTCGATGGCCACATTTTCCAGCACCGCGCCAAAGCGGTGCACGGCGGCGTAGATCTCGGGTTCGGCCTGGGCATTGAGGCGGATGGCCTTGGCGTAGCAGCCCCCCTCGAAATTGAAGACTCCCCGATCGTTCCAGCCGTGTTCATCGTCGCCGATCAGCATGTAGTTGGCATTGGCCGACAGGGTGGTCTTGCCGGTCCCTGACAGCCCGAAGAAGAGCGCCGTCTCGCCGCGGCTGTTCTTGTTGGCCGAGCAGTGCATGCTCACCATCCCCTGGGTGGGGTAGAGATAGTTGAGCACCGTGAACACCGCCTTCTTCATCTCGCCGGCGTAACTGGTCCCGCCGACGAGGATAAGCCGGCGCGCCAGGTGGATCACCACAAAAACCTCGGAACGGGTGTGATCGCGCTCGGGCACTGCTGCAAACCCCGGAGCGTAGATCAACTGCCAGTCGGGGGCGAAACGGGCCAGGTGCTCGGAATCCATTTCGCGGATGAACATGTTGCGGGCAAAGAGACTGTGCCAGGCCCGCTCAGTGAAGACCCGCAGAGGGACCCGGCACTGCGGATCGGCCCCGGCATAACAGTCCTGCACAAAGATATCCCGCCCGCGCAGGTACTCCTGCACCCGCTCCAGCAGGGCCTGGAAATGCGCGGGGGCCATCGGGTTGTTGACCTTGCCCCACCAGACCGCTTTTTCCGAGCCAGGCTCCTGAACGACAAACTTGTCTCCCGGAGAGCGACCAGTGTATTTGCCGGTATGCACCACCACGGGCCCCAGATGGGCGATGGTCCCCTCGCCGCGCTTGACGATCTCCTCATAGAGCATGGAGGTAGGTAAGTTGTGGTGCCATTTCCCAGGATCGCCCAGGTCTAGAGCCGGTGTCCCGTCGTACATGGTCTTCCTTTCGATCAGGATGCCACTTGTGTCTCAATTTGTGTCTCAATTATACGGCAAACCCCGAGTGGGCGGAACCTCAAATCTGCCGCCTGCCACTTACATCTGTCAAAAGTGCAGTGCCGCTGCCATCGCCAGGAAACGCGCCTTGCTAAAATGGCAGGACCGCGCTGGCCACGGGTGCTCGTACCGTGCCGCATCCCATCGGAAAAATATTTTTTATCCTGCACCAAGACAATTACTTATCGATCGCCAACCCACAGACCCCAGCCAGGCTGGCATACCGATTGCGTTCCTGAGGGGCGAGCAGACAAAGCTGCGAAAACCATCTCAACC
Organism: Candidatus Latescibacterota bacterium; assembly: GCA_009691525.1. Lineage (GTDB taxonomy): Bacteria > Latescibacterota > UBA2968 > UBA8231 > UBA8231 > SICG01. The sequence goes on along the minus strand of SICG01000098.1, from coordinate 10,610 downwards.
CCAAGGAGGGAAGTCATGTTTGCCAGGCCTTATTTCTCCAGCGTCAACCCCTATACTTTGAGCCGCCCCTCCGGTGGGCTGCAACGACTCCGGCAGGATTTCGACCGGCTCTTCGAGGGGGTCTGGCAGCCGGCCGACGAGTACCCGGCCGTGAATCTTTGGCACAACGGCGAGGGCGCTATCGCCGTGGTCGAACTGCCCGGTTTCGCCCCCGGCGACATCGAGATTTCGGTGGTCCAGAACGTCCTGACCCTGCGCGGTGAACGGTCCGCCCCCGAACCCAAGGAAGGGGAGGCCCATCACCGCCGCGAGCGCTGGTATGGCAAGTTCACCCGTTCGCTGGCCCTGCCTTTCGAAGTCGAAAGCGCTGCGGTCGAGGCCAAGTTCAAACACGGCGTGCTCTCCATCGCCCTGCCGCGCGCCGAAGCGCACCGCCCCCAGAAGATCGCCATTCACACCAACTGAAATATCTCCCAGGAGAACTAGACCATGAGCACCCAGACCCAGGAACTTGAGGCCAAAACACCCGCTGCTCTGCCTAGCGCCGAACGCACCAACACGCGGCGAATCTTCTCTCCACGAGCCGATGTGTACGAAACCCCAGAAGAGATCGTGGTAGTGGCCGAACTCCCCGGGGTCAGCGAGGAATCGCTGGACATCACTCTGGAGAATCGCGAATTGACCATCCGCGGCACTGTTGCCACCGCCGTGCCGACCAACTACCGCCTGATCTATAACGAGTACGGGGAGGGTGATTACGAACGCCGCTTTGTCCTGGCCGACAGCATCGACCGGAACGGCATCGTGGCCAACCTGAAAAACGGCGTGCTGCAGCTGCGGCTGCCCAAGGTCAAGGAAGCCCTGGCCCGCAAGATTTCAGTAAAAGCGGAGTAAGCCCCCGACCATTGGTTTCCCGGCCGCAGGGCGCCCCGCGCGCCCTGCGGCCTTTTCAGTGTCGTCAAGGGACTTTACTAATAAAGGCCGATTAGTATATTTATTTAGTCCCGGACGCTGCGTGCCGCATCGGGGCCCGCCACTGTTTATCACACGAGGAGATCGCACCTTGATGCCCTTTGCCTTCGACTCCACCTTCATCCTGCTCATCCCGCCCATGATCCTGGCGCTCTATGCGCAGTACAAAGTGCGCCATACCTACAAGAAATTCAGCGAGGTTCCTTCTGCCTCCGGCATATCTGGGGCAGATATTGCGCGCCGCCTGCTGCGCGACGAGGGGATTCACGACGTGCAGGTCGAGGAGGTGGAGGGCACGCTCTCCGACCATTACGACCCGCGGGACAAGGTGGTGCGGCTCTCCTCCGACAACTACCGCGGCCATCATCTGGCCGGCCTGGCTATCGCTGCCCACGAGGTGGGACACGCCATCCAGCATGCCAACGGGTACGTGCCCCTCAGCCTGCGCCATGCCATCCTGCCAGTCTGCAATATCGGCTCGATGGCGGCCTTCCCGCTCTTCTTCATCGGCATGCTGATGCGGAGCGCCGGCCTGATGGACCTGGGCATCGCCTTCTTCGCCGCCGTGGTGATCTTCCAGGTCGTCACCCTGCCAGTGGAGTTCAATGCCAGCTCGCGGGCCATGGCCCAGCTGGTGGACGGCCGCTACCTGGCCCCCCAGGAAGGCACCCTGGCCCGCAAGGTGCTCACCGCCGCAGCGCTCACCTATGTCGCCGCTGCCGCCACCTCGCTGATGCAGCTTTTGCAGTTCGTCCTCCAGCGCAACCGTTCAGACGACTGAAATTCACCACGGCTCTTCGTCCAGGGGCACCTCTCCCGCAAGAGAGGTGCCCTTCTCTTTTGCCTTCAGCGCCCGCTGACAACCCAGATCCGCGCCAACAACCCACAACCCCCCCGCAATTTATTTATATTATAGCGCCCCCCAGACAAGGAGTCTGCCATGGTCGTGCTCCTCCTGGCGCTGATTTTTGTCGGCGCCCTCCGCCCGGTTGCGGCGGATATCCGCTATACCGAAGAGATCTCCAACTCTGGTCTGGGCCCCAAGAAGGTGGGCGCCCGTAAAACCACCAACGACATCTACATCAAGGGCGAAAGACAAAAAGTCAGCAGCCAGATCGAGACCAGCAAGGAACTGGCCCAGGCCCTCAAAAAGGAGGGCAAACCCCTCAACAGCAGCACCATCCTGCGCCTGGACTCGGCCAAGGTCTTCAAGATAGACCACCTGCGCCAGACCTACGCCCAGGAGGCCTTGCTGGCCCCCGCCGCCAAACCCGCCGCTGCCAAACCCGCCACCCCCAGCGCCAATGGCCCGGAGATCCAGTTTCAGGTCAAAGCTTTGCCCGACACCAACCGCATCGAAGGCATCCTCTGCCGACGGGTGGCCGCCGAGATGCGGGCCCGCTACTACCAGCCCGGCACCACGAAGCTGCGCAAGGAAAACCGCTATCTGTATCAGGCCTGGATCGCCAAGGACTTCCCCGGGTATAAGGAAATCGAGCGTTTCCAGCGCCTGCAGACCGAGAAGACCTCCTTCCCGCCCTTGATCAGCGGGGACCTGGATCAGCTCAGAGGCATCGTCGAGGACTCCGACCAGTTGGCGGAAAAAACCACCGCCGAGGAACTCAAAGGCTTGGTCATGGAATCGGTCCTCAAGGTCTTTATCAACACCGGCAAGGGAGAGGACCAGATCTTCCAACTGAGCCGCAAGATCAGGAACCTCTCCTCCTCGGCGCTGGCCGATTCGGTCTTCGAGGTTCCCAAGGACCTGAACCAGACCAAAAAATAAATTATGACTCCCCGCCGCGCTGCCTGGCTCAGCCTGGCCCTGGCCCTGGCCGTCCTGCTAGTGCTGGCCACTCCTGTGGGTCCCTGGCTCTTGGGTCGGGGATTGGTCTGGCTGGCTCCGCACTGGGGGTGGCAGTTGCACCTGGGCCAGACCTCGGGCACCCTGACAAGTGAGATCGCTTTCGCCGACCTGCGGGCCTCCAGCTCTGGAGACAGCCTTCAGTTCACCCTCGAGCGCGGTTCTTTTTCCCCCTGGCAGTACGCCCTGACCCTGAAAAATCCGGTGCTGCGCCTGCGGTTGGGGACCACTGACAGCACCGCTGCCGACACCTCCAGCCTGCGGCTCTCCGTCTCCTCCTTCCCCCGTCTGGAACTCACCGGCGGCACCTTCCAGCTCGACCAACCGACCGACAGTCTGGAGGTTCTCGCCGAAGAGCTGGAAGCCTATTATCAGCCCACCGGCGACACCACCGGCACCCTGCAGCTGACCCTCCCCCGCTGGCAGGTGACCAGGGCCGGGCGACAACAGGCGGCCGGCACCCTGCAGACCGAGCTGCAAATCGAACCGGCCCGGCTCCACCTGGTACATCTGCAGACCGAGGTGCACAGTGCCCTGGTGCAGGCCAGCGTCCAGGGCCAGGGTTCACTGGGGCTGGGCAGTACCCTTCCGGCCACACTCCAGCTGCAAACCGACCTGCAGGTCGATTCCCTGCACGCCCGGCTCGACCTGAATCTCGAAGGAGCACTCAGTCCCATGGATACCCGCCTGGTCCTTCTCGGCCAGCTGGAGTCCTCTCCCTTGGGGCCTCTCTCGCTGAGGGCGCGCGGAACCCTCGATTCGGCGCGCGCCACCGTGGACTCGCTTCACCTAGAGGGGGCCGGCGGCCTGGCCGATGGCCAGCTGAGCTACGACCTGGCTGGCGACAGCCTCGCCCTGCAGCTGCGCCTGGACCACCTCGACCTGTCCCGCCTCAGCACCTTCAAGGGCCAGGTAGATGCACAACTCGAAGCCAGGGGCAATCCGCAGGCAAAGCGTTATGCCGTCCAACTGGATCTCTCGGCCCATCAGCTGGACGCCTTGTCCGGCCCGCCGCTGGACGCTCAGCTCCAGGCCACACTCCAGCCCGACCACCTGCTCAGCGCCACTCTCGATTCCCGCCTGGGCCGGGTGCAGGCCGCCGGCACCCTCGCTCCCAGTGGACAGTACGACCTGGGCTTCACCGGCGCCCTGGATCCCAGCACCCTGCTCGGGTATGCCGCCGCCCCGGTCCAGTTGCAGGGCCAGGCCCATCCCGACTCGCTATCGCTGCGTCTGGACAGCCCCAGCCTGCCCCTCAGGAACATCCACCTAGGCCCAGCGCACGCCGAGCTGGCGCTGGTGGGCGGCAGGCAGTTGGACGCCGCGCTGTCCCTGGCCGGCACTCAGCTGCGCGCCCAGCTGCGCGCAGATCTACAAGAAAACCGGATAGACACCTTTGCCGCCCAACTGGCTGACCTGCCGCTGGCGCAACTAGACACCTCGCTGACTGGCACGCTGCAGGGCCAGTTGCGCGCCAGTGGCGGCCTGGACCTGGCAACCCTGCGCCTAGACGGCCAGCTCCAGCTTCAGGGCGCGGGGTACCAGGGCTGGCAGACCAGCGACCTGGCCCTTGACCTGGAATACACCGCCCAGCAGGCCCAGGCCCTGCTCTCGGGCCAGGGCATCCAGGCTGCCTGCACCCTGAAAGCGGGCGACCGCCTCGACGGTCAGCTCGAACTGGACCAGGCCCTCTTCCACGGGGCTGCCACCGATAGCCTTGTCCTCTCGGGAAATCTGCAGCTGGCGGGGCGCGCCTCGCAGCCCGAAAAGATCGCCGCCAGCGGCCAGCTCTCCCGCCTCGACCTGCGCCAGGGAGGGTGGGAAGTCCACAATGCCGACACGCTGAAATTTGCCTATGCCGACCAACACCTGCGCTGCGAGCCCTTCTCCCTCCAGACCCCGGCCGGACTACTAGAGCTGGAAGGCAGCGCCGGCCAGGACCGCCTCGAGATTCAGGGCCGCATAGATACGCTTGATTTGCAGATGCTGGCGCCCCAGGTGACCGGAACCGGACAATTGAGCTTTGCCCTGGGTGGCACCGCCGAAAAGCCTCAGCTGCAGGCCCAGGCCCGACTGGACCTGCTCCAGTTAAACGGCCATCCGCTGGGCACCGTGCAAGCCCAGCTCGGCCTGGCCGACACCCTGGCCTTTTCGGCCGATCTGGAGCAGGACAACGACCAGGAACGGGAATTCTCCTTCGAGCTGGCCGTGCCGGCGGTGCCGCTTTTTGCCGCCGACTACACCACCGACGCTCAGCTGCGCCTGCGCCTGCATGCCCGCCAGGCCGACCTGCGCGCCCCGCTCAGCCTGCTGGTAGCCGACAGCATGGGCGGACAGCTGAGCCTCGACGGCGACCTGCACCTGCCCCTGGCCCTGCTGGGCGATCCAGGCCACTGGAACCACCTCGGAGGCCAGGTGCAATTCGACCAGCTCCAGCTCGACAAACCGGGTCTGCGCCTGCATCTGCCCGGCCAGGCGCCGGCCACCCTCACCCTGGACGACGACCATCTGGAGATCAAAGATCTCGCGTTGCTGCTCGAGCGCTTCGACCCTGCCAAGAACCAGTTGTTAGAGGACGGCACCCTGAGCCTGAAGGGTATCTTCTCCCCCAGCGCTCCTTCTCAGCTCCAGCTCGACCTGGACGGGATCGATCCGCGCGCCCTGGACAACTGGAACCAGCAGGAAGCCAGCATGCCCGCCGGCGAGGTCCGGCTGCAGGCGCGTTTTGCCGGCACCCTGGCGGACCCCGACCTGGGAGCCGACTTGGAGATCGCCACCGAAGAGCTGGGCGTGCTCGAAGGCCACTTTCGCGGCGACGCCCGGGAAGGCGACCTGAAACTAGAGTGGCTGGCTCTCAGCGGCGATAGCCTCCAGTTCCATGCCCAACTACCCTGGGACCTGGAAGGCGGCCTGGCCCACTGGGAACGCGGTCAGCTGCAGGCCCACTCCAGCGGCTTCAGCCTGCTGCCACTGCTCGATCAACTCCCCCAGTTCGAGCGCCTGGACGGCACCCTGAGCCTGGACCTGGCGGTGGACGGTTTCGCCGATAATCTGCAAGTCAAAGGCTGGGCCAAAGTGGAGGACTTGGAGCTGCGGCTCCTGGACGTAAAGCCCTCCTACTTCTTCCCCGTGGGCCGGCTCGAATTCGCCGGCCGGCGCGGCGAACTGCGCGACTTCATCGGCCATCCGCTCAAGGGAAAGGGCCGCGCCGAGTTGAGCGGCTATGTGGAGTTGAATGCCCTCGACGCGCTGGCCTATGACCTGCGCTTTCAGGTCAAAAATCTGCCGCTCAACTACGACGACATCTTTGTGGCCCCGGGCATCAACCTGGACGGCAACCTGCACGGTAGCCCCACTGGCTCGCTGCTGCGCTGCCAAATACACCTCGACAAGGCTCAGGCCGAGGTGCCGCTCATCGACCTGAATGCCCCGCCAGTGCCGCCCCCGCCGGCCACGGTGCGCGACCCCTTCTTTGAAAACATGCAGCTGGATGTCGCCGTCGACCTGCGCGACCTGCAGGTGGAGAACGAGGTGCTCCAGCTGCGCGTGGAGGGCAATACCCGGATCTACGGCACCTTCTACAAGCCCCAGTTCCAGGGCGGCCTGGAGATTCCCGAGGGCAAGGTTTTTGTGCTCAACAGCGAGTTCGCCTTCGAGAAAGGGCGCATCAGCCTGGACCAGCCGGTGCCCTGGTCCATCTTCGACCTGATCTACGACCCCCGGCTGCTCAACCCCGATCTCGACATCGAGCTGGGCACCACTGTCCACCTGAACAGCAACGACGCGGCCGAGCTGGGCGCCGAGGACTGCGAGGTGACCCTCAAGCTGCAGGGACCCACCCTAGGGGTAGTGCCCGATTTTACCTCGGAGCCGTCCATCCCCCAGTTGCAGATATACTATTTGCTGGCCTTCGGCACCACCCAGATGCCCCAGAACAGGGCCGATTACGAGAAAACTCTCTACACTACCGCCAGCCAGCTGCTGCTCAGCCGGCAGGTCAAACGGATCGGCCTGGACCAATTTCAGATCCTGCCCTCGGGCACCCTCCTGGAAACCGCGGGCAAATCCTCGCTGCGACTGGGCAAGTACTTCAAGTTTCCCCTCCCCGTACAGGTGAACTACGAAGCCGCCGCCGCCAACCCCTCCGAGGGTGAATTTCGCGTCGAGTACAAAGTGGGGGCCTATATGACGCTGACCGGGGCAGCGCAGAGCAAGTACCAGCGCTACGGTCTGGGCATCGGCCTCAAGAAGGACTTCTGATGCGGCTGCTCTTCCTGCTGCTCCTGCCGGTCCTGGCCCTGGCCCAGGGACGCGAGATCACCCTGGCCGAAGCCCAAGGCAAGAAGGTTAAGGACATCCACTTTGCCCACCTGAACGATAAACCCTTCAAGAATCCCGACCTGCGGGCCGCCATGCAGACCCGGGAGGGCGAGCCTTTCCAGCGCCGCTTCTTCCGCGCCGACCTAGCAGTCATCAAAGATCAGTACCGGGGTGAGGGATACCTGGATGTGACCATCCCGGGCAAGATCCTGGTCCTCGAAGGCGAACACGACCTGCACCTCACCATCCGCATCGACAGCAAGGTCCGCTGGCTGATCTCCGACGTCGTGCTGGAACTGGCCGCTCCCTGCGACACCACCGCCCTGCGCCAGCAACTGCAGCTGGTGCCCGGCGGCGTCTATCGCTACAGCCAGGTGGTGCAGGACGAGCGCCAACTGCAGACCTTTCTCAATCGCCAGGGCTACGCCCGCGCCACCGTGCAGAAGGACTTGCGCCAGGACCCAATCGCACACCGGGCCGAAGTGATCTACCGGGTGGACCCAGGGAAGAAGATGTACTTCGGGGAGGTGCACATCGCGCCCGGCGATACCCTGCACCCCCTGCATACCCGCACCTCCCTGATCCAGCGCCAACTGACCTTTCACCCTGGAGAGCTCTTCGATCCCGAACAGGTCACGCGCACCAACGCCAATCTGACGCGCACCGACCTCTTTCGCGGCATCAGCATCGACACCCTGCCCGTCACCGCCGAGGACAGCCTGCAGCCGGTGGAAATCAGCCTCCAGGAAAAACGCTACCGCCACCTGGAGAGCAACGCCTTCCTCAACATCACCGGCAGCCGCATCGAGCCCGGCCTGAGTGTAAATCTCCAACACCGCAACTGGCTGGGACGGGGCACCCGCCTGGGCCTCGACGCCGGCCTGGGGCGGCCCCTGCAGGGCGGGACCGTGTATCTGAGCGAGCGCAACCTGTTCAGGTCGGGCGTGGACCTTACCCTCTCGTCCGGACTGACCAACGAGTGGGCCGGGGCCACCAAAGTGTATGCCGATCCGAGCGATTCCCTGCAGTTTGTCCTGCTGACCGCCTACGACTCCATTCTCAACGGCTCGCTGCTCTTCGCCGGTCCCGGTTTTGCCAGTGAATATATCGCCGCCTCCACCTACCGCTATGCCTCGGTGGAGCGACTCTGGCAGTATACCAGCACCCTGGGCAAGACCTGGGAGAAACAGCCGGCCGGGCAGTACCAGACCGATTTCTCCGTGGCCTGGAACCAGGCGCGCACCCAGCCCGAGCTACACGGCAACATCGAATACAACCCTTTTGAACCCGACTCCACCGCCACCACAGCGGCCCCCACCGATACTTCCTTCGGCGGGGACGATCCCTTCGGAGGGGATGATCCTTTTGACAGTGACGATCCCTTCGGCACGGACCCCACTGGCACCCCGCCTGCCTCCTATGTGGATTACAGCGATGGCAAGATCCCCATCGATCGGACCTGGCGCCAACTGCTCACCAGCCGCTCCAACACCCTCAACTTCACCCTGCGCTTCCAGCGCGACACCCGCAACGACCCCATCGCCGCCTCGCGTGGGACCTTCCTGAGAAGCTCAGTCCGGTACGCCATCCAGATCGGCGGCCAGAACACCCGGGTGCTCGACGGCGACCTCGAAGCCCGCCTGTACCTACCCCTGGGCCGCAGCCTGATCTGGGCCCAGTCCCTGCGCGGCGGGCTCACCGCTTCGCTGCGCAAGGAACGCGCCCTGCCGCAGTTCTACTGGAAGGAATTCGGGGGCGAGGGAAGCGTGCGCGGGGTGGGCCTCAACAGCATCCAGGCCACCGGCGGCGGCCGGGTCGGCCTCAACCTGCGCAGCGAACTGAGGCTGAAGGTCCGGGACTTCGGCTTGGTGCTCTTCTGGGATCGGGCCGGGGTCTGGCGCCATACCGGTCAGACCAACTGGTCGGGCATGGTGGACGGGTACGGGACCGGGCTGCGCTACACCCTGGGCATCCCCTTCCGTCTGGACTTTGGTTGGAGCGGCAGCCTGGCCGCACAGCCAGTCATCTATTTCTCCATTGGCCAGGCCTTCTGAGCTACTGCGTTGACAGGGCCTGCCAGCACGGGTATATTCTCGGCGACCTCAGATAGTCTTTGGGGGCGATTTGGCTTCGACGGGGACGGAGAAGCTAAGATTGCGTGCCGAGGTCCCAGAGCCTCGTAAAAACTTTGGGAAACTTTCAATCGCCAACAATACATACGCACTGGCTGCCTAATTAGGCGGCCCGCTGGGTCCGGTGGAGCCTGCGCCGCCGGTTCTGGTGTCATCTATAGCAGGCTGGCCAACAGCTTTCGTTCAGGGGCTGAAGGCGAGACCTAATGAACTGGCCTGCTGCGGATCCTGTCAGTTGGAGCTGCAGCGGGCGAGATTAAACAACTGACTACGCACGTAGTGATCCAGTGGAACTGTTTTCGGACGCGGGTTCGAGTCCCGCCGCCTCCACCATTTTTCCTGAGCGCAACTTCCCGTTTATTCGGAAGTTGCGCTTTTTGTTTCTGCACCGACTGCCTGTCGGTACATGCTGGGTACATTCTTTTCGTCAGGAAGCAATATGTTTCCCGCCATCTTCTCCACGGTCTCGGCAAGGCGCTCAGGGCGAGTGCGTCCGTAGACGTTCATGGTCAGGTCGGGTGTGGAGTGCCGCGCCAGGGCCTGGGCCTCCTTGACCGTAGCCCCGCTCTCGATCACGAAGTTGATGTAGGCCAGCCGGCAGGCGTGGAAGTCCAACTTGCCGCCTGGGGCTTGTTTGGGGATGCCAGCAGCCTCAAAGCTTCATCCAAGGCACGGGCCGTGTGGGAGGGGACGTAGAGCAGAGGATCCTTCGGAGGTTTCCCAGCATTCTTGCGGACATGGAATCGCGCGTAGAGCCGGGCTGGTTCTCCAGATTCGGCGAACTCTTTCAGCCGTTCCGCCAGCGCGTGGGGTAAGGGCTGGAAGCCCGGCTTGCGGTTTGACGTGACCCCGAAAAGTTGCGCCACTTGGGAAGTGAGTATTTCTTCACCTCGACGGAGGGATACTCATGAAGCGGAAGACCCACAACGTCGAAGAGATCATTCGCATTCTCCGGCAGGCCGATGGTGGGACCACCGCCCAAGCCGTATGCCGGGACATAACATTTCCGAGCAGACGTTCTACCGGTGGAAGCGGAAATATGGCGGCATGGACCTGGCCGACGCCAAACGGCTCAAGGAACTGGAGAGGGAGAACAGCGAGTTAAAGAAGATGCTAGCCGAATCCATGCTCAAGAACCGGGTGTTGGAAGAGGTGAACTCAAAAAAATGGTACGCCCTTCGCAGAAGAAGCAAGCCGTGGTGCATGTGGTGGGGCAGGGCCTGTGCTCGATGCGAAGGGCGTGTGGTTACTTGAAGATGCCCCGGTCTACTGCACGATACCAGCCTCAACCGCTGACGGATCGTCAGCAGCAACTGCAACAG
>SICG01000097.1 GCA_009691525.1 Candidatus Latescibacterota bacterium | reverse complement strand
AGCAAGATCACCTTTCGCGCCTTCAAGGATATCTGGCTGGAGAAATACGCCATCGGCCAGGTCAGGCGCAGCACCGAAGACAACTACCAAAGCTACCTCCAGGTACACCTCCTTCCTGCCTTCGGCGACACTCCCCTGGCCAGGATTTCGGTGGAGGACGTTCAAGGGTTCAAGGCAAAAAAACTGGCTGACGATTACTCACCCCAGACCGTCAAGCACCTCTTGAGGTTGCTCCGCCAAATGCTCAGCCATGCTGTAGAATGGGGTTATATCCGAACCAACCCCGCCCAGAAGGTGAAGGACCCGCGTGTCCCCAAGTTCGAGATGGATTTCCTGTCCCCCAAAGAAATACGCCATCTTCTCGGAACCGTGGAATCCAAGTGGCATCCCTTCTTCCTCACAGCCATCACGACTGGGCTTAGGCAAGGTGAACTGCTGGCGATGAAGTGGGCCAACTTGGACTGGAAGAGCAGTCGCTATTTCGTGAGAGAGAGCCTGCTCCAGATCGGCGTATTCGCTGCCCCAAAGACCGAGGGGTCAGCCCAATCGGTAGATCTCACCCCGGCCTGTGTGGAAGCCCTACAAGCCCACAGGAAGCGCCAGGCGGCGGAGAAGTTGGAAGTAGGGGCGTCCTACCAGGATCACGATCTGGTCTTTGCTACGGCCCTGGGGACGGCCCTGGACGCGCACAACGTGGTCAAGCGGGTATTCCACCCATCCCTCGCCAAGGCTGAACTACGTCGCATCCGCTTTCACGATCTGCGCCATACCTGCGCGACGCTGCTCATCAACGAGGGGATTTCCCCCAAGTACATCCAACGGCAACTGAGACATACTTCCATCGAGACCACTTTTGACCGGTACGGGCACCTGTTCCCCGAGACCAACCAGGATGCCATCCGCAAACTCGATGCCGTGCTGGCAAATGCGTGATGGCACCACGCTTGGCGTGGGTGTAAGCACCCCGCCCATCTAACGCCTGTCTAACAGAACACGCCAAAACAGGCAGAATCAGTATTAACCAGCAGAAAGTCCGGTAGCGCCTATATTATGGCAGGACAAATCATTACGGACCAACCGGAACCACCATAGAAAACACCAGGACCACTTTGGGAGCAGAGGGTCGCCGGTTCGAATCCGGCCACCCCGACCAGTAACAAAGGGCCTGGAGAATGTATGCTCTCCAGGCCCTTTATTCTTCAGGAGAAGGACAATGGAAAATCTTGCGGAGCGCATTACGCTATGGTTGGAAAAGGCGCGCTTTATGCTGGCGCAGGGAGGCATTCAGGCTGAGGACCTCGAAGAACTGGCCGCAGCGGTTCACCCGAATCCCAAGGTCGTCCGCCAGCGCTTGCTTTATCTGCACGCCCTTACCCCCAATATCCGTTCCAAGGTAATCGGCATGGCCTTGCACGAGCCAGTGCCGGGATCGATCACAGAGATCAGCCCGGAGAGCGAATGGCCTTACAACACGGTCTTCGAGGCGATTCTGGATGGCTGGCTGGTGGTCCAGTTTCCGCCACAGGCCAGGCCTTTTGACGACCGCGAGATCGATATTCTAGGCTACGAATTCATCCTACAACAGTTGGAGGTCGTCGATGCTTGATCCAACTTGCCTCCTTAGCGACGACGAGGTCGCAACCTTTATCATCCGCGGCTACCACCTGGTGGAGACGGATTTCTCGCCGGAATTCAATGCCTCCATCTACGCGGAACTAGAGCAACTGCAGGAGAACCCCGGAGACGGAATTCTCGACCAGGTGCCAAAGCTCCATCAAGTCTACGATAACGCTCAGGTTAAAGGCGCGCTGATCAGTCTGCTCGGCGAGGGGTGCCAGATGCACAGCCATCGGCATTGCCATGTGAACCGTCCCGGCTCGCGCAGCCAGGCCTGGCACCAGGACAGCGTCAATGTGCGCCACCATCACACCCAACTTGTTCTGGCGATGTATTACCCCCAGGACGTCACCTCGGACCTGGGGCCGACGGTGATCATGCCTGGTACCCATTTCCGGAATGCGCCGACCGACCAGCTCTCGACCTATGCGAACTTCCGCGAGCAGCTGGTATTGACGGTGAAGGCCGGGACCGTGGCCATCACCCACTATGACCTGTGGCACGCCGCGATGCGCAACTGCGGCAATCGAACTAGATATATGCTGAAGTTCCTCTTTGCGCGGGAAGAATCGCCAAAGACGCCTTGCCTGAACTCCATTATGGCGCTTTCGCTGGGGAAGGAAAGCCAGGCGCCAAACCAGGAATCGCAGCGGCCGAGCTGGAACCACGATCCAGCGAGGGAACCCCAGGTCCTCAGCCGCTTCACCTTCGAAAAAGCCTGCGCCTGCTCGCAATCGGACCATTATAAGGAGCGCGGGCTCCGCCTCGAAATGTGGCATAAGATGAAGGGCAGTGAAGCCCTCAGGCAACCAGCATCGCGCTGACCTGGCTCAAGAAGTGTATTTTGTGAGCATCGCTCTGCTGCCCGTTGTCACCGGCTTCGCCTCCTTGAGAGCAGAGCGGGCGAGGTGCGGCATCGGCTGGAGATCCGGCGAGGATATTGAGGTGTGCTGCCATGACTGAATCTGCCAGCCAAACCGCTGAGGAAGAACAAGAGGAAGATCTCCCGGTGATGGTCAAGGTTGCCATCCTCTTTGTGGCTCTCGGGCAAGAAGCCGCCGGCGAGGTATTCAAACACCTCGGCGACTACGAGGTGGAAGAGATCACCCAGGCCATCGCCAATCTCAAGAATGTTTCTGTCGCCCAGCAGGACAAAGTATTGGAGGAGTTCGAGCAACACATGCTGGCCGGGGCTTGGGTCAGCCAGGGCGGCATGGATTTCGCCCGCCAAGCCCTGGAACGGGCCGTGGGTCCGCGCCGGGCCCAGGAGATCCTCGATCGGGTGATGCACACCAAGTCCTCAGGCTTCTTCATGCTCAAGAACGTCGCCCCCGACCAGATCGCCCCCTTCATCTCCCAGGAACACCCCCAGACCATCGCCCTGATCCTCTCCCAGCTGGAGTCCCCCCAGTCGGCCGGCATCATTACCCACCTGCCCGAACGCCTGCAGGCCGACGTGGCCTACCGCATCGCCACCATGGAGAACATCACCCCCAATGTGCTCAAGCAGATCGAGGAGAGCCTTTCAACCTCACTGCGCGATATCCTGGGCGGCAACAAAGACGTGGGCGGTCCCAAGGTAGTGGCCGACATCCTCAACCTCACCGGGAGCACCACCGAGAAGAGTGTGCTGGATCAGATGGATGCCCAGGACCCGGAGGTGGCCGAGTCGGTGCGCAATCTCATGTTCACCTTCACCGATATCGTCAAGCTGAGTGATCGCGAGATCCAAACCCTGATGCGCGAAGTGGACCAGAAGGACCTGGTGGTGGCCCTCAAGGGCGCTGAGGAAGAACTCAAAACCAAGATCCTCAACAACATGTCCGAGCGGGTGCGCACCTTCATCAGTGAGGAAATGGAATTTCTGGGGCCCATGCGTCTGAGCGAAGTCGAAGAGGTGCAACTGCGCATCGTCCAACAGGTGCGCCAGCTCGAAGAACAGGGCCAGATCACCGTGGTCCGCGGCGACTCCGAGGACTCCTTTGTGTAGGGGCAGGCAACAAGGGCTGATGCCCCACAAAATCTGCACCTTGGTCCTGCTGCTGCTGTGGTCCGCCCCATCCCGCAGCGCCGAGGCCCCGTCTGAGTATCAGGTCAAGGCAGCCTTCCTGTACAAGTTTGCCCGCTTTGTCGAGTGGCCCGCCACCAGTTTTGCCGATTCGACCGCACCATTGGTCATCGGCATCCTCGGCGAGGACCCCTTTGGCCCGATGCTGGACCAGGCCATCACCGGCAAATCGGTACAAGGCCGCCCCTTGCAGATCCTGCGTTTCACCCGCCTCGGCCAGCCCCCCCCTGCCAGATCCTGTATCTCAGCCATAGCTCCGGACCCGACCTCGCCAGGACGATCGCCCTCCTGGACAACCGCAGTATACTGACGGTGGGCGATACCGAGGGTTTCATCCAGGCAGGGGGCATGATCCACCTGCTGGTGAACAAGCAGAATATCTTCTTTGAGATCAATGCGGCGGCGGCCCAGCGCGCCGGCCTCAGGATCAGTTCTCAATTGCTCAAACTGACGCAGACCAGTGCAGAGGGCCGCTGAGATGACCACTTTCGGCGACCTCTCCATACGCGTCAAACTACTGGTCATCATCATCGTGCCCAGCATCACGGCCCTGCTGCTGGCCTGCGCGGCGCTGGCAACCTACGACCGGCACAGCTACCGCGAGGACCTGGTACACAAACTGGCGGTCCTTGCCGGGGTTACCGAAGACAACAGTGTCGCTGCCCTGGAGTTTGCCGACCCCAAGGCAGCGGAAAAAACCCTGGCCTCCCTGCGCACCGAGCCCCACATCGTCTCTGCTCACCTCTACAACGCCGCCGGCTAGGTTTTTGCCAGCTACCACCGCGACGGCCGGCCAGCCCCACCCCCGCCGCTGCCCACAGAACCCTACCTGTTCACCGCAGACCATCTGCTGCTGCTGGAACCGGTCATCTTTGAGGGGGAGCAACTCGGTTCAGTACTGCTCGAGGCCGATCTCCTGGAACTGGACGCCCGCCTCGAGCGGTACCTGGGTATGGTGCTGGTGCTGGTGGGCAGCACCACCCTGATCGTCCTGGTGCTGGCCGCAGTCCTGCAGAGGGTGATTTCCCGCCCCATCCTCACCCTGGCCCAAACCGCGCGCCAGGTCTCGAAGCGCCCCGATTATACCATCCGCGTTCAGGTGGAGGGCCGGGACGAACTGGGCTCACTCTTCGCCAGCTTCAACGAAATGCTCGAACAGATCCAGGAGCGCGACCTGGCCCTGCAGCACGCCAGGGACGGCCTGGAGCTGCGGGTAGCCGAACGCACCAGCGAACTGCTCAGCGCCAAGGAGCAGGCCGAGGCTGCCAATCGGTCCTGGAGCGTGCTGACCCTCCTGGCCATCTGCCTGCTGGGCGCTCTGCCCGGACTCGCCGCTGCTGCGGACAGCAATGGAAAGCAAGTGATGGAGGAACTGCTCGACCTGTCACTGGAGGAGCTGCTACAGGTGAAAATCAGCACTGCGGCCAAATACGAGCAGCTTGGCGCCGACGCGCCGGCCTCGGTGACGGTGGTCACTGCCGAGGACATCGCGCTCTACGGGTACCGGAACCTGGCTGAGATCCTGCGCCATGCCGCAGGATTCTACAGCAGCGACGACCGCAACTACACCTACCTGGGGGTGCGCGGCTTCAGCCGGCCTTCGGACTACAACAACCGGGTGCTCTTCCTGGTGGACGGCCACGCGCTCAATGAGAGCGTCTTCGGCCAGGGCCTCTTTGCCAACGAAACCCCTTTCGATATGGACAGTATCCAGCAGGTCGAGATCGTCCGCGGTCCGGGCTCGGCGCTGTACGGCAGCTATGCGATGTTCGCCGTGGTCAATGTGGTCACCCGCAGAGGGGGAGCGCAGCCGGAGACCCACCTTGAGGTGGAGGCGGGCAGTTGGGGAAAACGGGAAGCCTCGGCATCCTACTCGAGGCGGCTGACAGGGGGGGAGCAGCTGGATTTTTCGGGCCGGTGGGGCGAGGTGGCGGGGCAGGACTATTCCTTCCCCGAATATGCCGACCCCGATACGGGCTCGGCATATTCGCGCATCCACGACCAAGAGCGGTACCGCAATTTCTTTGCCCGCCTCGACTACCATCGCCTCACCGTGCAGGCCCTGCACTCCTGGCGGCACAAGGCATCCCCACCGGCGCGTACGAAACCCTATTGGGCGACGCGCGGACCTGGTCACGGGACAGCCACAGCTTCCTCGAGGCCCACTTCGCCCAGCCCCTGGGAGCGACCCGGCGCCTGGTGTTGCGCGCCTATGTGGACGACAGCCCGTACCAGGGCAGTTATGTGTACCCGGATTTGCTGGAGCTAGACGAGAGCCTGAACCGCGCGGTGGGTGGTGAACTGCAGTTCCACACCGAATTGCCCCACGGCAATCAGCTGATCGCCGGCAGCGAGTTCCACCGCGATTTCCGCGCCAGCTACCACATCTACAACGCCTCAGGCACGATCTTCGACCACAACTACCCTTTCCACCAGTACTCGCTGTACCTTCAAGACCGGTGGGATATCATGCCCGCGTTGTCCACCGTGCTGGGGGTTCGCCACGACCGCCCCTCCATCTCCCGCAGCACCACCACCCCCAGGATCGCCCTCATCTACCACCCAGTGGCCCCCACCACCCTGAAACTGCTCTATGGGCAGGCCTTCCGCACCCCGGGGGTCTGGGAGTCGAAGGTGGAGGACGTGGCCATAGGCTTCCTCGCCAATGCGGATCTCGCCCCCGCGAAGATCCGCACCGCCGAACTGGTTTGGGAACAGCGACTGGGTCGCCGGATATTCCAGACCCTCTCGCTCTACGAGTACCGGATGAAACACCTGATCGACCAGATCCAGGTGGACGATGAACACACCCAATTCCGGAACACCCCGGGCGCCAGGGCGCGCGGACTCGAGGTGCAAATGGAAGCCCGCCTGCCGAGAGGCCTGCAGGCCTATGCCCGCTACGCCCTGCAGCGCGCCGAGGCGGTGGACACCGGCAAGCGGTTGAGCAACTCGCCGGCGCAGCAACTGCGCCTGGGCGGCGCTAGTCCGGTAGGGCGCTACCTGACCACCTCGGTCCAGGTCCTCGGTGAGAGCGGGCGCCTGACCTTGAGGCAGAGCCGGACCGCCGCTTTCTGGCAGACCAACCTGCGCCTGGCGGCCCGGCCGCCGCGGACCCTTGCTGCCTGGGGTTGCCAGCTGCAGGCCGTCCTGCTGGTGCAGAATCTCTTCGACTCCAGGTACGCCGTGCCCGGTGGCCTCGAACTGCGCCAGGCCAGCATCACCCAGGATGGTCGCAGCCTCGCCCTCAGGTTGGAATGCGCCTGGTGAACGGACGCCTATGCCCAGGTCGACTGCAACGCGCAGCACCGGAGCACGCGGACCTGTGCCGTCCCACCCCGGCTGAAGAGTCCCAAGTCGCGCCGCCCGGCCTCCGGGTGTAAACCCATGGGCATATAGACCCGCCCCCCATTGGCAAAGATCTCGATGGAGGTGCGGTCCACCAGCAGGTGCAGGCAGATGCACCCTGCCACCGGCGCCAGCGGGGCCTGCTGTGCACCGCACTTCAGGCCCTCACGTTGGCGGTACACGACCTCGACTCCCCGGATCACCAGGCCAACCTCAGTTGCCCCGGCCGGATCGAACTCCACCTCGATCTCCCACAGCTCCCCCTCCCTGCCGGCCAGCGGATTCTCTCCCGGCCGCAGGTCCAGATCGCGCCATAGCCGCGTTTCCCCGCGCAGTCCCGCCAGCTCCCGCACCGGCTCGGCACACATCCGCACTCCTTCCTCCGTGGTGCGCAGGCTCAGCTCCACCGGGAAGTTCATCATCTGGTTGAAGGGCATGCCCGGCATGTCCACCCGACCCCAGGCCATCTGGATCCGCCGGCCATCAGCGCCCGGGATGTCGCTGAAGGTCTGCGAGGCGTAGAAACAGTTCCCCCTGTTGAAGGTATGTTTGCCCGACTCGACACTGAACTGCCGGCCGTCGAACTGGCCAATGGCATAACTGCCATCAGCCGCATATACCACCCACTTGAGTCGTTGCGGATCCCCATCCACCGGCAGGGCGAAGAGTTCGGGGCACTCGTAATACCCCTCGATACGGCTCTGGTACGTCCACTCTTTCAGGTCGGGCGAGGTGTAGAAAGCGATATAGCGTTGGTCGCCGACCTCGTCGTACACCGCCATCACCCAGTGGCGGCCCGGCGCATACCAGAGCAGCTTGGGATCGCGGCCCTGGTGTGCCACCACTGGATTGCCCTGGTACTCGGCAAAGGTGCGACCCCGGTCCAGGCTGTAGGCGATACATTCCCCCCGACCGGTACTGGTGTAGGCGACCACCAGGGCCGGCTCGTCGCCCTGCTGGAAGCCGGCGCTGTTCTGCCAGTCCACCACCGCGCTGCCCGAGAAGGCCCAGTCGCCAAAGGCATGCGGGTACAGGGCGATGGGCAACTCGCGCCAGTGGACCAGGTCGGGGCTGACGGCGTGGCCCCAGTGCATATTGCCCCAGTTCCAGCCGTACGGGTTGTGCTGGTAGAAGAGGTGATACTCGCCCTGGAAGTACACCAGCCCGTTGGGGTCGTTGTTCCAGCCGCGGCGCGAGGAGAAGTGGAACTGGGGCCGCAGAGGCTCTGCGTACAGCTCCTCGGCTCCCTTGAGCTGGCCGCCCTGTGCCACGCCGCACAACAGGTGCTCGGCGCCGCCCTCCAGTCGCAACTCGGCCTGCAGACCAGTGAAGGGACTCAGATCCAGAAAGGCCCAGAAGTCAGGGGCCACCGGGTCCAGCTCCACCTCGAACGCCCGCACCACCCGCCCCGCTACTACCAGACTTAGGCGCACCTTGGCCGCTCCGGTGCGCACCGGCAAGTGCAGATAGCGCTGATTGACCAGAAACTCCATGTATGCCTCCATGTCCATACACCAATAGCGCTGAGGCTCAGGAGACCTTTTTCTCCATTACCGCCCTGAGGATGTCCATGGTGGTGCCAATGCCGACCAACTGTTCCCCCGCCAAGACGATCAGGCGATGGATGCGGTTGGCAAACATGATCCGGGCCAGCTCGTCGATGGGGGTATCCGGCTGGACCGTGATCACGCCGGTGGACATCAGATCCCGCACCCGCCGGTCGTCCTCCGGCTCGATGCGCATCACCTCCCAATTGTCCGCATGTATGTCCACATGGGTGTGGTAGTCGGTTTCCATCACCGGCGCCTGCCCCAGTACCATGTCGCCCAGCAACACATCGGTAGCGGAGATCACCCCGATCAGGTTGCCGGCCTCGCCCACCACTGGCACCCCGCTGATCCGGTGATCGTAGAGCAGTTCAACCAGGTCGGCGATGGGCAGATCCTCCTGCACCGAGATGACCTCGCGCTGCATGATGTCAGCGGCTTTTACTCCCATACGATCTCCTTTGTCTTCTTCATTCCAGCAAGTGGGCCAGGCCGGATCGGCCCAGGATTCCCAACCCGGCCAACCGCTCCAGGATCTGGGTGTCCTGCTGCCAGGGAACCGGCGGGGCGGCCACCGGAGAACATCTGAAGACCAGTTCCCCTCCGCTCCTCTCAACGGAAATAACCACCTGGCGCACCGGCTCCTTCAGCCGGCGGATGATCTTCAGATAAAAAGCCCCCGGATCGTGGGCCAGCACATAACACACACCTTCCAGGACCAGAGGTGCGCTCTCCCTGGCCTGTTGCTCATCCAGAAAAGTCACCTCCATCTGAAATCTGCGGTCCTGAAGCCGGGGAGACTGGGGGCGCTTCTCCATGCCCCTGAACATCTGTTCGAGCGCCTTCTGCCGTTCCTCTACCCCTTCTCGATACAACTCTAGGTAGTGCCCCACCTGCTCGGCGAGCTGGGATTTGACGGCCCCTAAGGTGGTCTCGTGTCCGGCGCGGTCCTTGACCTTTTTCTCGAGGTCCGCCGCTTCCAGACGCTGCACCATCTCCAGGGACACCCCCGGGTAGATGGTCCCCCCCACCACTACCTGAAAACCCGCCCCCTTCTCGGCTTCGCCTTGGTCGTCCTGCTGGACCAGCCGCGCCAGATCAGCCACCTGACGTTTGGCGTCTGCCACCTCGCGTTCCAGGCGCTGCCGGTCCTTGGCCGCCTGCAAAAACTGGATCAGCAGCTGCCGTTCCAGCGGATGCCGGGGCACGCGTTTCTCCCCGCGCATGAAGGCGGCCCAGTAGGCGCTCTTGGTGGATTTTTTCTCCATGCCGGCCTGGTGGGCCTCCAGGGCCTGGACCCGGTCCTCCAGCTTCTCGCGTTCGGCCTGAAGCGTAAAGCGATCCTGCTCCTGGGACTGCTCCCCCGCCTCACCGAGGTGGACGCGGGTGGTGGTTCCCGACTCGTTGCCCAGATCCCCCATCACCTGCAAGCGCGTGCCGCAGTGCACCAGCCCCCCTGAGAGGTTGCCGTCCACCAGCACCTGCTCGCGCGCCTCTAGAGCACCTCCCCGCACATCGTCTCGCACCAGCACCTGGCCGGCAATGATGTTTCGCCCCAACACCTCGCGCGCCGCAAAGAGCCCAGCCACCTCGATCTGCGAACGCTCTAGCTGGCTGTAGACCTGGCGCTGGGCGACGCTTTCCAAGGTTTCTAGTTCGCCGCTCAGATAGGCGGCCGGCAAGGGCCGGCCCGCCACCTGGCCGCGCACCAGCAGATGCCTGGCCCGCACCCGGGCACTGGCCTCTACCACGCCCGGCTCCTGGGGCGTGCCGACAAACACATCTTCTGAGGTCAACAGGCTGGCCCCGTTGGCGATGAGCCGGCGCACCAGTACATTGACCGCAGCCAAGCCCGAATGGGGCAGGTCTCCGGTAGCCGGACTGACCTCGTCGACGGCCAGCTCCTGCACCACTCTGACCCGACCTTTTATGTCCTCGCGGTACACCCCGTCGATGGTGGCCACCAGTTTCTGGAACTGCACCTCGGTATTGGCCCCGCTGATGGAGGGCAAAGTCACATCTTCGGGCGGCCTCTTGGGCGCCACCTCCTTGCCGCGCACATCGACCCCGGTTTTGCCGGCTACCGGCGCATGGCGCACCACCAAGACCTCGCCTTTCTTCACCTGGTAGACCTGGCGCAAGACCTGCTGTTGCTCCTGGCGACCCAAGAGCCCGAGGACCACCCCCTGGGGGTTGCGCACATATTCGAGTTTCCCGTCCTCACCAGCGATTGGCAATTCGCCCTCGGCTATCTTGCCCGAGGCCATATCGCCCGTGCCCTTCATCACCATGCCCACAAAAGTGTCGATGACCTGGGCCACCTGGTCGTCGTCGACGCCGTAGCTGATCCCCTGGTGGCCTATCTCCGCCTGCACCTGTTGCTGGAGCAGGCTGCGCAGCTCCCGCTGCTGGCCTGCTCCTCGATCAGACGCTTGATCAGCGCCGGATTCGGGGTTTTGATGCCCAGGGCCGCCGCCTGTCCCGCCTCGTAGATCACCGCCTTGATCAAGCAGGGCAAGGGCTGCCCCTGCCATATCAACAGCCCCGGCCGCTGGCGCGGTGGCGAGGCGGGTTGCTCGGCCATGGCCCTAGGGCTTGGCCTTCAACGCCCGGCCCGCCCCCTTGCCGTCATAGGCCCCCACCATGCCGCTGCCCTGCTCGTCGCAGCTCAACTGCACCACCCCCTGGCCAGCGCGGTTAAACAGGTCGACGATGCCGCCATTGCCGGTCGCGTCCACCCCCGCCGAGAGCACCGTGCGTTCCCCCCCGGAAAAGAGCAGGAACTGTCCATTCCCTTTCTTGTCGGACCCGGCCGAGACCAGGGGCCGTTGCCCCTTGGAGCCGATCAGCAGCCGGCCGTTGCCGTCGGCGTCCACCACCGCCGAAAACACGCCCTGGTCGGTGTTGGAACTGATCAGCAGCTGGCCGTTTCCCCGTTCGTCGGCCCCGGCGATGAAGATCTGCTTGTCGCTGCGGGAATTCAGCGCCAGCCGGCCATTGCCCTCCCCATCCTCCCCCACGCTGCACATCACCTGCCCCTGGTCATTGACGATGAGCAGGTCCCTGGTGCGGACCACCTGGAAATCCTGCACCGCGTTCTGGCTGCCAGTGGCCCCCAGCGACAGCAGGGCGACCAAACCCGCCCCCAGAGCAGCGGCGAGGAAACGCAAATATTTGATTTGTCCCTCTAACGCGGTCACTCGTTGTTCCAGTTCCATGATCTCCTCTCAGGCGGTGATCTGGAAGACCCCGAAGAGGGCGATCCAGACCACTTCTAAAAAGTGCCAGTACAGGGCGCAGCCCCACATCCGGTGCCGGGACACCGCGCCGGCGGTGCGGCGCCAGGCGTCAAAGGTCAGCGCTGCCAGTGGGACCATGCCCCCCAGCACGTGCAGGGCGTGGATGATCACCAGCGCAAAGGTCAGTCCGTAGATAGCGCCCCCCTGCTGGGCCAGGGCCACGCGATGTACGCGCAGCAGTTCCAGCAAACAGGGTGCCTGAACCGCGACGAAGGCCAAGCCGCTGCCCAGGCCCAGGCTCAACCACCAGCGCAGCGAGCCACTGGCCCGATGCCTGGCCCGGCGGTCGGCCATATGTATGGCCCACCCGGTGAGCAAGAGCAGGAGCGTGGAGACCCAAAGCCCGGAAGGCAGGACGAGGTGGCCGGGCAGCGGGGCCAGCGGACTGTCGAGGCGGATGACCAGATAGCCGACGATACTGGCCCCGAAAAACACGGTCAACGAAGCCAGGAAAAGCAGCATGCCCAGCCGCGAGGAAGCGCCGGCTTCTTCTTCCCAAGGGGCCAGCAAGTCCTCTCCTAGATCCGGAGTTTCTGATTGTTCCTTCATCATTCGGATTAATCCTCGAATTCCATCTGGGCCGCCCTGCGCTCAAGGTATGGTATCTATAGATCCCGATCAAGGGTGACGCCCCTTGTCCCCGCCCCCTTCCTGACCTAGTTTTGGCAGTAAGCGAAAAAGGAGGGCCAGATGGCCAAGCCCAAACCGATCTTCTCCACCGACCGCCGCATCCGCCTGGGGATCTGGGGCCTGGGCCGCGGCCTGTCCTTCTTCAAGACCTGCCGCACCCTCAACATCGACGTGGTGGCCGGCTGCGACTTTAACCTGCACATGCGCCAGCGCTTCGCCCAGCTCAACCCGGACGCCGACGTCACCGACGACGTGGAACATTTCCTGGCCCAGGATTTTGACGCGGTACTGCTGGCCACTTACTGCCCGGCCCATGCCGACGACGCCATCCGCTGCCTGCAAGCAGGCCGGCACGTGCTCTCCGAGGTGACCAGTTTCCACACCGTCGCCGAGGCCGTGCGGCTGATCGAGGCGGTGGAGGCCAGCGGCAAGGTCTACAATCTGGCCGAGAACTACCCCTTTTCAGCGGCCAACATGTGGCTGGCCCGCAAATGGAGCGAAGGCCTCTTCGGCGAGCTGATGTACGCCGAGTACGAATACGTACACGAATGCCGCACCCTGGCCTACACCTACATCGACGGCGAGCCCATCAATCCGGGCAACCAGGCCCACTCCTGGCGCAGCTGGCTCAATTTCCATTACTACAACACCCATTCCCTGGGGCCGATGATGCATATCACCGGCCTGCGCCCCACCCGAGTCACCGCCCTGCCTTCCACCCCCCGGCTGGCCGGATATCTCATGCCGGCCCGCAAAGGCATGGGCGGGGCCACTCCCTCCCTGATCAGCATGTCCAACGGCGCGGTGGTGCGCAACCTGATGGGCGCCACCACCAACGACACCCACCAGCAGCGGTTGTGGGGCACCCTGGGGGCCGCCGAGATCATCGACGGCCAACTGCGCCTGCGCCTGGGGGCTGCCGGTGGCGCGCCCAAATACGCGGTGGTGCCACACTGGGACGAATTGGGGGAACAGGCGGCCAAGGCCGGCCACGGCGGCGGGGATTTCTGGACCCTCTACCACTTTGCCCGCCAGATCATCGAAGGCGAGCCGGCCTTCTTCGATGTGTACCGCGCTGCCGACTGCACCCTGCCCGGCATCCTGGCCTATCGCTCTTCCCTGGCGGAGGGCCAACCCTTCACCGTGCCTGACCTGCGCGACCATCGCCAGCGCGAAACCTGCCGCCACGATCATTTTTCCCAACCCCGCTTCGACCATCGCCACGGACTCTTTCCGGCCGAGCAGGACCTGGAACTGACCACCCGCTTCTCATTGACCATGCGCGACCTGATCCGCACCTCCACCGCGTACCGCGCCTATCGCGACTGGAAACTGGTGCAGGGCGACTTAGCTGAACCGGCCAAGATCCTCGAAGTAGTGGATGGACTGATTGAGGCTCTGCCGCGCCTGCAGGTGGTGCGCCCCCTGGCCCGCCAGCTCGTCGACCAATACCCCCAAAGCTCCGCCGCCCAAGCCCTGGGCGAGATGCTGGCCCTGTGCGAGGACGGAGGCCTGGACCATGCCAGCTTTGCCGCCGACCTCAACCGCGAACGCCGCCAGCTGGCCCGAAAAATCCACCCCACGCCCAAACCAGCCGCCAAGAAGAAAGCTAGCCCCAAGCAGCCGGCAGCCACCAAGAAGTCAGCCCCGAAGAAGCCGGCAGTCAACAAGAAGCCCGTCCCAAAGAAGCCGACCAAGCGCAAGAAAGGCAGGTCTTGAGATGAAAATCAGCCAGACCGCATACGACCACTACTGGGAAAAAGGCTGGGCCGTGGTCGAAGGGGTGTTCAGCCATCAGGAAGCCGAAGACCTCGCCCAGGTGGCCCTGGACGTGGCCGAGGAGGATCTGGCGGCGGATCAATCCGGATTCACCGCTGACCGCTGCGCCGATGGCCAACTCGCCCCGCGCAAGATCGCCTTCCCCTTCACCAAGCACGCCGACTTCAGAACCTTCTCGCTCGACCCGCGCCTCACCAGCCTGGTCGCCGGCCTGCTGGACCAGCCGCCGCTGCTGGCCACCGACCAGATCTTCATGAAACCGCCCCGCTTCGGCTCGGCCAAACCCTATCACCAGGACAACTTCTACTTCCGCCTCTCCCCCCCGGACCAGGCCCTCACCGCCTGGATCGCCCTCGACGACGTGGATGAGTACAACGGCTGCCTTCGCTACATCTCCGGCTCCCACCAAGGACCGGTCTTTCCCCACACCGCCTTGCCCGGCGAACCCTACAACCTGGTGCCGGACCCCGCGCTGATCGATCTGAGCCAGGAGACCCTTGCCCCGGTGGGTAAAGGCGGGGTGATCTTCCATCACTCCAAAATCCTCCACACCTCCCACCGCAACGAGTCCGAACGCTGGCGTCGCGGCTACGCCACCCATTGGGTGAGCGCCCAGGTCACCAGCGACAACGGCACCCTCGACAAAGCCTACTACCTCCGGGAAGACTACCCGCCAACATCTAACCTCAGAGTCTGATAATCATGAGAAAGAGCAAGCTGCTCGCCAAAGTGCGCACCGGCCAGTCAGCCCGCATCTGCGCCATGGGCCACGTGCTCCCCTTCTTTGTGCGCTACGCCGCCCACTTCAAATACGACGCCATCTGGTTCGACCTCGAACACCGGGCCATGGACCACCGCGAAGTGCAGGCCATACTGGCGCTGTGCCATGCCTTCGACATCGACTGCATGCTGCGCCCCCCCACCACCGAGCGCAATCATCTCTACCGCTACCTCGAAGACGGGGCCGCCGGCTTCCTAGTCCCCTTCGTCGATAACGCCGACCTCGCCCGCCACCTGGTCAACGCCACCAAATATCCACCCATGGGCAACCGCGGCATCGACGGGGCCGGCCTGGACGCCGACTTCGGCATCGAGACCTGGAAGCCGGGCAGCACCTACTACGAAGACGCCAACCGCGAGACCTTCATCGTCGCCCAAATCGAGACCACCGAAGCCTTGGAAAACGCCGAGGAGATCGCCGCGGTACCCGGCATCGACGCCCTCTTCATCGGCCCGAGCGACCTGGGCCACCGCCTGGCGCTCTCCGGCTCGGGCATCACCCTCGAACAGGCCATCGCCCGGGTGGCCGCAGCCGCTACCCTCCACCACAAGGCCTGGGGCCTGCCCTCCAGCTCACCCGAAGACCTGAAACGCTATAAAAAGATGGGGGCCCAACTGGCCATCTGGGGCGGAGACTTTGCCCTGATGAACGTGCTCAAAACTTGTAGTGAGCAACTGGACGAAGCCCTGTCCGGCTAGTGCTTCACCACGGTGATTTTGCGGAGTGTGATCCGGCGGCGGGGAGATGACCCCAGCCGGGCGGGCCACCAGGGTTAGCGCAGCGGCAGGTGGGGGGACCTTTACTGGGCACAGCACCATCTATATGGTGCTGCGGGGCCTGGGGGACAGCGCGGGGCGTTGGTGGCAGGCCCGGGCATCGGGAAAGGCCGAAGTAGGTCACTCCGCGACGCCCCTGCCACCTACCCCGCCTTGATCCGGTTCTCCCGGTACGCCAGACACAACTGCTCCAAAAGAGCAATCTCCCGGCGCAACTCCTCCCCCTGCTCAGTGTCGGCCACCTTGACATGACCCCTCAAATTTGCGCCACTTGGGATGTGAGTATTTCTTCAGATCGACGGAGGGATACTCATGAAGCGGAAAGTCCAGAGCGTCGAAGAGATCATTCGGATTCTGCGGCAGGCAGACGGCGGTGAAACGGCCCAGTCGGTATGCCGGGAGCACAAGATCTCGGAGCAGACGTTCTACCGCTGGAAACAGAAGTATGGCGGTATGGACCTGGCCGATGCCAAACGGTTCAAGGAGTTGGAAAAGGAACCCAGGGAGTTGAAGAAGATGCGGGCCGAATCCATGCTCAAGAACCGGGTGTTGGAAGAGGTGAACTCAAAAAAATGGTACGCCCTTCGCAGAAGAAGCAAGCCGTAGTGCATGTGGTGGGGCAGGGCCGGTGCTCGATGCGAAGGGCGTGTGGTTACTTGAAGATGCCCCGGTCTACTGCACGATACCAGCCTCAACCGCTGACGGATCGTCAGCAGCAACTGCAACAGCGGTTGGTGACCTTGTCCTGGCAGCATCCCCGCTACGGCTACCGGCGGATTCGGGCACTGCTGG
>SICG01000096.1 GCA_009691525.1 Candidatus Latescibacterota bacterium | reverse complement strand
GACCCACTGCATCCAGTTGCCCAACACCTTTGCCTTTGCGCGCGGGGCTCAGGGCAAGCCAGTGGGAGAGGCCGACTATGTGGAGTTCGCCGAGCGGCTGATCCGGGGGCGGGGGGAAGAGCTGGTGCGGGCCTGGCAGGGGCTGGGCGGCGTGGAGCCGGGGTTGATGTTAGAACGGGCCGCCGAGTTGGAGGGCTGGGCCAAGGGCAGGCTGGAGACGGGCGATCTGCGCGGATTGCTATTGGGCAGTGCGCCGCGACTGGTGAAGGACCTGGTGCTGCAGTTGCGCTTCAAGGCCCACCTGGAGGAGTTCTGCGCGGCGGTGGCCGCCGACCATCCTGGGCGCGAGGAACTGGGCCGCTTCTCGCAGGCTGCCGACCAATGGCAGGCAGTGCACGGATACGAGAACCGCTGGTGGTGCCCGCCGCTCACCGATGCCCTCAAGCAACTGCACTCGCCGGTGCTCGACCAGGTGCTGGACTTTGAGCCCGAAGCGCCCACGCCCTTTGGGCGGGTGCAGGCTTCCTATCTAGCTGAGGAAACCCATACCCCGAGGATTTTGGGGGTGCTGCGGAAGTACTTGGCGTGAGTTGCTATTTCTGTTCGGCTACGGCGCGCAGCATCCAGCCGGCGATGGGCAGCATGTCCATGCTGAGCTGAGCATCTGGTGACTTTTCCACAATCCCCTCGTAACACTCCCGCGCCCATTCGCCGCAGCGCGCCTCGCCAGTTACCAAGAACAGATAACCCGCCAGCCCGCCGATGAGGGCACTGGGCGAGCGGTGGTGGCCTCCCGGCAGGTTGATCTCCGGGAAGGGGCTGTTGGTGAAACGGCCCTTGGCCACGCGGGCCTCGGCAAAGAGCCCGCCGGCGATCAGGCGCAGCAGTTGCAGGGCCTCGGCGTCACCGGTCAGCTGGTGGTAGCGGATGAGGCCAAAGGCCAGGTACCCGGTCATAAAGGGCACGATGCCGCGATAACTCCAGCTGCCGTGGATCTCGCTAAAGATGCCACGGCGCGTTTCGACATAGGAGTGGACCACCTCCATGAGTTCGCGGGCCTTGCGCAGAAAGCGGCGATCCCCGGTTTGACCGCACCAGCGGGAGATCTGGGCCAGGGGCCAGCCCACCTCGCGCGCCGAACGCCCCCAGGCATTGCAGTCGAGCATGCGCTCGGCGAATACCTTGGCAGCGGCAAAGCTGTCCGGGTCTCCGGTCAGCAGATAGTGGTCGAGCAGGCCGTCGCAGTTGGCACCGATATTGCCCACAGGCCCGCACGAGGTGTGGTCCTCGCCGTAGAGATGGCCGGCGCCCACCCAGTCGGGGTGTTCGGGGCAGAAGTGGATGATATCCACCTCGCGATAGTGGACACAGGCAGCGTCGAAGTAGCGGAACCAGCGCGGGTCCCCGGTCTCGACGTACTGGAGCAGGCCCAGATGGGTGCGGCCCCGGTAATCGTTGCCCCAGGCCGTATCCCAGTACTCGCGGTGCCCCAGGCGCGGGGCACCGATGCCGGTTCTTTCGATCGCCGGGGCCACTTCCGCTGCCCAGCCGGCCAGCGCCGGGTGGTCGCGGGGAGGTCCAGTCTCCAGCGCTGCGGAAGCGACGAACCAGGCGCGGTCAAAAAGGCGGGGGGTGTCCTGCACACAGCGGTTGAAGGCCTCGGCCTGGCCGGCGGGCAGCTTCCCGTTGTGTAACCACAGGGCAAACATCTGCTGCTTGGCCTCCCCCCGGCCCAAGCGGACAAAGGGCCGGTCGTGCGGCCAGGCCAGGGCGTCTTCGTATTCGGGCAGGGTGGCCAGCTTGAGCAGCCCAGGTCGCACCACGATGCCCTTGGGGAATTCCTCGGCAAACCAGCGTATTGCCCCGGTGAGGCCACCCTTGGGGTGCTGTAGATTGAAGAACCCGGTGGCCTGTGCGGCAGTGGCGACCCAAGTGGTGTTGCGGTACAGGCGGGCCTGATCGACGCGCTCCTGCCGGCAGCTCAGCTCCGAACTGTGGTGCAGGGGCATGGCCCGAGGGGTGGCGCCCCCGCCGTGGTGCCCCATGGCCTTCACCCCAATGTCCTCCGGATCGAAACCCAGTGCAAAGGGGCCAAAGTCGACCATGGCCCCGCTCAGGTCCGGCAAGTGCAGATTCGCCGACCAGTCCAGCAGCATGGCCATGGCCTGATCGGATTCGTTGATCAGCCGCCAGTCCATCAGCAGATAGGGCAGCCCAGCCCAGATTTGCAGGCGGACACGCCAGGGGCCAAAGCGCTGCCCTCGGGCATCCACCATATCGCCTTCGAGGCGCAATACAGCACAGACCGGCCCGGCAGATTCCACCACCAGCCGGCGGCGGTGGGTCTTGAAGGTATCGCGCCAGCCCACGCGGTTGAGTTTGATCTGGAAATCCATCTCCCCCAGGTCCAATCCACCCTTGTAGGAAAGCCCGGAAAAGACCCCCGGTCCGGTCGCGGTGCTGAGTTTGAGTTCGAGCAGGCCGTTGCCCACCCGCAAGCGGCGGCCATGCTTGCGTACCTGCACCGGCTGCGCTGGCGAGAGCGACTTTGCGCCCGGCACCAACCGGTACCGCCCACTGCGCCGGGCGACGAACTCGCACAACACCCAGCGCACACTGCCGTCTGGCCAATGGCTGGTCTCCCTGGCCACCAAGGGCACGGCCTTTCCCTGGGCATCCCGCAGGGCAAAGGGGGTGCCCGCAGCGACCTGACCCCGAGGCAGGGGGACTCCTGAGCGCACCGGGTAGCCGGGGGTCGGGAGTTTGCCCCGGCTGACCAGGGTCAGCGGGATGCCTGCTTTGGGGATAAGGCCTGCGTCTTGTCCCCCGGTCTTGGCGACCACAAGCGGTGGCGCAGGTCGCACCGTCTGCCCGGTCAAGCTCAGGTGTACATCCCCGAAGTAGACCGCCGTGTAGAAGTTGTTTTTCACTTGGCGCGGGTCGTGCCCGCTCCACCCAAAACGCTGATACCTATCCCCCGGCAGTTTGGTGGTGCTGGCCACCTTGTCCACCACCCGCCAGGTCAGAGTCAGCTGCTTTTTAGCCAACCCCGTGATCTCGACTAGGCGGTAGGGGTCGCGGAAGCCAGAGCGCCCGGGTTCCCCCCGGTAACCGAGTTCCACGGCACCGGCGTTTTGCTCGTCGGCCACATCCTCCTCCCAGACCATCCGGCCATCGACCAGCAGTTGCTTGAAGCGGTGGCCGACAAAGGCCTGGATACCGGTCCAGTCTCCGGGCAGCCAGTCTCCCGAGTAGTTATCCGACTGGTAGAAGGAGACAAAGAGCGGCGTTCCCGGTTTCCAGCCGGCGGGTGGGGCGACGCGGGTTTCCCATTGGCCGTACCTGCCGGCGCGGCTGGGCTGCCAGGGATGTTCGATCACCAGCAACTGGCGCAGGTCGCGGCGGGCGACAAAACGCCCGGTGTGCTCTTTGCGCCACATGGCGGGAGGGAGAAGTCTAGGGGTCATCGCCGAGATCAGAGCTGGCGCCGCGCACCAGGTGGTAGGTGTTGGTGTGGTCCTGGTGGATGCTGTCGCGCCAGTGGGTGATGATCACCTGGGGCTGGAGCCGGCGCAGGAGCCGGGCCAGTTGGTGGGCCACCTCGTCGGTATTGGGCAGCTCGCCGTCCAGGTAGGTAAAGAAATGAGGGGTGGCCCGAAGCAGGCGGGCGGCCTGCCTGCTCGGCCTCGGCTTTCTTCTGGGCGCCGTATTCGGCCGGGGAGAGGCGGGCACTGCCCTTCTCGCCCAGGGTCAGGCTGACCACATGGGCGTCCCAGCTTTGCCGCACGTGTTTGAGCAGCGTGGCGCCGGCGGTGAACTCCATGTCGGCGGTGTGGGCGCCGATGGCGACGATGCAGGGCTGGTCGGCCATGGTGATCTCCCGGTGGTCGCGGTTCGATCTAACTGGACTGATGAAGTATCAGGAAATCTGAAGGGTAGGTCATAACCTGCCCCTACCGTGGTTCAGGGTTCAACAAGGTGGCGATATGTACGGCCTGGAAGAGGGTGGCCGGCTCCAGCTGGGTGCGCAGGGCCCGCTTGCGCGGCAGCAGGGTGGTCTCGCCCAACATGGGCGGCGAGATCATTACTTCCACCAGGCCGGGGCTGAGATCGAGGTTGCCCTTGGGGCATTTGGGCCACAGGGCGTGGATGCCGCGGAAGGCCATGGGGATGATGACGATGTCCTGGGGCAATTGGGCGAAGAGGCCGTGCTGGATGGGCAGGCACTGCAGGGCAAAGGCCGCAGTGGTGCCGGCCCCGTACACCACTCCGGGCCTTTTCTCCAGCAGCTTGGCGAAGCGCTGGGTGGGGCTGCCGGTGTCCTGCGAGTGTTCCATGATCACGTAGCCGTCCACTTCCTCCAACAACCGGTCGGCCTGCTGCGCGTCCAGGCCGATGAGGGAGAAACGGCGCTTGCCGATCTTGAAGGAGGCCGGCTCCATGAGCCGGGCGCGGGCCAGTTGGGTGCAGGGCACGGGTTTTTCCCAGCCCATGGCCGCCATCAGCTCGGGAGAGTCGAGCACCTGGTACATGACCGGATGGTCCAGCAGGCTCTGGTGGGTGGGGAAGAAGACGATTTTGTGCCCGCCCTTGGCCAGCTCCAGCTCTTTGGCCACCGCGGCAAAGTGGGGGTCGATCAGCACCCGGACCTTCACCCCAAAGAGCGCGAGGCTGCGCACCCCCCATTCGGTGTTGTTCTGCCAGGCCGCCTCCAGGCGCACCTGTTCCTCCAGGCCGGCCCGGTGGATTTGCTGCTTGCGGCGCCCGGCCTGACGGAAGACCCCGATCCAGCGCAAGAGCCGCCAGTACCGCTGCCAGGCCGGGAGTTTGGCCGTGGGCCCTACGTGGGGGTATTCGAGGAAACGGCCGCTGACCTGGTTGCGCAGCAGGGAGGGCAGTTCCACCGCGGGCAGCTCAAAGCCTGAACCGGCCTGCCGGCGCAGGCGGTTGGCCCCCTTGACCAGTTCAGCTGTCAGGTCGATCATGTCGCGGGTCAGATAGCTGTACTGCTGCCCGTACCAGTATTCCTTGGGTTTGATCTGGGCCGGGTCCTCCTGGTGGGCCTGGAGGAACTTGAGCAACATGCCCTGGCCCAGGCGGGTGTAGAAGCGGAGTTTGTCGGACCAGGCTCGGCGTACCCGGCCCTCCAGGGCCACCGCCAGCAGCTCGACCTCGGTGATCACCTTCCAGATGGCGATGCCCAGCCAGATGAAATTGCTAAACGTATTGTAGCGGATGGCCAGGTGTTCGCCGGCAGCCAGGAAGTCGACCACTTCCTCGGCCAACTGGCGCAGGGCCTGGCGCAGGGGTTGTTGAGAGGTCAGGTCGTTGCGCTCACAACGGTAGATCCCCTCTAACCTGGGGTCGTCCACCTCCCTTTCCTTCTGCAGCTTCTCGGCCACGGCCTGACCATGGGCCAGAGGGGCGCGGGCCACGCCTACCTGGACCAGGGCCGCTTCCCCTGTATCCAGCGGAAAGGGGTTCTCGCGGCCCAGAGCTTCGAGGTAGATGGCCTGGTAGAGTTGGAGGAAGTCGCGCTCAGTGCCCGCCCCGCGTGCCAGGAATTGGCGGCGCAGTTGCAGGTACACGCAATTGGCCTGATGGTAGAGGGGCAGGGCCCGCTGGTAGCGCTGGTAGGCTTCGGCCAGCCGACTGTCGCGGCGGGGGGGGATGCCTTCGTAGATGGTGGAGATCAGGACCGCTCGTTGGCGCAGCCCCTCCAGGCCCAAGGGCTGGGCCACCGTGCCGCTGGCAGGCCAGGCCAAGACCTCTGGTTTCCAGCCGGCGAAATGGCCATCCGAAAGCGCCACCTTGAGCAAATCCTGGGCGGCCTGGTCGTAGATGGCCAGCAGTTGATCTAGGTCGGGCAAATCCTTGGGAATATCCACGGGTCTTTGGGAAACGGCTTGGCAGGGGGCGGAAGGGCCGCGTATTTTGTGCTGGTGACAAAATAAGGCGCACCCCTCTGATCAACAAGATAGGAGCACAGATGAAATACCGCATTGGTCTCATCGGCTGCGGCGGCATCGCCGGCACCTGGGTCCAGGCCGTGGCCCAACACGCCGACTGCCGCGTTGCCCTCACCTACGACCTGTCGCCCCAGGCAGCGGTCCAGCGGGCCGCCGAGGCGGGCGGGCGGGCCGTGGCCGAACTGGACGAACTTTTCGGTAGCGAGGAAATCAACCTGATCGTCATCGCCACCCCCACGCCCAGCCACCCCGACCTGGTGGTCCGGGCGGCGCGGGCCGGCAAACACGTGCTCTGCGAAAAACCCATGGCCCTCAACCTCAAAGAGTGCCGGCGTATGGCTGCGGCCTGCACCCGGGCCGGGGTCAAGTTGGCGGTGGGGCATTCTCTGCGTTTCTGGGGGGCTTTCCTCGCCTGCCGGCGCCTGGTAACAGAGGGGGCCATCGGGGCGCCGGTGTCGGGCAGCATCGACCGCATGGGTACTGCCCGGCTGCGCCCGGCCGCCGAGGCCCATACCGGCGATACCTGGCGCTCCCAGACCCGCAATACCGGGGGGGCGGTGCTGGAGGGTTTCATCCACGAGATGGACTTCACCCGCGCGGTCTTTGGCGAGGTGGCGGCGGTGGACTGCCAGATCGCCGGGAACCAGGAATACGCCGGGCTGCTCAGCCCGCAGATCACCCAGGCCCTGGTGCGTTTCGAGTCCGGCGCATTGGTGACCCTGCGCACCGGCGGCACCGTGGCCCTGCCGAGCATGGGGTACTGGCTGGCTGGCACTGAGGGAGCGCTGCGCTTCACCTCCTGGGGCGGGCCGGTGGAGCATTATCGCCACGACTTTCAGGAGAAGCGGCTGGTGGAATGCGAGAACACCTCGGCCTACTATCTGGAGCTGTGCGACCTGCTGCGGGCGGTGGAAGAGGGCGGCGAGCCGGAGAACAGCCCGCTCAACGGCGAGAAAAACGTGGCGCTGGGCCTGGCCATGTACCGGGCCTTCGAGACGGGCAAGCGCGTTGATTTTGTGGGCGGGATACCCCTGCGCCTGCCGGCGACCTATCAGAATACGCGGTGGTGAGGTAGGGGGAGGGCGGGGAACAACCCCTCCGCTCATTCTCGCCGGCCATCCCTGGCCGGCTCCGAGGTCTGTCCTCCGGGGCGCAATCCTGCGCCCCTTGGAGGACCGAAATCCGCTCCGGGGTCATTCCCCGCCCTCCTCACTTCTTGCGGGCGGTGATCATCAGGCTGCTATCGGCCAGGGCGTGGCGCTCCACTTCGGCGAAACCGACCCCCTCCAGCCAGGCGCGGTACTCGCTCTCGGTGTAGGCCCGGCCTTCGGGGTACAGGCTGAGGAAGACGATATTGAAACACGCCGCCTCTGGGGGGGAGAGGCGCGAGTCGTCGAGGATGCCCTGGCCGAGGATATAGATCCTGGCACCTGGGCAGAGGGCGGCAGCTACCTTGGCCAAGGCCTGGCGAGCCTGGGAGGGGGAAAGGGTTTGCAGGAAGGCCTTGAGTACTGCCGCATCGAATCCTCCCTCCAGAGGTTGGGAGAGCAGATCAGCGGCCCGAATCTCCACCCGTTTGACCAGACCGGCTTCGCCCACAAAGCGCTGGGTGAGGGGTGCCACTGTGGGTAATTCTACCACGGTGGCGCACAGGTTGGGGTGCGCCCGGCACAGGGCGATGCTCATGCCTCCCGAGCCTCCGCCCACGTCCAGCAGGGCGCGGCAGCCGGCCCATTCGGGCCGCAGCGCCAGTGCGGCGCCCGTCTCCAGCGCATCCGGATGTAATCCCTCGATAAATGCTGCCAGCTCTGCCGGCGGCATGGCGGCAGGGTCGTGCTTGGCCAGGGGGGCGCGGAGGGAGTCGGCAGTGCGCAGGCCCGCTTCCCACAATTGCGCCCAGAGGGCATGGGTGCCGCCCAGATAATGGGGGTTGCCCTTGACCAGCAGGCGTCCGGCCTCGGCGGTGTTGGCGAAGAGATCGGCGCCGCGCACCTCCAGCAGGCCCGCTGCGGCCAGGGCGTAGAGCAACACCTGCAGCCGCTCCGGTTCAATCCCCAGAGCCACTGCCATCTGGGCAGCGCTCAGCGGGCCCCCCTTGAGACGGGTGAACACCTCCAGGCGCAGACCGGCCAGCAGCGCAAAAGAGGGGTAGACATCCAACAGGCGCTGAATGGACACCGGGACAGGCTGGTCGCTGGACACGGGATGGGTGGGTTGGATCTTCTGGTGGATTTTAGTTTTTATAAATTCTAGACAAGATACAGTAGGGCGTTGTTTCTGCCAATCTCCCGGAACTCGGAGGAGGAAAGGTTTATGAGCGCTGGTTTGCCTGTAGTGATTGCTGCCGAGCAGGAAGTCGATTCCATGTTCCGGCGGCTGCGCCGCTGGTATTGGTGGTCGCTCGGAATCGCCATCGCCATCCACCTGGGCCTGATCGTCGGGGTGACCACCGTCACCCGGACCGAGGAAGGGCAGGCGGCCGAACCGGCCAAGGTGAAGTTCTTCACCCGCCGCGATCCCCTGCTGGCCAAACCGCTGGAATTACGCAAGGTGCCCCAGCCCAAGCGCCAGATGGTGCGGCGCGAGATGCAGGTGTCGGCAGCGCGTATGGACCAGGTGAGGGCCGCCGCCTTCGATACCCGCGGGTTGATCGCCGGTCAGGGCAGCGGGGTGAGCGCCATCGGTCTGCCCAGGCAAATGGATGGCGGCCCGCGGGCGGCGATGGGTCTGGAGATGGGGTTGGGGGCGCAGAGCATGAATGCCTCGCGCACGGTGGAGAACAAGATCGACATGGCGCTGGAGATGTTAGACGTCAACAGCATGGACACCGGCCGGTACCGGGCGATGGTGATCCAGGACTCCAAGGATCGGCAGGCGCTCAAGGGCTTCGTCAAGTTCGCCCAGGTGATGTCGGCCAGCGCGGTGTCGGCCGGCAGCGCAGGTTGGGGAACGGTAAACGTGCGCACCATCGATGCGCTGCGCGACGCGGTAAACTCGTACACCGGGCTGCAGGCCGACTTCATCGGCAGTATCGCCTTCGACGATGAGCGGCTGATGGAAGTGCCTATCATCATCCCGCAGGGAGCGCCCAACGAGAGCGAGATGGAGCACTTGGCCAAGTACCTGATCGCTGGAGGGTTTGTGTTCGGCGGGGTCTGGGGCGAGGCGCTGGAGAAGTACGGCGGGTTGGTGAATGGGCGGGATTTCTGGAGCGAAAGGTTGCCTGAGAATCACCCCATCTTCACCGCCTTCTTCGACATCAAAGGCGGCATGACCTCCGGGGTGCTCACCGGTTCCGCCCAGGGCAAGTTCGGCATGACCTCGTGGAACTACTTGATCGGCTATTTTGTCAAAGGCCGGCTGGCAGCCGTCGCCCCCGGCCAGGGTTGGGGCTGGGACAGCGCCACCGCACTGGCCGAGGCCGCCGACGCGACCCGCCAGATCCAGATGGCGGTGAACATCATCATCTATGCCCTCACCCAGGAAGGCTCCATGACCCAGCGGCTCATGCAGATGGTGAACTGAGCTGCTGGCTAGAGGCTGAGCCAGTAGTTGAGTTTGAGCAGGAAGATGTTCGACCCCTGGTCGGTGAAGCTGCGGCTCAAGTCGCCCCAGGGCCGGAAGCGGGGCACCTCGGTCTCGTGGTCGCGGGCCTGCGACCAGACCAGGTACAGGGTGCTGCCCGGCCGGTACTCCCAGCGCAGCACCGCGTTGCTCTGCAGGGAGCGCTGGTGGAAATTCGGGTTGTCCTCCGGGGCGGTGTGTGGGATGAACGCGTAGGACTTGGAGCGCGCCAGCTCCTTGAAGTTCTGGTAGTCTCCCGAGCTGATGAAGGGTTGCAGGTAGAACTCCAGGCTCAGGTCGCGGGAGAAGATCAGGCTGGCCCGAGTGGTCAGATTCAGGGTGCGGCTGCGCAACTCCCCGTAGACAAAACGGTCGTCCTCCCCATCGCCGTCGGCATCCTCGTTCTCCAGCCATTGAGCTTTGTTGAAGAAGCGGTTGTATCCCGGCCGCCAGGTCAGTTCAAGGCGTGACGAAGGGCGCAGGGTGAGCCCGGCCCCCAGCTCGCTCCAGTTGCCGCCGGCGCTATCACTGCCCCACTCGCCCTCGAAGAAAGCGCTCAGCGCCTTGCGGTCGTCGCTGCCGACTTTCAGCTGAAGGCTGGTGCGCGCTGGCTGGGCGATGAGGGGCCCGCCCCGGGTGTCCAGGTCGTCGCAGCCGCGGAAGCGGTGGAAGAGTTCAACCTCGATCGTCCAGTAGTTCCTGAATTGATTCCGGGTCTCTGAGAACAGTCC
Organism: Candidatus Latescibacterota bacterium; assembly: GCA_009691525.1. Lineage (GTDB taxonomy): Bacteria > Latescibacterota > UBA2968 > UBA8231 > UBA8231 > SICG01. The sequence continues at coordinate 6,862 of SICG01000096.1, read as the reverse complement.
CCGCTCCAGGGAAGTCCCGTTCAGGTTCCACATGCCCCAGCGCCCGCACTCGAATACGTTGTTGCGGAAGATCCCCCAGGGTTTGTCCTGGCGCGCCTGGAGCCACAGCCAGGACTGGGCGTAATTGTTGCGCCACTGGAAACCCAGGTCGTTGACTTCGAACCCTTTTGAGAAGGACTCCCACCACAGCTCCCCGCGCAGCCAGCCGTTGCGTTTGCCCAGGACCATTATATTGGCCAGGCCGCGCTGGCGCTTTCCGTCCTCGTCGGCCGCCTGGCTGAAGGCCGCCTGTCCCCAAAATTCGTAGGCATTTTTTCGCCACTTGAGGTTCCAGTCGGCCCCGCCCGAAAAGGCGTCTTTGCCCTGGCGTCGGTCCAGGGCCGTGGCGATCAGGCCTACATGCGAAGTCCCGGTGAACAGGTCCTGCTTGACCCGTCCCACCAGGAAGTGGGTGTGCGGCTCGAACAGGAAACGGCGGTAGGCGGTTTTCCCCTCTCCGGTCAGCGGGTCAGTGTAGGCGCTGTCCAGGTCGGCGTGTTCGTCGGCGCTCACCGCGCTCAACACTCCGAAGGAGGTCTGGTGATGGGTCTTGCCGGTGAGTTTGGCCGCCCCCAGGATGGTGGTGAAGTCGGACTGGTCGGTCACCTCGTAGCCGTTTGGTACCTCGAAGTGGCCGGGCTGCCTGCCGATGCGCCGCGAGTAGAAGAGCTGGATGGGCGTCTGGAAATTCTGGGCGCCCTCGACGAAGAAGGGCCGCCGCTCCTCCTGGAAGTTTTCGAAGACCGACAGGTTGAGTTGGGCCGGGTCGGCCTCCACCTGCCCGAAGTCCGGGTTGAGGGTGGCGTTGAGCGAGATGCCCGAACTGACGCTGTAGCGCAGGTCGCCCCCCCCCAGGTTGGCGAACTGGTCGTCCTCGTCGGCAAAGGTGGAGCGCCCCACCGCGTAGGGCAGCACCTCCACGGCGCGAGCAGGTGTGATGGCGGTGATGCCTTCCAGGTGGGCGAAGTGCGAGACCCAGCCGCTCTGGCTGCTGGGCACCATGACCCACAGGCTTTTTTCTTTCCGACGGCTGAGGTAGCGGGTCACGTTGAGGCCCCAGACGTAGTGCTCCTGGGGACTGAAGCGCAGGACGTGGAAGGGGATGCGGAACTCGGCGCACCAGCCCTGGGCGCTGCGGCTCTGGCGCGCCTCCCACACCCCGTTCCAAGTGTAATCCCAGGGGTTCCAGCCCTGGCCGTCGTTGGTGACGATCCCGTCGCGCTGGGAGCCGGCGGCGTTGAGCTCAAAGAAATAGGCGGTCTGATGGTCGTGGTGGGCGTCGATCGACACCTGCACCGCGTCGGCTTCGGTCCACTGGTCGCGGCGGGCCAGGCGGGCGGCGATCTTCTCCGGCTGGCGGTCCAAGGCAGTGATGCCGATGTAGAGCGCCTCGTCGTCGTAGACCCACTGCACCGAGGTCTCCTCAGTGGCCGGCTGGCCTTCGTCGGGCTCGCGCTGGGTGAAGCCGGTGAAGTGCGGTGCCGTGGCCCAGGCCTCTTCGTCCAGTATCCCGTCGATGCGGAGCGCGGCACCGTTGAGGCGCACGGCCTGCATGGGCCGTGCTTCGGCGGCCCACAGCCCGGCAGGCAGCAGGAAGCAGAGCAGGACCAGGGCGATTGCCAGGGGCTGCTTATTCTGGCAGAGGCGGCTATAAAACAAAGAACACGTATTCTCCTCTAGAGCAGGGGGATGGCGGCGCGGTTATCCTGACCCAATTATGGATGCATCACTGGAGCAGGAGGTGGGAGCGGTCTCCCCTTCAGGTACGAATCGCAACAACTCTAACCATGTCAAGTGGAGAGAGAACCAATCGCAGGGGGTAAAAAATGTCAAGAGCGGGCGCGAGTTGAGGTGGCTTGGCAGGGCGTCGGAGGGGTTGCTAAATTGGGAGCAGGGAGGGAGGTGAAACGTTGGTTTGGTGCCTGTACGTGGTCCGCACGATCGACCGGCATCTGTATGCCGGGGTGAGCACCGACGTGGAGCGGCGTTTTGCCGAGCACCTGCGCCAGGGGCCCAAAGCAGCCAGGTACCTGCGCGCCCATCAGCCGGCAGCTCTGGTCTTCTCCCAGGAGATCGGCAGCCGCTCGCTGGCGCTCAAGGTCGAGTACCGCTTCAAACAACTGACGCGGCCCCAGAAGGAGCGCATCGTGCGGGCCGGCCAGTTGTGTTTTGACGAGGAGTCGGGCAGAATCGAGGTTCCGATGTGCTAGCAGTTGATCGCGTCGGGGATTGACCCGCTCCGGGTTTTCCCCGGGCGTTGGCTGCGCGTCGGGGAATGACCCATTCCGACCTTTCCCGATGCCTGGGCCTGCCACCGACGCCCCACCCAACCCGCAGGCCCTTTCCCGCCCTCCACTCCCCCAGTAAAGTCCTCCAGAGTCATCTCCCCGCCGCTTGCTTGGCTCCTGGCTGTTCGCTCTGCTCAGTGTCCATCGGCAGAGTAATTGAAATTTCCTTCTGGATCTGCAAATCTCAAATACAATCCCCAGTCGCCGCCGTTCTGGCCCACCTTGCAGAGCACCTGGTTCCAGCCGGCCTGCAATTCACAGGATGCCACATCCTCGTCGGGGACGGCACCGCGCGCCACATTGTGGCGGTGTACCTGGGTACCGTTGACCCAGACGGCCACCTGGTCGTCGCTGCCCACTAACAGCGTGGTGTTGCAGGGCTTCGGGGTGAACACATAGGTCAGGGCATAGGCCACAGCCGTGGAGGGGGTGTTGGGAAGGGCGCTGAGAAAGTCCACCCATCCAGAGGTGTCGGCATCGAGCCGTTGCCAGGAGATGGAGCCGGCAGCTCCTGCGAAGCTCTTGCCCAGGCCCAGGTCCTGCTCGGGGGGCAGAGGGGCGTCGATATCCCAGTCGGCGGCTTTGGCAAAGGGGCCCAACACCTGATACTGGGTGGCGAAGGGGGCGGCGGAGCGGATCAGGTACCCGGCCAGCCCGGCCTGCAGTGCATCACCCGCGAGGCGTAGGGCCAGCTCGTGCCGGCCCTGGGTCAGGGTGCGGGCACCGAAATCCACCAGCACGCCGGCAGCGGATTCGGCGGCGCGGCAGTCGTGCGCCTGGCCCAGGGGCTGGCCGTCCACCAGCAGCTCCACCGTCCCGTACGCGGGTCCCTGGGTCAGAGCCAGGGTGAAGGCGTAGCGGTCGGCCCGGGAAAAGTCAAGGATCTGGCTCAGCTGCGCCCCTGGGCCGGCGCCCTCCAGCAAGAGCTGGGCCCCACCGATCTCCAGGCCGGCCTCGGTGTAGGGCTGTACCCGGAACCGCCCCTGCCGGGCGGCAGTGCTTTCGAGTCGGTCCAGGGCGGATTCCAGTTTTTGGGGCGGCAGGGCCAACTGGCGCTCGTACCACCACTGCGGCAGCCGGTAGATGCTGCGCTCCTCGCTGGTGAGCACCAGGTCGTAACCCTCGAAGGCATTGGCCTCGACGGCAAAGTCGTGGGCCAGGCTCCAGGGTTTGGCGGCGATGAGGGCTGCCGGGTCCGCCGCGTTCCCCTCGTAGATCCACACCCGGTCGTAGGTACACAGGGCCAGGCGTTGCCCGTCGCGGCTCAGGGCGGCGTCGGTGACTCGTTGGGCCTCCCGCGCTTCCCCCACCCGTTCCAGCACCATCTGTTCATCGGGGCGCAGGGCGGGAAAGCGATAGAGCACGGCGCGGTCCTGTTCCTTGGAAAAGATGTAGGGCAGGCCGCCAGCGATAAACATGCCCTCGGCGTCGACGTTCTCGGCCGGATAGCGATAAGGGTACTGGGCTGCCACCTGCACGGTCCCCTCGGCGAAGGGATTGGGCTCGGCCACCACGTAAACCATGAGGTCGTCGCGGCGGCGGCTGTTGTTGCCGATCTCCCCGATCCACAATTGGCCCTGGTCGTCTAGGGAGAGGGCTTCCCAATCACTGTTCTCGGCCCCCTGCACCGCAAACTCGCCGATCAGGGTGCCGTCGAGACGGGTGGCATAGAGCACCGGCGCATTGCCCGAATCGTTGAGGGTCCAGTACACGCCGGGGTACTGGTAGCTGACCACCAGCCCCGAACTCTCCTCGATGGGGGCATGGGTGTAGCGGCCCACGGCATTCCAGGGCGGGAGGTCTGCGCCGACCACGGGTTTTCTCGCCAGCAGGGGATGGGCCGCCAGGCACAGGCCGGTCAGCGGGCCCAACAGCATCCGGGTCCAGGTCATGGGCAGTCCCTTCTTCAGCCGGCTTTGCCGGGAAAGGCGGCCAACCACAGGCGGGTGCGCTCGTTGAGCACCCCGTAGAAGGCGCGGGTCTCCGGGTCTGGGTGGTCGCGCCAGAGGGTGGCCGGGATGGCCGAGTCGTTGGCCAGGTACGGGCGATGGCGGTGGCCGTAGTAGATCTGGGCGGTTTTGCGCTCGCGGCCGGCCGGGGTGGGGCGGGTGGTGGCGGTGTGCAGCACGGATACATTAAAGAGGGCGCAGGTGCCGGCCGGGCCCTGCAGGTGGTACTGGCCCCCGCGCGCCAGTTGCGCTTCCTTGTCTTCTAGCACTGGATCGGCCAGGGACTCGGGCGAGAGGGAGAAGCAGTGGGAGCCCTCATCCACCTCGCTCAGGTAGACCATCAATTGGATATAGTCCATGCGCAACGGATGCTCCATCCAGTGGGGCTTGTCGCGGTGCCATTGCTGGTGGAGGGCGCCCTGGTAGGCGGGCATCAGGCGCAGGCCGATCTCGCCGAAACACACCGCCCCGCCCATCAGCTCCTCGATGCGGGGCAAAAGTTGCGGGTGGCGGATCAGCCCGTCAATCTGGGGGCTGCTCACCAGGGGATCGTAGTTGGCCATCTGGTGGTACCCGTACGGCCGCCAGAAGTTGGGGCAGCGCCGGCGGTCCTCGTCGAAGAGTTCGAGAAATTGGCCCACCTCCTCATCGGTGAGCACCTTGCCTAGATTGACGAAACCATTGGCGGCGAAGAAGGTCCGGTTGGTCATGAGGGCTTTCTTTTTAGTGGGGAATGGTGCTGCCTAGCATAACAAAAAAGGTGCACCTGCCAAAGGCCGGATATGTGGGTTGGCCGGCAACCCCCCAACTCCTATCTTTAGGCGGGATTTGAGCACAGCTCTAGACGGGGAGGATTTTCAGTCATGCGTATCACCCATGCAGAGACTATCATCGTCGGCAACCCCTGGAAGAACTGGCTTTTTGTCCGCGTACACACCGATGAGGGGGTGTACGGCATCTCCGAGGCCACCAGCAACGGCTTTTGCAAAACCGTAGAAGCCGCCATCCACGAACTGGCCCCCATGTACAAGGGGCTCGACCCCTTCCAACCCGAACTCATCACCCAGCGCATGTACCGCGATATGTACGGGGACGGCGGCCAACTACACAAACACGCGGTCTCCGCCATCGAGGTGGCCTGCTGGGACATCATGGGCAAGACCCTGGGAATACCCATCTACAAGATGCTGGGCGGCCAGATGCGCCAGAAGGTGCGGGCCTACGCCAACGGGTGGTACCGCGGCCCGCGCACCCCGGAAAGTTTCCACGAGAAGGCCAAGGAGGTGGTCAAGCGCGGGTACACGGCGCTCAAGTTCGATCCCTTTGGCTCGGCGTACCAGATCACCGACTTAGATGACGAGGCCCTGGCCATCGACATCATCGCCGCGGTGCGCGATGCGGTGGGCCCCAGCGTCGACGTGCTGGTGGAGGGCCACTGCCGCTTCAGCACCTCGACGGCGCTCAAGTTCGCCCGCAAGATGGAGCCATACAATCCCACCTGGTTCGAGGAGCCCACACCCCACCACAAGATCGACGCTCTCATCCAGGTGGCCAAGGAATCCCCGGTGCCCATCGCCACCGGCGAGAGCCTACACACCCAGTACGCCTTTGCCGAGCTGCTCAAACACGACGTGGTGCACATCCTCCAGCCCGAGCCTCTGGCCTGCGGCGGCCTGTGGGCCACTCGCCAGATCTGCGCCATGGCCGACGCCCACTACGCGGTGGTGGCGCCCCACCAGGCCCAGGGGCCGGTGTGCACCGCCATCTGTATGCAGCTGGCCGCCTGCACCCCCAACTACTTCATCCAGGAGATCTTCGACGAGTTCAACGTCGAGTGGGAGAAGGAACTGACCACTGGCCAGCACTATCCGGTGAAGGACGGGTACATCGAGGTGTCCGATGCCCCGGGGCTGGGCATCGATCTCAACATGGAAGAGTGCCGCAAACATCCCTATTCGCCCGCTTACTTCCTGCCCTTGTTCAAAAGCGGCTGGGAGATGCGCGAGGAGCAGAACGACCGGACCTGATTGTTCCGGGGAAGGGACAAGGGCTTATGGAAAAACCAGCTGCTACCAAGGGCGAGATCCTGGTCGTCGACGACCAGGGACCCGTGCTCGATCTGGTGGGCAACATTCTGGCCAAACACGGGTACCTGGCGCGCAGCGCTGCCAGCGGTGCCCAGGCCCTGGAACAGGTCCAGGCGCACCTGCCCGATCTGGTACTGCTGGATGTGAGCATGCCGGAGATGGATGGGTACGAGCTGTGCCGCCGGCTCAAAGCCGACGCCCGAGCCCGCGATATCCCGGTCATTTTCGTCAGCGCCCATGGGGAAGGCCGCCGACAAGCTCAAGGCCTTTGCCGCCGGCGGGGTGGACTACATCACCAAGCCCTTCCAGATCTACGAGGTGCTGGCCCGGATCCAGACTCACCTGAACCTGCGCCGGCAGCAGATCTTGTTGCTGCGGGCCCACAGTGAGTTGGAACGACGGGCGGTGGAGTGTACCTCCCAGACGGAGCGGGTTGGCCGCTCGCTGGACGGCGCCCGGGTGCCCTGGCGCGGCTGTCGGCCCTGCGCAATCCCAACGG
>SICG01000095.1 GCA_009691525.1 Candidatus Latescibacterota bacterium | reverse complement strand
AGCCCGCAGTGAATCGCCGGATCCGCCTCCAGCGTCACGTCGTCGACCCGGACCTTCAGCTCCACGCGGGCGTTGTCGGGTCGCTGGGAATCGAAGATCCTTTGGGCTAGATCGGGGATGTACTCAGGCAGCACGATCTTCCCCAGTTCCTGGGCGCGGTACAGCTTCTCGTGGATCAGGGCAACCGTCCGGATACGGCTCTGGCTGTCCTGAAACAAATTGCGGTATTTCTCTTCCTCGATCTGCATCGTCTGCAGGCTGAGCATGCTCGAGACCACCGCCAGGTTATTCTTGACCCGGTGGTGCACCTCCCTGATGAGCATCTCCTTCTCCTTGAGCAACGCCCTCAACTGCTGATTTTGTTCCAGTATCAGATCTTTTTGCTCGCTGATCTCCGCCGTTCTTTCCCGAACAATCCCTTCCAGACTGGTTTTCGCGGCCTGCAGACGCCTCGTATTGAGCCGTATGCCGAGAAACAGGACAACCGCAAACAGGACGAGGTACCCGAAGTACGCATAATAGGTGCGATACCAGGGCGGCAGGATCTCAAAACTGTAGGCCGCGATGGCGCTCTCAGTCCCGTTGATGTTCCTCGCCTTCACCTTGAAGGTGTAAATGCCTTCAGCCAGGTTGGTGTACCTGGCACGCGATTCATTGACCCAGGTCGACTAGGTCGGGTCATAGCCTTCCAGGAGATGGCTGAATTGCGTTCCCTCCGCGTGAATGAAATAGGGGGCGGCGAAGTCGAACTGAAGCGAGTTGCTCCGGTAGGGCAACGCGGGCGTTTCGCCGGCACCTTCGGCCTTGGTTCCATAGTAGATGGCGGAATCCCTGCCAGCCGCAACCCTGCGGACCATGGCCTGGTAAGGTTCGGGGTGTTCCACCTTGCGGCGGTAGTCGTAGCGAAACAGGACCTTGCCCGCCCCGATCCAGGCGACGCCGTCGGATTGGGGAAGGATGACCGAGACCTCGGGGATCTGGTCGAACCGCTTTAGCGAAACGCTGTCTGCCTCGTAGGAACCGTCGGCGTGCTTGAGCAGGATGTCCAGGGCCTTCTGAGTTCCGTACCTGCCCATCCAGATGTTTCCATGGGGATCCTCCACCAATGACGCCCGACCCCCGTACCTGCTATCGGGGATGAACCGCTGTTGGGTGCTATCGAACCTGTAGTGACCCAAGGCGGTGTTGAAGACCAGGCCGTTCGCCAACGAATAGATCGAGAGGTGATCCAGATGGGGCAGACCCGATGAGGTGTCAAAACGGGTGATCTGCTGACTGTGGAGTCTGACCAGGGTGCCGTACCGCTCGGCAGCCCACAGATTCCCTCCGCCATCCTCTGCGAGGTAGTCGATCTGTTTGGTGAGGCCCTGGATGGCGCCCTGATCCCGCCAGCGACCGTCTACATAGCGGATGCTCGACAGTCCATCCATTGAGGCGACATACACCCGCGCGGGGTCTGCCTTGGACGCGAGCAAATAGCGCGCATCCGTTTCCTTGATCAGAACCGCCTTGTTGTCGTTGAGCTGGTATACCCCGTTGTTGGTCGCCGCCAGGATGAGGGGACCGCCGCCGTGAGGGGGTAAGAAGGTGCTCAAGGCCCAGGACTGGCTGTCGATCGGCCGGACGGCTTCGAAGATGCCGCGCTCCATCAAGAAGACCCCGGAATTGGTCGCTACATAGGGGTGCCGGGCCCATTTCCGGAGGGACGAACGGCAACATCCGTGATCGTGCCCCTCAATCCCGATGTCTGGTCCCAACTGCGGATCGGCGCATCGACCTCGATCATGGAGATCCCGTCACTCAAGGCCGCCCACAGTTCACCGGTGGTTTCCTTGTAGAAGAGATCGTTGACCTGCTCATCCTGCAGGCCGCTTTGGGCGGTGAACCAATTGAGGGTCTCCCCGCGCTTGTTGAAGACGACGATACCATAGTCGCCGGTTGAAAACGCAAATCGATCGCCGGGCAGGGCAAGACCGCCTGGAGGCCTTTCTCGGCGAGAAAGGCCTCCAGGCGGTCGTTGGCGCGGTATTTGGTCGCCTGGTGCGCATCCTCATCATAGAGGAAGAGGCCGTCCGAGGTACCCAGGAGAGCCTGCTTGCCGTCGTAGGGAAGCATGACATAGATGGCCGTATTGGCGAAAAATGCCGCCCCCTCGACCAGGTGAAGCGAGTCGCCCAAGACCTTGAAAAGCCCTCTGCCGCTTTCCTGCGTGTAGAGGTTGCCGTGCACAACGAAAGAGGAGCCGAAAGCGTGGTCGGGTCGCCAGATCGTGAAGGCTCCTTGGCGGTACCTGAACAGTCCTTCATCGCTCCCAAAGTAAATGCCATCGGGCAGCACGTGGATGCTGTACACCCGGGCAAAGTTCCTTTCCCGCGGGTCGAGTTTTGCAGCCAGGGAGACGTAGCGCATCAGGCCCAGGGAGTCTGGCGCCAGGTAGCCGAATTCCGACATGGTGCCGACGAACACCGTTCCAGCGCTGTCCACGGCCAACGAACGAATCGACCCCTTGGTGGGACTGGGAATCAGCCTCCAGGTAACCCCATTGAACTCGAGGACGCCACTGTTGTTGCCAAAATACATGACGCCTCTGTGGTCCTGGGCGATCGCCCAGTTCTGGTTCCGCGCCTGGTATTCTACGAGGGGGTAGTTGCGGATGAAGGGTTTGCCGTAGTCCTCGAACTGCAATGCTTGCGCATGGGCGGCTGTGACCACGCACATCACACCGAGGCAGAAGGTAGCCACGGCGCGCCGAATCACGGGAATCACGTTGCGCATGACCGACTCATTTCCTGATCGATCCTCCAACCGTGGAAAGTAAAATTGGGACTGTTGGGTATCGCCCTAGGGCTCTGGCCTATCCGGTAGAAGAGCGCTGCACGCACATTACTGCCAAGATCGCCGCGTGACGTTCCGCCTTTCCCTGCGCCAATCCTTCGGGATGCATCCCCCACTACTCGTCTGGGCCTGATTTCACATCAAACATATTGTACTGCTTAATCTTGTACTGCAGCGATCGCACACTGATGCCCAGAATGGCGGCTGCCTGGCGGCGATTGGCGGTGATCCGCTCCAGCGTCTGGCGAATCAGGGCCGCCTCCACCTCCTCGATGGAAACCCCCAGATTGACCGTGAAGTGGATCGCCTCGCGCTCCACCGCCCCCAGCAAGGTGGAGATCTGCTCAGGACGGATATTTTTATCCCGACAGGTGACCACCAGCCGCTGAATGAGATTGCGCAACTCGCGCACATTGCCGGGCCAGGAGTGATTGAGCAGCAAGGTCATGGCCTCGGCACTGAGTTGCTTGCGCGGCTGTTCATGGACCCGGCAGACTTCGTCGAGAAACATCTCTGCCAGCAGTGAGATGTCCTCGCGCCGCTGGCGCAATGGCGGCACGTCGATGGGCACCACGTTGAGGCGGTAGTAGAGATCCTCGCGGAAAATACCGCCCTGGACGCCGGCCTCCAGATCGCGGTTGGTGGCGGCAATGATCCGCACATCCGCGGCGTGGACCCGGGTGTCGCCCAGCGGTTGGTACTCCTTGGCCTCCAGGGCCCGCAGCAATTCCACCTGGTTCTTGAGCGGCACCTCGCCGATCTCGTCGAGAAAGAGGGTACCCCCCTCGGCCAGGGCAAAGCGGCCCGGGCGGGCGGCATGGGCGCCGGTGAAGGCCCCGCGGGCATGGCCGAAGAGTTCGCTGGCAAACAACTCGGCGGTGAATCCCCCGCAGTTGACCGCCACAAAGGGGCCCGCTCGGCGCTTACTGCGCTCGTGTACGGCCCGGGCGATCAGTTCCTTGCCCACCCCAGTCTCCCCCCGCAGCAGCACCGGCACCTCCGACTGGGCTACCTGCTTGATGGTTTCGGCGGCGGCCTGCATGGCCGGGCTGCGCCGCACCAGCTTGCGAAAGGCATCCTGGTTCTCCAGGCGGTGGTGCAACTTGCGGTTCTCCGATAACAACTCGAGGCGGTCGATGGCCCGGTCCACTAGCAGGCGCAGGTGGACCAGGTCCACCGGCTTGGTGATAAAATCGAAGGCCCCCTTCTTCATCGCCTCCACCGCGGTGGTGACACTGCCGTAGGCGGTGAGGATGATGGTCTGGGCGTCGGGGTGACAATCGCGAATCTCGCCGAGCAACTCCATCCCGCCCAGCCCGGGCATACGCAGATCGGTGATCACCAGGTGATACGTCTGCCGCTGCAGCAAGTCGCGCGCCTCATGGCCATCCTTGGCCGTGTCGATGGTGAAGCCGGGCTGCTGCAGTGCTTCCTGCAACCCTTCCCTGATGAAGACTTCGTCATCGGCGATCAGCAGGCGCACCGGTCTCTTGGCCATCGTCAATCCCGCTCCTGCCTGCCGACGGACAGCGGCATCGGAGTGGCACCTTTTTCCAGCCATAGCCGGATCGACACCAAGGTGCCGGCGCCCTCCTGGCTGGCTACCTCCAGGGTGCCCCCGTGCTGGTGCACGATGCGCTGGGCGATGGACAGTCCCAGCCCGGTGCCCTCGGCTTTGGTGGTGTAATAGAATTCGAGGACCCGCTCCAGGTCGGCGGGAGGGATGCCGCGACCGTTGTCGGCTACCTGCAACAAGATTTGGCCCTTGACGCGATCCAGGCGCGACTGTAGAATGACCCGGGGTGCCGCCCCCGGGGCCTGGAAGGCGTTGATGAGGACGTTGAGCAACGCCTGGCTCAGCAGATTCTCGTCGGCGCTGATGGCCGGCAGCGGCTCCTCCAGATCGAGGACCAGGGCGATGCCGTGTTCGCGCGCCTCGGGTTCGACCAGGGAGAACAAGTGCCGCAGCAGATCGTTGGGCTGCACCGGCTGGAGGTACAGGGCCGGGGGACGGGAGAAACGCAGGAAATTCTGCACAATGCCCTCGAGCCGGCGCATCTCGGTGCGGGCGATGGTCAGGCGCCGGTTCACCCGCGTGGCCGCCTCACCGCCGGCACCGCCCAGTTCCTCCTGGAGGAGCTGCAGTTGGATGTCGATGGCGCTGAGTGGGTTGCGCACCTCATGCGCTACTGAAGCAGCCAGGCGCCCGAGGGCACTCATCTTTTCTACCTGCCACAGATCGCGCTCGGCCCGCTTCAGTTCCGAGATCTCCTTGAGGGTCAGCAGTACCCAGGACGGACGGCCGGCCCGGTCGGTCAACCGGCGGGTATTGACCCGCAGCCAGCAGGTCTGGCCAGCGGGTTTGCGGTACTGGATATCCTGATCCCAGACCAGTTCACCGGCCAGGGCCTGGCGTGCCAGTTGGCCCAGTTCACCCCCCCCCAGGAACTCTTCCAGGGGGCCGGCCTCTGCCCCAGGCAGGCCCAGCATCTCCACCAGGGCTGGATTGAAAACCTGGATACCGGCCTGTTCGTCGAGCACGGCGATGCCTTCGGTGAGACTGGCGACCAAGGAGGGGATATAGGTAGAAAGTTGTTCCATCAAGGGCATCCGCATGGAGTCTAAAGATAACATAATCGCCCGCAAACAGCGTATCCAGCAGATGTTCAACGCCATCGCCCGGCGCTACGATCTGCTCAACCACCTGCTCAGCGGGGGGATGGATCTGTACTGGCGCCGCCGCGCACTAAACCGGGTGCGCTGCCAGGCGCCGCAGCAGATCCTCGACCTGGCCACCGGCACCGCTGATTTTGCCCTGGCCGCCACCCGCAAACATCCCCAGCGGGTGGTGGGCGTGGATGTGGCCGTCGACATGCTGCGCCTGGGGGCGGCCAAGTTGGGCCGCCGCATTCCCCCCGTCCCGGTGCAGCTCCTGGGCGGCGACGCCGAAAACCTGCCCTTCCGCGACCGCAGCTTCGACCTGGTCATCGCCGCCTTCGGGGTGCGCAACTTCGGCCACATCCCCACCGGCCTGGCCGAGGCCTGGCGGGTGCTCCGGCCCGGGGGGGAGCTGCTGATCCTCGATTTCTCCGAGCCGGAGACCCCGCTCTTCCGGCAACTCTACCGCTTCTACTTCACCCGCATCCTGCCCCTGGTCGGCGGCCTGGTCTCGGGCCAACGCCAGGCCTACGCGTACCTGCCGGCCTCGGTGGGCACCTTTCCGCAGGGGAGCGCCTTTCTCGAATTGCTGGATGGGGCCGGCTTTGTCGTCAATGTGCACACCTCCTTCACCCTGGGTGTCTGCGCCCTGTACCAGGGCTTCAAGCCAGAGGGCGTCCCGATTGACGGGGAAGAGGGGGTTTGATATTATCAGGTCATGTCTTTTGTCCATGGTGAATCCCTAGAAAAAGCGGGCCTGGGTGCCATCCATCACAAGGTACTGGCCGGCGAACGCCTCAGCGCCGACGATGGCTTGCAACTCTATGCCTGTACCCAGTTGCCGGCCATAGGTTACCTGGCCAACCTTGTCCGCCAGCGCCTGCACGGCGATTGCACCTACTACGTGCGCAACCAGCACATCAACTACACCAACGTCTGCAACAAGCTCTGCAAGTTCTGCTCCTTCTATGTGAAGGCCAAGGACGAACGCGGGTACGTGCTCTCCCCGGAGCAGGTCCAGGAGAGGGTCCGTCAGTACTTGCACGTGCCCATCACCGAGATCCACATGGTGGGCGGCGTCAACCCCAAGTTGCCCTATTCCTATTACCTGGAGGTGCTGCGGGCGATGAAGGAGGCCAGGCCCCAGGCCCGGCTCAAGGCCTTCACCATGATCGAAATGGCTCAGATCCAGCGCATCGCCAAGAAGCCGCTCGAAGAAGTGCTGCTCGACCTGAAGGCCGCCGGCCTCGAATCCCTGCCCGGGGGCGGGGCCGAGGTCTTCAGCGACCGGGTGCAGGGGGACCTGTTCTGGACCAAGAGCGACTCCGAGGAGTGGCTGCGCATCGCCGCGGCCGCGCATCGGGCCGGCCTGCCCTCCAACGCCACCATGCTTTACGGCCACATCGAGAACACCGAGGAGAAGGTCTACCACCTCTGCCGGCTGCGCGAGGTGCAGGACGAGACCGGCGGCTTTCTGGCCTATATTCCGCTCTCCTTCCACCCCGAGCGCACTGAGTTGGAACATCTGCCCGGGCCCTCGGGCTGCCTGGACCTCAAGGAGATCGCCGTGGCCCGGCTGATGCTGGACAACTTCCCGCATATCAAGACCTTCTGGATCATGAACACCATCGAGGTCTCCCAGGTGGCCCTGTGGTACGGGGCTGACGATCTGGACGGTACGATCATGGACTACGAGATCACGCGCAAAGCCTTCGCGGAGACCCAGCAGCGGCTCACCCATCAGGACCTGATGGCACGTATCGCCGAAGCCGGCCGGGTGCCGGTGGAACGGGACAGCCTCTACAACACCGTCACCCCTTCGCAACCTGCCGTTGCCCAGGTCGCATGATCGACGATATCGCCGAAAAGGTCTACCGTTGCGAGCGCCTCAACCTGGAGGATGCCCGCCGCCTCTGGGCCCATCCCAATCTGGCCGAATTGGGCCTGCTGGCCGACCACACCCGCCGGCGCCTGCACCCCGAGCCAGTGGTCACCTACAACGTGGGCCGCAACATCAACTACACCAATGTCTGCTGGGTGAAGTGCGACTTCTGCGCCTTCTACCGCAAACCAGGCTCGTCCGAGGGGTATGTGTTATCCCGCGAGCAGATCTTCGCCAAGATCGACGAGTTGGTGGCCTTTGGCGGCGAGGAGCCCAAGTCCTGCGAGCTGCTGATGCAGGGCGGGCTAAATCCCAAACTGCGGCTCGACTACTACGAAGAATTGCTGAGCGCTATCCGCGACCACTACCCCATGGTCCAGCTCCACTGCCTGTCCGCCACCGAAATCATCTATATCGCCCACCTTTCCCGGCTCTCGTTGGCCGAAACCATCGCCCGGCTGCGCCAGGCCGGCCTGGATTCCATCCCCGGAGCCGGGGCCGAGATCCTCGACGACGGGGTGCGCGATATCATCGGCTTCCGCAAGGACCGCACCCAGGAATGGCTGGAGGTACACCGCCTGGCCCACGGCCTAGGCATGCGCACCACCGCCACCATGATGTACGGGCATGTGGAGACCACTGAGCACCGGCTCCAGCACCTGCACCTCTTGCGCCAATTGCAGGACCAGACCGGCGGCTTCACCGCCTTCATCACCTGGAACTTTCAGCCAGACCACACCGGTCTGGGCGCTGACCCACAGCGTTGGCAAGGGCGCAAGGCCACCGGCTTCGACCACCTGCGCACCGTGGCCGTGGCCCGGCTCTTCCTCGACAACTTCTCCCACTTCCAGGCTTCCTGGGTGACCCAGGGGCCCAAGATCGCCCAGCTCAGCCTGGGGTACGGGATCGACGATTTTGGCAGCACCATGCTCGAAGAAAACGTGGTCAGCGCCGCCGGCACCAGCCACACCGGGCAGATGAACCTGGCGCGTATGCAGGAGTTGATCCGCGACGCTGGATACCAAGTGCGCCGGCGCAACACCCGCTACCAGCTCGTCGCCACCCCTCCCCGACCTGCGGCTCTAGCCGTGGCCGCAAGCGCATGAAGGTCCGCCTGGGGGCGGTGAGTTTCCTCAACACCCGCCCCCTCACTGTCGCCCTGGAAGGGGCAGACACGCCCTTCGCCCTCAGCTACGCTGTGCCGGCAGTCTGCGCCGACGAGTTGAGGGCCGGCCGGGTGGACCTGGGACTCATCCCCGCCATCGAGTACGCCCGCAGCCCCGAGCCTTACTCTATTGTTCCCGGCGTCTCGCTGGCCTGCCGGGGCGAGGTGCTCAGCGTGCGACTCTTCTCCCAAAAAGAAATGAGCCAACTCCGGCGGGTGGCCCTGGACCAGAGTTCCCGCGCCTCGGCCGCCCTGCTGCGTATCCTGCTGCGCGAGAAATACCACCTTGATCCCGAATTCATCGAGACCCCTCCCGACCTGGATCTGATGTTGGCTCAGGCCGACGCGGCCCTGCTCATCGGCGACCCGGTTTTCAGCCAGCGCCATCGCCCCAGTCTCGATCTAGGGCAGATGTGGCTCGAACTGACCGACTTGCCCTTTGTCTTCGCCTTCTGGGCTGGCCGGCTAGAGGCCCTGCCCCCGCATCTGGCCGCGGCGCTGGTCCGGGCCAAGGAGGAGGGCCTGCAGCGCATCCCCGCCATCGCCCGGGAGCACGCCGCGCAGCACGGCGGCGAGGCAGCCTTCTACCAGCGGTATCTGGAACAGCACATGCATTTTGAACTGGGAGAGGCCGAACTGGCCGGCCTGCGCGAGTACTACCGCCTGGCCCAGGTACACGGCCAGATCCAAGCCGTGCCCGAATTGCGGTTTTACGAGTCGACCGATCCGTAGGGGGGTACTATATGAACCCGTTGAGTGCGGTGCTCACCTACGGCCGCATGATCAAATTTTCCCACAGCCTCTTCGCCCTGCCCTTTGCCCTCAGCGGCGCGGCCCTGGCCGCCACCCGCAGCGGTCTGCGCCCAGCGCAGGTGGGCTGGATCGCCCTGGCCATGGTGGCGGCCCGCAGCGCGGCCATGGGTTTCAATCGCCTGGCCGACCGCCACCTCGACGCGGCCAATCCGCGCACCCGCAACCGCGAATTGCCGCGCGGGGTGGTGACCCCCCTGGCAGTGGGCCTCTTCGTCCTCCTGTCCTCCGGGCTGCTGATCCTGGCCGCCCACCAACTCAATCCCCTCTGCTTCTACCTGTCGCCTCTGGCTCTGGCCATCCTCTTCTTCTACTCCCTGACCAAACGATTCACCTGGACCTCCCACCTCTTCCTGGGCCTGAGCCTGGCTGGGGCGCCCCTGGGCGCCTGGATCGCCGTGACCGGTCACTTCGATCTGCCCCCGGTGATCCTGGGCCTGGCGGTCCTGGCCTGGGTGGCTGGCTTCGACATCATCTACGCCTGCCAGGACTACGACCACGACCGGGGCGCCGGCCTCTTTTCCATTCCCGTGCGTTTCGGCATCCGCCGCTCCCTGAAACTGGCGCGCCTGCTCCACCTGCTCGCGGTCCTGCTCTTGTTCCTCCTGGGCGAGTTGATGGCGCTCAACACCCTCTACACCGTCGGCCTGGGGGTAATCGGCGGGCTCCTGCTCTACGAACACCGCCTGGTCCGGACCGATGATCTGTCCAAACTGAACATGGCCTTTTTCACCATGAACGGCATTATCAGCGCCGTGTACTTCATCTTCACCCTGGCCGACCTCCTGATCCTGGGTGAGGCCGTGCTGTGGCTGTGATTAAGGAGTCTCCCGATGACCCAGACCACCGATCCCTTCCTGCACATCGTCGAATCCGATGATCCCTCCATCTATCAGATCCGCACCAAAGCCCCCGGCCCCACCGGCAAGCTGACGCTGCAGATCGAGCAGGTGCTCAACTGGCCCAGCGGCCACCTCTTTGGCTACAGTCAGAACGCCGGCATGGGTTGGAATCCGGCCGAATTGGGCCGCCGCGAGTACCTCATCCTCAGCACCCAGGGCGGCATCCGCGCCCCGGATGGTACCCCCATCGCCCTGGGCTACCACACCGGCCATTGGGAAGTGGGATTGCTGATGGAAGAGGCTTCCCACGAACTCCACCGCCTGGGCGGCATCCCCTTTGCCGCCTATTGCTCCGATCCCTGCGACGGCCGCACCCAGGGCACGACGGGCATGTTCGACAGTCTGGCCTACCGCAACGACGCGGCCACCGTGCTGGGCCGGCTCATCCGCTCCCTGCCCACCCGGCGGGGGGTGATGGGCATCGCCACCTGCGACAAAGGCATGCCGGCGATGATGCTGGCCCTGGCCGAGGCGCGCCAGTTGCCGGTGGTCATCGTGCCCGGCGGCGTAACCCTGCCCCCGGTGAACGGCGAGGACGCCGGCAAGATCCAGTCCGTGGGCGTGCGCCTGGCCCACGGCGAACTGAGTATCGACGAGGTCAATGACCTGGGCTGCCGGGCCTGTGCCACCGGCGGCGGAGGCTGTCAGTTCCTGGGCACTGCTGCCACCTCTCAGGTGGTGGCCGAAGCCCTGGGCCTGGCCCTGCCCCACTCCGCCCTGGCCCCCTCGGGCGAAGCGGTCTGGCGCGAGATGGCCCGGCGCTCGGCCCGCGCCCTGATGGCCCTCGATCAGGCCGGCATCAGCTCCAACGACATCCTCACCGACGCCGCCTTCCACAACGCCATGGTCACTCACGCCGCCTTTGGCGGCTCCACCAACCTCATCCTGCACATACCCGCCATTGCCCATGCCGCTGGCCGGCCGCGCCCCACCGTGGAAGACTGGGATCACATCAACCGCCAGGTGCCGCGCCTGGTGGACGTGCTGCCCAACGGCCCCGAGTACCATGTGACCGTGCGCGCCTTCCTCGCCGGCGGCGTGCCCGAGGTCATGCTGCATCTGCGCCGCCTCGGGCTGCTCAAGGAAGAGGCCCTCACCGCTACCGGCCGCACCCTGGGCGAGAACCTCGACTGGTGGGAGGGCTCCGAGCGGCGGCAGGCCTTCCGCAGCAAGCTCGAAGAACTCGATGGAGTCTCCCCCGACCGGGTCATCCTCGCCCCTGAGCAGGCCCGCCGCAAGGGCCTGACCAGCACCGTCTGTTTCCCCCAGGGCAACCTGGCCCCCGAGGGCTCGGTGGTCAAGGCCACCTCCATCGATCCTTCGGTGGTGGACGCCGACGGAGTCTACCGCCACCAGGGACCGGCCAAGGTCTTCACCACCGAAAAGGCCGCCATCACCGCGCTCAAAGCCCAAGCCATCCAGCCTGGCGACGTGATGGTGCTGCTCAGCTGCGGCCCCATGGGCACCGGCATGGAAGAGATCGCCCAGATCACCACCGCCCTCAAGTACCTCGACTACGGCAAACGAGTGGCCGTGCTCACCGACGCCCGCTTCTCGGGGTTCTCCACCGGCGCCTGCCTGGGCCACATGAGCCCCGAGGCCCTGGCCGGCGGTCCCATCGGCAAGTTGGTGGACGGGGACCTGATCGAGATCACCGTCGACCGGGAGAACCTCAAAGGCACGGTGAATCTGGTCGGGGAAGGTAGCCGGGAATTCGGCGCCGAGGAGGGGACGCGCGTGCTGGAACGCCGACCCCTGCGCCCGGACCTGGCCCCCGAGGAGCACCTGCCAGACGCCACCCGCCTGTGGGCAGCGCTGCAGAACGTGAGCGGGGGCACCTGGGGCGGCTGCGTCTACGATGTGGACGCCATCATCCAGACCCTCAAGGCCGGCCAAGAGGCCCTGGCCGCCGGAGCGGGGCGGTGAGCCGCAAAGAACTGGTGGTCGCCGTCACCGGGGCCAGCGGTGCCCTGTACGCGGGCCGGCTGCTGCGGGCCCTGCTCTGCGGGGGGCACCTAGTACACGCGGTGCTCTCTCGCTACGGGCGTTATCTGTTGTGCGAGGAATTGGGCTGGCAGCCGGAAAAAGAATCCCTGCTCGAATTTTTGGCGCGTTTGTACGGAGAGGACGTCAGGGCGGGGGAATTGCGCGAGTATGGCGTGGGGGACCTGACCAGTGCCCTGGCCAGCGGTTCGGGTTCCACCGAGGGTATGGTGGTGGTGCCCTGTTCGACCAAAACCCTGTCGGGCATCGCCTGCGGGGCGTCGAGCAATCTCATCGAGCGGGCCGCAGACGTGACCCTCAAGGAGCGCCGGCCCCTGATCCTGGTGGTCCGGGAAACCCCCCTCAATCTGATCCAGCTGCGCAACTTGGTCGCTGTGGCCGAAGCCGGGGCCATCGTGTTGCCGGCCATGCCGGCCTTTTACCAGCAGCCCAAAACCTTCGACGACCTAGGCGACTTCATCGCCGGCCGCATCTGCAACCTCCTCCACATCCCGCACCAACTCTTCCCCAGCTGGACCGGCCCCACCGACACACACGCCCAATAAATAATCAAGGGATCCGGAAGCGCTGTCTGCACGAGGAGGACAGACAGTTTTGGAGGGGAGGTCCTGCCCCCGGATCCCAAGATGACCCGCCTCAAGGCGCTGCTCTCGATGCCGTCTGTGAGAGGAGAGACAGACGCGAGCAGGAGAAACATCGCCCCATTTTTTTGCCTCGGGCAAGGAGGGCGGCGGGTGCGCTTTACCCTATCGCAACTTGCGTGCCAGGATTTTCTTCTCATCTTGCAACTCTTTTATAATCCTATTCTTAAAATCATGATCGAATCACAAAAAACGATGTGGTCCCATGTCTTTTTTTGTGAAATTCATCGCTTGATCTTGTACCCTAACCGAACCATGCCACAAGATCTAGATCTGTGGATTTTTGGATGTCGAAGAGGGGGGAAAAACTTGCAGGAAGGGGATGAAAAACTTTCCGCTAAAGGTCTGCCACCGGGAATTTGCCACCACGCCAAGCGGCGAGGTGATGACCCCGGAGGCCTTTCGCGGGGAGCGGTGCGGTAGGGAAGTCCACGTGGCGCAACGCCCCAACGTATGGGGCGTTGCGGGGGAAGGGTCTTGGGGGAGGGCAGCGCTTTTTGCGCCGCACCCCATACGTTGGGGTGCGGCGGGACGCGCCTGGCGAAAGGCTGAAGTGGGCCGCTGCCCGACGCGCCCAGTACCCCACCACCTCAGAGCAACCGCTCCAGATTCGGGTTGCGCGCCCACTTGGGCACCATGCCCCGCAGCCGGTGCCCCTGCTCCTCGACCAACCCCCAGCAGATTGTCCAGTCACCAAAGCTGCAGAGCACCTCGCCCCGCTGCGATACCGGCGGGTCAAACACTGCCACCTCGCCCCGAAACAGAGTCTGCACCTGGGACCAGTCCAGCGTCACGCGCCGCCCCTGCATCCGGTCTCCCCACAGGGCCACCGCGCCCTGGGACAGGTAGTAGTGCGCCTGCTGGCGGCGGGCCAGGTGCAGGCCGGCCCGCAAAAAGTAGGGGTACTGTGCCCGCAATCCGGCGGCAGCCTGCGGTTCCATGGCCAGATAACGCCCGTCCAGCACCACCCGCTGCCCTTTAGGCACGGCAAAATCGACGCCCCACCGCCCCTCCAGGGCCGCGCGCACCGGCTCGGCCTCTGTCTCGCTGCCGGCCTCCTCCCATTCGGCAGCGTCCCCCTCCACCACGTCCCAGACCGTGGCCTGCAACTTGCGCACCTTGGCCACAAAAGCCCCCTCGGTGTGATGCAGATGCGGCCAGACCCGCGCCATCAGCGCAAAATCGGGGGCATAACGCGCGGCCACCGCGGCCGGTAGCGGGACCCGCTCCAGGCCCTCCACTGGCAGCACCTCGACCTGGCCCGGATAGCGCCGCACCAGCGCGGCGAGCACCTCCTCATTTTCCTCCAGGCTCAGGGAGCAAGTCGAGTACACCAATAATCCCCCAGGGCGCAGCATGTGAAAGGCGGCCCGCAACAGCCCCTTCTGCTGCTGGGCCTTGTGACTGGCGCCCTCGAGCGACCAGAAACTCAACATCCGGGTATCCTTGCACAGGACCCCGTCGCCACTGCAGGGCGCGTCGAGCAACACCCGGTCGAAGTAGTTGTGGAAATAGCGGGCCAGCATGGCGCCAGCGGCCCGGCTCAGCACCACGTTGGCAACCCCGCAGCGCTCCAGGTTGCCCACCAGCGAGGGCATACGGCCAGGCACCGGCTCGTTGGCCACCAGCAGCCCGGTATTGCCCAGGCGGGCGGCAATCTGGGTGGCCTTGCCTCCTGGGGCAGCCGCTAGGTCCAGGACCCGCTCGCCGGGCTGGGGATCCAGCACCTCCACCGCCAGCGAAGGGGCCTTGGCCTGCAGGTAGAAGGCCCCCAAGGCGTGTTCAAGGGTGCGGCCCAGGTGCTGTTCTGAATCGATCAAGGTAAAACTCTGCGGGCACCAGGGCACCGGCTCGCCCCGCTCCTGCAACCAATCGCGCAAGCCGCCCGGCTGCGGCCGCAGTGGATTGAGGCGCAGAGTGGGAGGAGGCAGTTCCCGGGCCGCATGGCGGAAAGCCAGCCCTTCAGCTTCGGGCAGCAGCTGCTCCAGATAGGCCAGCAGTGCTTCCAGGCGGGTCTCTTCAGCGGCGGTGAGGTCTTCTTTGCGCATTTTCTCACTTATGGTTTAATTCATTTTGATGACCGACCCTCAACCAAATTCTAGGCCCACCCTTCAGCCTCTGCAAGAAACCCCGGGGGGTTCACCGACCTTCATCGTCAGCGACCTGCACCTGGGTTCCCCGTACTGCCATCATCGCCCCTTTCTCGCCTGGCTGGCCACCCTGCCGGCAACCGCACCGCTGATCCTCAACGGCGATATCATCGATGATCCCGGTCAAGCCCTGGGCCCGGAACACCAGGCCGTGCTCCAGTGCCTGATCGCCGAATCGCAGCAGCGCTCCCTGATCTGGGTCCATGGCAACCACGACGATGACCTTGCCCTGGGGGATACCGGCCGGATCCAGTTTGTCCGCCACTGGACCATCGGCCAACGCCTGCTTATCGTACACGGCGACGACCTCGACGAGGTCATGCCCCGCCATCAACTCTTCAAGAGATTTTTTAAGATCGTGCACCGGCTGCGCGTCAAACTCGGCTATCCCGACGTCCACGTGGCCCAGTACGCCAAAAAATGGGGGCTGCTCTACCGCGTCCTCAACCAGCATGTGGCCCGCAAAGCCCTGCGAGTGGCCCGCGCCCAGGGCTTTGCCGCGGTAACCTGCGGCCACACCCACTCGGCCATGGATCTGCACGAAGGAGAGGTGCGCTACCTCAACACCGGCGCCTGGACCGAAGAGCCCCACCACTTCATCACTGTGACCCCCGACGAGATCCAGCTGTGCGTGTACCAGTCCCCCGCACCCTGATCCGCCGCTGCACCTATCTGCTGGGCTGGGCCCTGGTGCCTTGTAGTGCCGGGGCCGAGGTGGAGTTCGCCTGGCCCCTGGCCCTGGAGCACGCCCTGTCTTCGACCTTTGGCGAAACCCGCCCTGCCGCCTTTCACGCCGGCATCGACCTAAAAACCCAGGGCAAGACCGGCTTTGAGGTACATGCCCCGGCTGCCGGGTACCTCTGGAAGGTGCGCACCTCGCCCTGGGGATATGGCCGGTCCCTGTACCAAAAGCTGCCCGATGGCCGCATCCTGGTCTACGCGCACCTCCAGGGATTTGCCCCTCTCATCGCCGCGCGTGTGGTCCGGGCTCAGCGAGAAAAACAGGCCTATTCCGTAGACCTCGAATTCCAGCCCGGCGAAGTCCCCATCGCCCGTGGCCAACTGGTGGCCTGGAGCGGCGACAGCGGCATCGGCCCGCCCCATCTTCATATGGATTTGCGCGATGCGGACAATATCCCGCTCAATCCCCTGCTGCACGGCTTCCAGGTGGAAGACACCCTCGCCCCGGTCTTCGAGCGCCTGGCCCTGGTGCCGATGGGCCTGGAGAGCCAGGTCGATGGCCGCCATCAACCGGTCTGCGTAGCGCTGCGGCCTGCGGCCAGCAACTACGAGGCCGCAGACACCCTGATCGTTGCCGGCTCTTTCGGGGTCAGTGCCCAACTCCACGACCTGGCTGACGCGGCCCCCAACCGGCTGGCTCCGTACCGCCTCCGCCTGTATGTGGACGGCGTGCCCCAGGTCACCTCCACCTATGCCCGAGTCTCCTATACCGACGGCCACCAGGTTTTCCTCGACCGCCTCCGCCTCAACTTTGCAGGCGGCAGCGGGGCCTTCTTCACCCTCTTCCGCCTGCCGGGCAACCGTCTAGAATTTTACGACCTGCCGCCCACTGCCGACGGCTTGCTGCGCGGCCTGGCCAAAGGCCCTCACGAATTGATGGCCCAAGCCGAGGACGCCGCCGGCAACATCGCCCAGGCGCGGCTCCAGGTGCAGGTGGACGAATTGCCGCGCATCGCCGATTTCGAGCTGCATCCCGCCGGTATTATCCTCAAGGTCCAGGCCCAGGTGGCAGACCCCGACGACACCGAGCTAAACCTGGAACTGTCCTGGTTTGCAGATGGCCGGCAATGGCAACCCGAATTGGCCGCCCATACCCGCCCAGGCCCCGGTCATTGGGAAGTGCCTGCCAGACCCGGAATCTGGCGTCTGCGGGTCCGGGACCAGGCCGGCGGCGAGGATTTCAAGACCTCTAGCCTAGAGCCTGTTATGGACTTTAGCTATTGTGTAGCTTGAGGATATGACCTATAAGCCCTATCCCAGTGACGTCAGCGACGACGAATGGGCATTTGTTGCGCCCTAGCTGACGCTGATGCGAGAAGATGCGCCTCAACGAGAACATAGCC
>SICG01000094.1 GCA_009691525.1 Candidatus Latescibacterota bacterium | reverse complement strand
GAGGCGAATCAGCGGTCATCGGCTTCGACTCCCCGCTCGAAGGCATCCACTTTGCCGTGGCCTATCTCAAGTCGCTGGAAACACGGCAGCGCAAAATTCCCCAGGTCCCCGAGGAGGGATCGGCCCTGGTCTCCTACAGCGAACTCACCTAGGGGCCGCAGGGTGGTGTGCCATCGGCAACCCAGGTCGGCGAGGTGCTGATTTCCGCGGTCCTGCGCCACCACCCCGACGTGGCCCAGGCCCAGGAACTCACCTCCATCCCCGTGGAGCGCAAGGTCAAGCAGGCCTTTGGCGACAAACAGGCCGGGGATACCATCCAGTGTTTTCTGGTGAAGATCTGACCCCGTGTCCACTCTCAATCAGGAGCAAGCCATGGAAATACCCCGGATCGGAGTCGTCGGCATGGGCGGCTTTGCCCAGACCCACCGCCGTTATGTCGCCCAGGTGGAGGAAGCCGGCCTCGGTCGCCAGGTAGCCCAGGTGGCCATGCCCGCCGACCAGGAACTCTACGCCGCTGACCTGGCGGCCCTGCAGGGGCGAGGCGTGCAGGTCTTTGTTTCGCTGCGGGAAATGCTGGCCCGCCTACGCGGCCAACTGGAGATCGTCTGCATCCCCACCGGCATCCCCCTGCACCGCCCGATGACAATAATGGCCCTGGAAGCGGGCTGCCACGTGCTGGTCGAAAAACCAGCCGCCGGCTCTATCCAGGATTTCGACGCCATGGAAGCCGCCCGGCAAAAGGCTGGCCGGCACTGCGCCGTGGGCTACCAGCATCTGTACCGGCCAGAGGCAAAACAGCTCAAGGAGTTGGTTTGCCAGGGGAGGTTGGGGAAGATCCAGTGGATCAAAGCCTGCGGCGGCTGGCCGCGCGACCCGGCCTATTACGGGCGCAACAACTGGGCCGGACGCCTGGGGGTGGGTGATGCCTGGGCCCTGGACAGCCCGCACAACAACGCCCTGGCCCACGCGGTCAACGCGCTCTGTTATCTGGGCAGCGATCAGCCCAGCACCGCACTGGTTCCCCACACCCTGCAGGCCGAACTCTACCGCGCCAACCCCATCGAATCGGCGGACACCGCCGTGTTCCGCATGCGCTCTGCCGAGGGAGTGGAGGTCTTTTTCGCCGTCAGCCATTGCAGCGACCAGCGCTTCGATCCCGTTTTTGAAGTGGCCGGGACCTTGGGCCGCGCCGAACTGGATTACCACGGAGGGTTCACCCTTCATTGGCCTGACGGCCGCACTGAAAGCCATCCCCATCAGGGCGAACCAGAAGTACTGCACGACCTGGCCGAGGTGGTGGCCGGCCACCGGGACCACCTGGCCTGTCCCCTCATCCTGACCCGCAGCCAGACCCTGTGCGTCTGCGGCACCTTCGAGTCCTCCCCCATCCGCGAGTTGCCCGCTGCCCTGCGCCGGGTCAATCCGAAGAACCAGGCGATCACCGTCGAGGGCATGGGCGAGGTGGTGCAGCGGGCCTGCCAGGAGCGGGCGCTATTTTCGGAATTGGGATTGCCCTGGGCCGAGGCGGGTGAGGTGATCTCGCTGGAGGGGTATTCCTACTTCCCTAGCTTCCGCCGCTCAATTTAGTACCCCACCCCCACCACCCCCTGCCGGCGCTCGGTGTGTAAATCGGCCTGCACCTCCAACTGGTATAGGTACAGACCTGGAGCCACCAGCCGGCCGTATTCATCCCGGCCATCCCACAGACGCACAAAACCCCCGCTCTCTTCCTGTCCCTGGCCCTGGCGCCACCGGCGGCCGGCCAGGTCGTAGACACTGAAACTCACCGGCGCCGGCCGGGTCAGCTTGAGCAGATCGTACTCGAGGGCGAAAAAGTCATTGTGTCCGTCCCCGTTGGGGGTGAAAAACGCGGCTTGCGGCCGCAGCGGGGCCAGCACCGGGTTTTCCACGGTGCTCAAGCGCACCACCAGCCCGGCCCCCAGGGAGGCAGGGTCGATGTCTTGCTCCCGAGCGTACTGATAGGCCGTATCGATGGCACCGGCGCTCAGCCGCCGGTCCAGGCCGCGCAGGGAGAAAGGGGTGCCGTCGGCAAAGACCCGGGCGCGGAAGTAGATCTGGACCAGGTTGCCGTCCTGCAAGAGCCGTTCCCACAGATTGAGGGTGAACCCCTTGCCCGGCTGCGCCCCAACCGTGTAAACCACCGGGTGCCCATCCACCCACACGCTGTCCACCGCGCTCAACTCGGCCGGAGTGAGAATCTGTAAATAGCGCAACCCGGTGTCCCCATTTCTGAGGTCCAGCACCGCTGACAGGGTAAAGGCCGTTTCCACTCCGGCCGGCACCAAGAGTGGACTGATCTCGGCCCCCAGGGCGTGGACCATGGGTCGCGTGTCGTACTCAAAGATCAATCTCTCGACCTTCACCCCCGGCTGCAACAGGCGCAAGCGGAACTGCAGATAGGAGCTGGGGCCATTGGTGCGCACGATCCCCTCCTCCACCGTCTGCCAGGTGCTCCACCCCGGATTGGGACGCACCGGCCCCTTGACCGCCGCTCCCTCGATACTCTCGATCACCTCCCAGGCCTCGCGGCTGACCTGCACCTCGCGTTCCCCCACCAGGATGAAGTAGTGCAAAGGATCTTCGTCCGAGCCGGTGCGCACCTGGAGTACCACCGGCAACTGGCTCAGATCCCCGCCCTCGTAACTGACCTGCCCCCAGACCGCATCGTTCCCGGCCAGCAGCGGCTTGGAGACGAACTCCCCTTCGGGAGTGGTGCCATCGCTGTACAGCTCCAGCTCGGCCAGTTCCCAGGGAAGGTTTAGCCCATTCTTCAGGCGCAGGAAACGGGCCTGGCGGAGACCGGTTACCTGCTGGGTGCCCGGCCAGTCCAACACACTTTTCTCGTTGGGCTTTACCGCGGTATAGTTTAGCAGCGGCGTATAACTAAAGCCGCTCAACGCGGTGGTCGGTTCGGTCATCGGCGGGCCCTCCCGGAAAAAGACCAGTCTGAAGAGCTGGGCGAAATACGCGTCGATGCCGGCTTCCAGGCCCAGGGTGAAGGCCTGGGGGAAACGCTGGCGATGGCTGCTGTCCAGGCGCGGGAAGAGACGCACCCGGCTCAGGCGGAAGACCCCGCCCAGGTCGATGTAAAGCTCGAGCTGGCGGCTTAATCCCAACTGGTCGGGGTCAAAGGCCGTGCCCTCATCCCCGTCCAGCAGGCGGGCCAGATCCGGCGACTCCACCACCCTGGGTATGCCCTCCTCTACTACCACGGCGTGGATGCCGCCACCACGGGCCAGCGCACCCGGGCTGAGGTTCTCGCCGGGGGCCGCCGGCCAGATCCACAGCGAATCGGCGTTCACCTGGACAAAGCCCGAACTCTCCTGGACCTCGGGCCAGGGCAGTCCGCCCCTGCCCACCACCAGCCTTTCGGTGGCTAGCGCCGGACTGAAGAGCAGGCAGAGCAGCAGCCAGCTCCTCATCGTTGGACCCGCACGTTTCGCGCTTCGAGAGCCGGCACCTGCTCGGCGATGGCCTGCGGGCTGAGCGGATTCTTTCTCAAGTCCACGGACTTGAGTTTGGTCAGGCCCAGCAGCGGCACCAAGTCCTGCACCAAGTTGGCGTCGCAGCGCAGGCGGAGCAGGTCGGCCAGCCCGGCCAATGGGGTCAGGTCCGCCACCTGGTTCTGGCTGAAGTAGAGCACGCCCAGGCCGCCCAGGCCGCCCAGCGGGGTCAGGTCAACCACCTGATTGGCGGAAAAATCCAACTCGTTCAGCGCCGACAGATTCTGCAGGGGGCTGAGGTCCTGCACCTGGTTGCCGGACAGATGTAATACCTCGAGCCGGCGCATGCGCACCAGGGGCTGCAGCTGGCTGACCAAGTTGCGGGCAAAGCTCAGCTCCGCCATCCGGTTCATGCCCGCCAGCGGGCTCAGGTCGGCCACCTGGTTGTCGTCGAGATTGAGACGCTCCAGCAGGCGCAGGCCGGCCAGGGGGGTCAGGTCGGCGATGTGGTTGTTGATGAGAGTGAGGCTTTTCAGGCGCAGCAGTTGGGCCAGGAGCGACAGATCCTCTACCTGGGTGTTGTTGACCTGCAAATCCTCCAGCTTCAGCAACTTGCCCAGGCTGTTGAGGTCTTCTACCTGGGTGGCGAAGATGGAGAGCTTCACGAGATTCTTCAGGCGCTCCAGGCCGTCGAGGCTGCGCACCCCCTGCGTCACGGTCAGCGCGGTGATGACCAGCATATCCTCCTCGCTGAGATCCCCCGAAGGTTTCTTCAGCGCGCCGCGCACCTGCCCCTCTAGCCGGGCATCGACGAAGCGGATCCCAGGGCGGTAGAAACTCACCTGCACCCCCTGGTTGCGCAGGGCATTGACCGCCTCTGAACTGAGCGGGTTGCCCGAAGCCTCCACGCTGTGCAACTGCCGCAACAGCCGCAGGGCGCCCAGGTCAGCCACCCGGTTGTTCTCCAGATTCAGCACCTGCAGGCGGGTCAGGCCGCGCAGTGCCCCCAGGTCGTTGACCTGATTGTTGTCGAGGTTGAGATGGGTCAGTTGTCCCAACCGGGAGAGTGGCCCCAGGTCCTGCACCTGGTTGCCGGACAGATCTAGAATCTGCAACTGCGCCAGGTCGGTCAGAGGTTTCAGGTCCCGCACCTGGTTGTCGCCCAAATAGAGCTGCCGCAGATTGGCCAGGCGCTCGATCCCCTCCAGGGAAACGATCGCTCTGCCCGCTGCGTCCAGCCGCTCCACACCCAACAACTGCTCCCCGCTCACCGAATCAACCGCGCCCACCGCCTCGCAGATCGCCGCCTCCAGCCCCACGGGTACTTTGCCATTTCCGGGGTCCACCACAGCCGGAACCTTGCTGTACGCGCAGCCCAGCGCCAGCAGGAGAAACAGCCAGCTGCACCTAACCATCTCAGAGCCCTCCGGGGACGCCCATTACAGCCTTTCCCCAGTCCCGGGCCTTCCCCCTCACGCGCTCTGGCTCCGCTACCCCGCCACCCAACCCGGCGGCCCTTTCCCCCCACCAGCCCCCTGGGAAAGGCTTTCGGGGCATCCCCCGAAGGGCGGCAGGGAGGAAGAGGGAGGAACGGCTAAAGCGAGCCCCCTCGGAGGGCGATCCGGGAAGTGCCCCGGCGGCGTTTCCCTGGGAGAGGTTGGGCAGAGAAGTCCGCGTGGCTGGGTGGTCGGGTAGCGGAGCGAAGCGAGCGAGGGGAGCGAGGGGAATGCAGCGCCCCAACGTATGGGGCGCTGCCAACGCGCCTGGGGAAACGCCAAAGGGGTGCGCCCGGAGTGCCCCACTCTGCAACCCTCTCACCGTTCCACCCCCGCGTAGATAGTCAGGAAGCCCCGCGTCCGGGTGCGGGTGGCCTCCACCTCGAAGTTTTGGCGGGTGATGTCGAAACCCAGCAAGGTCGTCAGCCGGTAGCCCTGGTACGAGGAAAGATTGCTCAACTGGACTACCGCGCTCAACTCCTTCAGATCGTCCTCGGCACCGGGCGGTATGGGGTTTTCCAGCTGCTTAAAGAGATGGTACTCCACCCCGGCCTCCAGCGCCGTCACCTGCATCAGCGGCATCCTGCCGCTCAGCAGGAAGAGCTGGCTCAACTCGCGCCGCTTGGCCTGGCGCTCCTGCAGGGGGGTCTGCCGGCGGAACTCCAGCTTCCAGGCCGGCACCAGGGCGCAGGGCCCCAGCCTCAACTGGTACTCGGCCTTTTCGATCAGGCCCAGGAAAGAGGAATCGCGGCGCTGCCGCCGCCCTTCCAGTTCCTCGCTAGTGTCGCGCTGGTGATAGAGTTGCCACTTGAGGGTGTGGTACAACTTCAGCCGGTTGAAAGGCGTGTACTCGGCACCCAGATAGGTGGTATTGATCCAGGTATGGGGCGCCGGCAGCAGATCCTGGGTAGGCACCAGTTCCCCTCGGGTGTTGGGGCTCTGCACCCACTGGAGCAGATCCTCGCGGATATCGTCGCGCACCTGGCGCAGGTCCTGAAAGAGGCGCACCCGGCCCAGGTCGAGGGCGAGGTCCGCAGTCAATAATAGATAGTCGGCCTGGCTGTGGCGCGCGTCGGCGACCCGTGCGATGCGCTGCCGGCCCAGCATCAGCCGGGTGGTAGGTCCCAGAAACGCGCCGCCGTACAAATTGTACCCCTTCCGGTCCCGCGGGTAGGGATAGTCCGCCTGCTGGTCGTTCTCGAAACGGTCGATGGTGCCGTTGTGGTTCATGTCCACCCCGTACATAAATTCCGGACGGTCAGTGTAAAAACGCAGGAAGGGCTCCTCGTAGTCGGGGACCAGATTGGGGCTGGCCTCATTGTCGTTCTGGTTGAAGTCGGAGATGAAATCGTTGTTCTCGTCCCAGCCGGGAAAAACCTCCCGGTCCCCCGAGGTCCAGCCTTTGCGCCGCCAGTCGGGCAGGCGATCCTGGTCGTCGTTGTCCTCCACGAATTCGTAGCGCTGGAACTCGGCCTGGTAGTCGACCACCCCGCGCTCATCGACCACTGCCAACCCCGTGTTGTAATCGGGAGCGATGTCAAAGGCTTCGAGGAAGGTGAAGTACGGATAGGAGGTCCGGGACAGGTTGAGCATCCAGGCCTGCGACTGGGAGGAGGAGGTGTGATGCGCGAGGGTCCCCGGATTGGGGTACTGGGCATAGCGATGGTTGAGGTCCACTTCCAGGTACCCCGCAAAGCCGGCCAGGTCGGCCAACTCCACG
The DNA here is from genome assembly GCA_009691525.1 of Candidatus Latescibacterota bacterium. Lineage (GTDB taxonomy): Bacteria > Latescibacterota > UBA2968 > UBA8231 > UBA8231 > SICG01. The sequence goes on along the minus strand of SICG01000094.1, from coordinate 10,481 downwards.
GTAACGCCGGCCACCTGGTTGGCCGTGGGCAGACCGTAGTCGAAAGCAAGCACCCGCTGGTTAGAGCTATCCTTCACATTGCCGCTGGCCCGCGCCACCTCCAAGGCGACCTCGTTGCCCTGGGCATTGGTCTGGCGGTCCGAAACCATCTCCACCAGATAGTCGTCGGCCAACACCAGCTCCAGCTGTACCCGCCGGATGCGGGTGGGGTCCGGGCCGGTGTAGGTGCGGGCGAAGAAGTCGTAGGTCAGCCTGATCACCTCGTTGCCCTCGGCAGCCAGGTACCCCCGCCGCTGGAACCCGCCCTCGGCCAGGGGCCGGAAACCGATTTCGCTGCCGCGCACTTGTTTGCCCTCCACATCCCAGATCAGAATGTCAGCAGCGAATAGCGCCCCGCCCGCCTCGCCGTCCTCGGGCGAGTCGTCCTTGATGAGCACCTCGATCGAGGAAACCGGATAGAGGTTCTGCACCCCGGTGAGGGTGCCCTTGAGCAGGCCACCGCCAAAAGCCTCGGCCTGGGTCTGGGCGTGATGGGCATTGACAAAGGTGCCGCCGACCTTGACGAAGTCCCCCACCTGGGCCTCCAGGCGGGCGCCCAACAGATTGGTGTTGTGGGTGCGCCGGCCGGCGATCTCGGCGGTTCCCCCACCGCTGTAATTGGGCTCGCTGATCCGCGACAAGAGCAAGGTGCCCGAGTACTTGTCCGAGACCAGATCGAGCTGCGCCCCATTAAAAATGGTTTTCGCGAAGGTCATCGGGGTGAGGGTGGTGCGCAATTGGTCGGCGATGGTCAGGGCATAGTGATACTGACCCTTGTGGTCTGCGGCGATCACCACGTTGTTGAACCACGAGCCCAGACGGCCGTCCTTGTACAGGGAACTGCCAAAGGGCTGGGGATTCTGCTGGCGCCAGTCAAAGACCAGCCAGCCACGGGTTAGGAAGTTGCCGTACACATCGTAGAAATAGTTGCCTTCGAGCGAGGTGGAGACGTAGCGCTGGTAGTTCTGGCGCGCATAATTGGAGTACTCGCCCTGCCGCCAGCGGTATTCGTTGTAAAGTTCCTGGGGCACGTACCATTTGCGCACCACTGGGTCCAGCGCATCAAAGAGCACCCCAGGGCCGGCGGGCTCAAAACTCACCCGCCCCCCGCGTTTGACCTGCCCCAGCCGCGTGCCGTATTCCTGGGCGCCCAGCGGCAGCGCCGCCAGCAGGATGTAGATCAATAGATATTTTCGCATGTCACCCCCATCTAATACACCACCCCGAGGGTCCCGCTGTGGCGCTCCTCAAAGGCGTCGGCCTGCACCCGCAGCAGCCAGAGGTAGATTCCCGGTGGCACGGTCTTGCCCTGGCTCGTTTTCCCGTCCCAGGTATAGCGCACCGGCCCAATGCTCCGCTCCCCGGCGTAGGTGTACACTAGCCGGCCCCCCAGGTCGTGAATCTCGAGCAGCACCGGCGCCGGCCGGGTCAACTGCAGCAGATTAAACGCCAGTACAAAGACCTCGTTCGCCCCATCCTCGTTGGGGGTAAAAAGTTGTGATCCCAGGGCGATCTGGCCCACCAGCTTGCCGATCTGCGGCCGGGGGATCTCCACCGACAGCCCCGAGAGTTCAGCCACATCCCCAGGCCCAAAAAGAGTGGCATCGCCCGCCTGCAGGGCCTGGGGCACCTCCCCGGAACTGCGCTGGTACGCCCGGCCAGAAAAGGTGGTGCCGAAGCGGAAGATGGGCAGGTCGAAGGTAAACTCCAGCAAGGCCCCGTCCTCCTGGATCAGCGGGAAACTCAACCCAAAGCCCTCGGGACGTACATAATCCACCTGTACCTCAAAAGGCTCGCCGTTCAGCCGGGCCTCTCGCACCTGTAACACCGGGGCATTGGTGTCCACCTCCAACCGGTCGTAGCCCCGGATCTGCCCCTGGGCGCCCAGCCGCACGGCGTAGCAGAAGGTGGCCGGCGCCTCGGCCCGGGCCAGGCGGGGGTACACCTCGGCCACCAGGCCGTCGGCGATAGGTGGCTGCAGGTAGGGGAATTCGATGCGGTCGAGTTGGCGGGTGTCGTAGAGTTCGCCGGCGAATTCTGCCCGCAGTTGTAGGTAGCGCCGCGGATTGGGCGCGTTGATCAGGCTGCCCTGCCCAACCGGAGTCCACGGGCTCCAGTATTGGTCGTCCTCCTTGAGGGGCGCCCTGTCCACCCTTTCGAGGGCGTAGTATTCCTGAGGGGTGACTTCCTCTTCCCCGGTCTTGACCCGCTGGTTGTTCTCGAGGGCGTAGACGTTTTTCAGATAGACCAGCGGCGTGTCATCGCTGCCAGTGCGCACCCGCACGGCAAGACTTGATCGCCCCGAGTCCCCCACCGCCCGCTCCACCCAGGAAAGGGGGCCGATGGTGGCGCGATCCCCCAGGTCGAGCAGGTCGGACACATAGACCGCCTGGCTCAGGTACCCGGTGCCGTACACCTCGATCTCGTCGATTTCAAAAGGCACCTCGGCGATGGACTTGAGGCGCAGGTAATGCGCGTATTGAGGTGGCAGTTGCACCTCGACCACCGGTTCCTGGTTGTCGAGGCTGCGGCCCACCAGGGCATCCGGGTTGTTGGGCCCCGTCTCCGCGGGATTGATCCACAGCTCGTACCCGCGCAGGAAATCGCTCTGGAAGGGCGCTCCGGGGGTGGCGGCCACAGTGTTGCGCGGGTAAAAGCGCACCCGCTTCACCCCCACCGCCGGCACAAAACTCATGATGACCTCAATGCCCCGCACCAACACCCGCGGCTCGAAGAGGGTGGGTTTGCGTTCAAAAGCCACCTCGTGGTCGCCGTTCACCGTGCCCTCCAGTTGTTTGTCGAAACCCAACCCGGCGTTGGGGGCGCTGATGCCGCCGCCGGGCAACAACACCCGGCGGGCGATGTTCTGGCCCTCGTCGAAAAGCAGCGGGCTGATCCAGCCCGGCGCATGGAGAAAATCGATGGCCTCCCCCGGCGTGTTGCTGGTGTCGGTAGTCCCGGTGAAGGGCTCGATGAGCAGGATGGGGTCCAGCCCCTGTCCCCCGCTCTGCCAGGTGCGGCTCCCCTGGCCCAGCACCATGACCTGGGCCGGCTGAGCCAGGGCCTGAACAAAGGACATTAAAATGAACACCGCCCCGATCTTCATCACCTCAACCCCGCATTGACGCTGAGAAAAACCTGGCTGTTGCGCGGGGCCGACTCATGCGCCAGCCGCCTGGTCTCCATCTCCATGCCCAACCGGGTGACAAGCAGGTACCCCTGATACGCAGTGCGGTTGCTCAACTGCCCCACCCAGGTCCAGCTCGAATAATCGCTTTCCACTTCCTCGCGGGTTCCCTTGAGCAGCCAGAACCAACTGCGTTCCAGGCCCAACTGCAACTCCGTGGCAAAGAGCTGGCGTCCCCGTCCGGGGAAGTACCCCACCTGGGTGTGCTCGGCCAGCAGGGGCTGGGTGAAGAGCACGATGGCCGTTTGTTCCAGACTAGTGGAGGCGGGCAGCCGGCTGTTGAAAGGCCGCTCGCGTCGGTATTCGCTTTTCCAGCGGGGTTCCCAAAAGGCCAAACCCAGCGGCACCTGCCAGGAGAGTTTGTCCATCAGGCCAACAAAGCCGGCGCTGCGGCGCAAGTCTGGATCAGGCTGCCGCTGCCGCCACCGTTCCCATTTGGCGCGGTGCTGCAGCCTAAGCCCGGGTCCCAGGCGTTCATCGGCATCGCCGTAGAGCAAGAGCTTCCAGGTATCGCGCCCGGGCAAGAGGTCGCGCACCTGGCGCATCACCCCCGGGGCGTTGAGGGGCTGGAACCACTGGATCAGGGGATCGGGGATGTTGTCGCGCACCCGGGCCCCGTGGGCAAAGAGCCGCAGTCGGCCGACCCGCCCCAGCGAAGCGTCGTACGCCGCCAGGGTGTACCAGGAATCCGTGCGCCCGTCCCCGCTGCGAAGCCGGAAATCCTGCCGGCCTGCCAAAAGCCTGAACTCTGGGCTCAACCGGGCCTGCCAATACGCGTTGAAGCCCCGGTGGTCGGCCCGGTACGGATAGTCGGGCAGGTCGTCGTTCTCGAAACGATCGGCCCAGCCGTTGTGGTTGAGATCCATGCCGAAGAGGAATTCGGGCCGGTCCGCCGCCCAGCGCAGGAAAGGCTCTTGGTAATCGGGGACCCGGTTGGCGTTCTGGTCGTAGTCGTTGCGGAAATCCTGGTTCTCGTCGTATCCAGGCCAGGCGACCTCGTTCGAGGCAGTGGAAAAGGGCCGCTGCCATTCGGGCCGGCGGTCCTGGTCGTCGTCGTCATCGACAAATTCGTACAGCTGGGGGGTGGGGTTCTTGTACTTGAGGCGGCCATCGGCATCGGCCAGCCAGTACGCCGTGCTGTATCCCTGGCCGATGGCAAAACTCTCGCAGAACAGGCTAAAAGGCTGCCACTGGTAGGCCAATTGCAGGAACGCGGCGCCGTCCTGGTCCACACTCTGGTGGTGGCTGGGCCGCAGCGGATTGGGATAACGCCGGTACCGCCGGTTGAGCACCAGTTCGCCCTGGGCCGAAAGCCCCTTCCACTCCACCAGGTTCCAATCCAGCCCCAGCAACTCATTGCCCACCGGCAGGCCATAATCCAGCTTTAGCACCTGGGCGTTGGTGTTGTCCTGCACATTGCCCCGAGCCCGGCGCAGCGGCAGGAAGACGATCTCCGGATTGAAACTCTCCCCGTCCGTTTGCAGATTGGAGGCCACCTCCACCCGGTAGTCATTGGCCAGGGCCAGTTCCACCTGCACCTGGGCAAGAGCGCCGGTGTCGAAGCCCTCGCTCTTGAGGGTGCTCAGGTCGTATTCGAGCAGGATGCTCTCCCCATCCTGGGCTACCAACCGGCTGTCCTGGGCGATGCCGCCGCTGACCCTGGGCACAAAACCCAGTTCTCTACCCCGCACCTGGCGGCCGTTGGTATCGGTGAGCACGATCTCGTACCCGGCCAAACGGGCCCCCACCAGGCCCTTGCCCGGGGAGTCATCGCGCACCCGCACCCACAACTTCTCCAGGGGCTGGTTCTCGTTGGAGGTCAGGGCGCCACGCAACGGATTGCCGTCGGCGAATTCCTCCTGGGTCTGCACGTTGTGGGCATTGACATAGGTCAAGCCGATGGTGGTCTGGGGGCCGGCCTGGAATTGGGCGTGTCCGCCCATCAAATGGGTGGCGTTGGTGCGCTCCTGGTCATCTGGCTGGCTGGGCCTGGACAAGAGCAGGGTGGACTTCACCTTTTCCCCGGCCCAGTCGAGACGCACCCCGTTGAAACGCGGTTTGGCGAAGGTGAGGGGGGTGAAGTACGCGGAGATCTCGTCTCCCACCATCAGGGCCCAGGCCCCCCGGCGTCCTTTTTCGGCGGCGATCACCAGATTGGTGAAGAACCCGCTGTACACATTGAGACCGACCCCACTTGACCCTACACTGGCAAAACGCCGCTTCTTGTCGATAATACTGCCCCTGGCGCCGGGTTGTTCCTGGCTCCAGGTGTACACCTGCCAGCCCACGCCCTGCGAACGCCCGAAGGTGTCGAAAAATTCGCGGCCTTCCAACTGCCGATTGAGATAGCGGGTATAATATTGGCGGGCATACTCGGTATCGGTGTAGTACCAAGGTTGTACGTAGGCCTCGGGCAAGGAGCGCAACCCGTACCACTCGTGCATCTGGGGCGACTCGTAGTCGGGGGTATAGCGCAGGAGCGGTCCTCCCTGATCGTAGACCTGAGCGCGAGCCACGCCGGCCAGCAACAGGAGCATGCAGATCCCCCACACTACTCCCACCCGCAGCACCCCAGCGTATGGGGTGCTGCACCTCGATTTAGTTCCGAACTCACATAAAATCATTTAGTACACCACCCCCACTAGACGCACCACCTGAGTGTGAGGGGCATCGCTGTCGGTGGCGAAGCGGGCGCGGACCAGGTAGGTCCCCGGCGGCACCAACCTGCCCGTTTCGGCGCGCCCGTCCCAGGGGATGTGGTGGGTGCCGCTGGGGCGGGCCTCCCGCAGGGACAGATCGCGCACCCGCCTTCCCTGTAGATCGTAGATGCCCACCCCTATAGTCCGGGCTGCCTCCAGGTGAAAGACCGAGAAGCGGATCTCCGCCTGGTCGTTCACCCCATCCCCGTTGGGCGTGAAGAGCGGCGGCACCACCGCCACCTCGTCCAGCAGCGGATGGTTCCCCAACTCCGAGACCACCACCAAAGACTGGCTGGTGGCCAGCCCCGTGGCGTCTCCCTGGCTGATCTGCTGGGCCGTGCCTGGCCGGCTCTGGCGCTCCAGCACCGCGCTGAACACCGTGCTCTGCAGGAAGACCCGGGTGCGAAAGCGCAGCGCGTACACCGCATTGCCCGTATTCACCGGCCGGGGTGGCAGCAGGCTCACCTCGTCGGCCCCTTCTTCCAGACGCCAGGTCCCCGGCCACAGGCGCCGGCCCTCTCCCCCGCGCAACTCCCCGTCCGTGCCGCTGCGCAACTCCAGCACCTCGATGGGCGCCGAGGAGGAGGAGCGCAGGTTCAGGCGGTCGAAACCCGGATTGCCCGTCCCGAATTTTGGCATTAGATAGAGGGTGAACTCCTGTTCCTGGCCCGGTGCCACCCCCCAGACCGGCCAGATCTCCCCCAACACCTGGTCCACCAGGGGCGGCTCGAAATGCAGTTCCAAATTGCGGATGGTGGCCGCCTGCAGCGGCTCCTCGCTCTGCAGCCGCACCTGGGCCTGCACCATCCGGCGCGGGCTGGGGGACTTGAAGGCCTCGCCCTGTTCCCGGTACCCCTCACTCCAGTTGCTCCACTCTGGTCCCGGCACTTCCTCGATCTTGGCCGGCGGCCGCTGCGATTCGGGGATACGCTCCCACAACTGCCGCGAGATCTCGCGGCCGGTGATGGCAAAGTAGTGGGGGATCTCGAGTACCTGGTCGCCGCTGCGGGTGCGCACCTCGATGCGGGTGCCCGGCGGGGTATCCCCCTGCCAGTTCACCGCCGTGTAGAGCCGGGGACGGCTCAGTTGGATGAAGGGCGAGGTCAGGGTCACCTCGGAGACGTACCCCTCGCCATAGGCCTGGATCTCCCCGAGATTGCCCTCTTCCTCCTGGGTGCCGCTGAACCCCAGCCGGCGCACCTCGATATAGCGCACCTCCTGCAGGGGGAAAGTTTCCTCCAGGCGCTGGTAGCCCTCTGGATTGCGGCGCGGATCAAAAGCCGCCCACACGCGTTCCCCACCGGGGTCCAGGTCGCCCTCGGAGATGCGCACCTGGTAGGCCAGGGGTGGATTGGCCGGGCAGAGCAGGGACACCCGGTCGAGCCAATAGCGCGCCCCCAGGTCGATCTCTACCCAGCTCTTGTTGTCAAAGGGATTGTACAGGGGCATGGGGAACCAGGAAGCGTAGAGCCCGTCGGTGAAGATGCGAAAAAGCAGAAACTCGAAGCCCCCCTCACTGGCGTCGCGTTTCTTCTCGCGTTGGGTCAGGCCGACGATGTTGTCGCCAAAGGCATAGACCTCCACCTCGGCCAGGCGCGGATGCTCTTGCCGGAAATAGCGCACCGGTCCCTGTTCCCCGGCGGGCAGGGCCTCGTAGGTTTCCTGGCTCACGGTTAGCTGGCGGCCTCCGGGGGCCAGGCGCAAGTAATCGACGGCCCCTCGGTCGGCGGAGTCGAGTTGGGCGTAGGCCTCGGGACTCACTTCCCGGGCGCGGGGCCCGGCGCTGTCCAGCGCATCGATGCGCACCAACTGGGCGATTTCCCCGCTGAGCCCGGAGTCGCCAGGCCGCTGGGGCTCCACGTCGAAGACGAAATCCCGCTGTCCCTCGGTGGGCTGGTTGACCAGCCCCACCCGAGAGTAGCGCCGCTGGTGTTTCTGGCCGATCTCGATGCCGTCCGAGATCAATACCCGGAACTTGAGGAAGGGGTCCCCGTCCTCGGCAAAACGCAGGCGGATACGCCGCACGATCAGCGTGCGTCCTAAGTCTAGCTCCACTGACCACTGATCCAGGGGTGTTTCGGCCAGCGGCTCCCAATAAGTGCCCAGGTCCCCGTCGAAAAGGGCCGGCGCGGCCTTGGCATTGGTGCCGGCCGAGCGGATGCCGCCCACCAGGGTATCCGCAGCGGCCAGGGGCAACACGTACTGAAAGGTGCCGGCGTCGCTGAGGGCATTGAGATCGCGGCGCAAGAAACGCGGCACTACCACCCCGTCCTCGCGCACCACCCGCACCCCAGGCGGGGCGATCCAGGTCTGCCACTGCCCGGCGCCCTGCACCTGCACCCGGTCGGCAAGCACCTCATAGCCCTCCTGGCCCAGGGCTGCAACTCGGGCGCATATCAAGAGCGCGAAGAAGGAGATGGTACACCTCACTGCCGGCCTCGTCTCCCAAAGAAAAAGCTCCCCCCTATCCTGGACCGGGGAGCAAGACTGTGCTGGTCCCGCCTAACCTTGGGCTTTCAACCACAGACCACCGTCCACCCGCATGACCTCACCGGTAATGTAGTCGGCCGCATCGGAACAGAGGAAGGTAGCTGCCCTGGCGATTTCTTCGGGCGTACCCAAGCGCCCCCAGGGCAGCCTCTTGCCGCCCTCCTGGATCTGCTCCTCGCTGGCGAACTGGCGCTCACCTGGGGTATCGATCCACCCCGGCTCGATGACATTGGCGCGGATGTGATGCTCAAGCAGCTCGGCGGCGATGGTAGCCGCCATGTGATTCATGCCGGCTTTGGCGGTGTTGTACGCCAGGGCAGTGGGCACCGGGATAAAGGCATGCACCGAACTGATGAAGAGAATACTGCCTCCCCCCCCTTGCCAGGACCATCTGCCTGGCGCCCAGCTGAGCCGCATGGAAAGCGCCCCACAGGCTCACCTCCAGGGTGCGCCGCATGCCCTCCATGCCGATCTCCAGAAAGGGCTCCCGTTTGCGATAGTAGGCGTTGCAGACCACGATGTCCAGATGGCCCAGACGCTGGGCTACTGCCGCCACCATCTCCTCCACGGCCTGGCGATCTGCTACATCTGCCTGCCAGACCAACGCCTCTCTTCCCAGACCGCGCACCTGCGCGGCCACCGCTTCGGCATCCTCTGCATGGCGGTGATAATTGATGGCTACATCGGCACCAGCCCGGGCCATCTCCACAGCGCAGCTGCGCCCGATGCCGCGCGAGGCGCCGGTAATCAACACCACCTTGCCTTTCAGGTCGATCATCTCTTCCTCTCGCCGGTATCTCAGGGCGACACGCTGATAGAGCGGGGGGAGGTCCAATCGCTGTTCCGCTCATCCACGTCGCGCGAGCGGACCCGATAATAATAGGTCCTCCCCCGCGTCACGGTGTCATCCTCCCGGGTGGTGTCCACATCGTTGGGCAGAATGCTCGTATAGTCGGCATCTTGAGTGCTGTTGGCCACCCTGGTGCGCTGCACCTCGTACTGCACGATGGCGCCGGTCGCCGCGTCCCAGGTGATGGTCACCACTGGTGGCTTGGTCCCGTCCGAGGGGGTGGTCGCGGAGAGCCGCACATTTTTGGGCAGGTCCACGCCGCCCGAGATCAGCGCCACCACCGAAGAGCGCGGCCCGATATTGCCGCTGGCATCCTGCGCCTCGACCTCGTAGTAGTAGGTAGTCTTCGCCGTCAAGCCGGTGTCGACGAAAGCGGCGCTGGTCGAGATGCCCACCTGGGAGAATGGACCCGTATTTGCGGAGGCGCGATAGATCTGGTAGCGGCTCACCCCAGTAAGATCGGCGCCGCTGATATCGGTGGTGGGTGCCTTCCAACTAAGGTTCAGCTTTTCGGGATCGCCGACCACGATTTCTCCGATCATCAGGGTTGGTGCCCCTGGCGGGCGGATATCAAAGAGCACGGTAGCGCCCCCAAAGTCGGAACGCCCACTCTCGCCACCACTGGTCACCGCAGTCACCTGATAGTAATAGGCTTTGCCCCCCGTTACGGCGGTGTCGATGTAGCTGGTCTGCCCCGTGGTAAAGGTCAGGCCCTCAGTCCCCGACAGCCGCGTATACCCCTGGTCAGAGCGCAAGGAGCGATAGACGTTGTAACCGCGCAGGGTTTCCTCCCCGCTGCCGCTCCAGCTGACCGTCACCTTGCCTATCCCCCCCTCCACCGCCAAGCCCACTGGCACCGCGATCCCCCATACCTGCACACTCACCGCACTGCTGCGCGCCCCCTCGTTGCCCAACCCATCCACCCCGCTCACCGCATAGTAATACACCGCCCCCCCCTCCAAACCCACATCCCGATACTCCCGCACCTCTAAGCCCACCGTGTCCACCGGCACCAACCCCTCCCCATCCCCCTTGCTCCGATACACCACGTATTCGCTCAACCCCGTTAGCGCCCCGCCGTCCGCATCCCGACTCGGCGCACTCCAACGCAAATCCACCGCACTGGTCCCCTCCTCACCCACCCCACTCAATCCCACCGGCGACCCCGGGCCCACCTGGTCCTTGCCCACCTGAGCCCCGGCAAACACTGACCGGC
>SICG01000093.1 GCA_009691525.1 Candidatus Latescibacterota bacterium | reverse complement strand
CTACCAGCCCCTGGTCCTGCATCTGGATGGCCAACTGGGTGGCCTTGCCTCCGGGGGCGCTGCAGGCGTCCAGTATCTGCTCCCCGGGCTGGGGCTCAAGCAGGGCGACGGGCAGACCGGCGTTGATATCCTGCACCTGGCAGTGTCCCTCGCGGAAGGCGGCGGATTGGAAAAAGGACTCGCTGTCGTCGAGGGCGAAGAAACCGGGCAGGTATCCGGCGGGGCGGGCCTCGGGTGGGGGGTTGGTGGGGCGCAGGGGATTGAGGCGGATATAGAGTGGAGGTTGCTGGTTGTCGGCCTTTAGCAGGGCCTCAACGGCGGCAGTGCCCCAGCGCTCGAGCCAGCGCTCGACCAGCCAGCGGGGATGGGAGTGGCAGACGGATAGATGGCCGGCCAGGTCCTCTCCCCGTTCGGGCAGGGGGGGTGAGGAGGCGGTGGCTGTTACCCGGCGCAGCACGGCATTGACCAGTTCGGGCACCCCCCGTGGGGCGTGCCGCTTGGCTAGTTCGACCGCGGTGTGTACCGCTGCCCGGGGGGGGACCTTGTCCATGTGGAGGAGTTGGTAGGCGCCCAGGCGCAGGATCTGGCGGGTGGCCGAGTCACAGTTCTCCAGGGGGCGGCGGGTGAAGCGGCCCAGGATCCAGTCCAGCCGCACTTGCCAGCGGGTCACCCCCAGCACCAGGTGGCGGGCAAAGCGGCGGTCAAGCGCTGCCGGCAGCCGCGCTTCGAGGCCCTCGAGCAGTTGGTCGAGGGGAGCGCCGGTGGTTTCGAAGTCGCAGAGCAGGCGCAGGGCAAGGGCCCGGGCGGGGTCGTTGAAGTTCATAAGATAGAAGTTAAGGGATGGGCTATAATTTAGGTCGATCAGCGGCTGCCGAGCAAGGGCAGTGGCTGTCTTGACGGGTTCGGAGGGGGGGCCTATACTAGGGCAACCATCCCCTCCCCGGTCCGGTACCTACCCATCTGCCGAGCACCCGCCCATGCGCCGTTATCCAGTCTGGGACTTGCGTTGTGACCGCCCCTACGACTCGCTGCTGGAGGCCTTGCTGGCCAGTCGCGGATTAAACTGGGACGACTTGGCCATCAATCCAGAGCACTTATATCCCCCCGAATTGATGACCGACATGGAAAGGGGCGCAGCCCGCCTCGAAGCGGCCATCCGCAAGGGCGAACGGATCGTGGTTTTTGGCGACTATGACGCCGACGGGGTCACCAGCACCGCGCTGTTGATCGATTTCCTGGAGCAGGCCAAGGCCGACTGCCACTATATGCTGCCCGACCGCCATCGCGACGGGTACGGGATTCGCGCTGCGGCCGTCGAGCAGGCGGCTGCCCAGGGAACACGGGTGATCGCCACGGTGGACAACGGGATCTCGGCCTTCGAGGCCCTCGAACGGGCCCGTGGCCTAGGCATCGACGTGGTAGTTATCGACCACCACCAGCCCCAGGAACATCTGCCCCTGGCCCACAGTATCATCAACCCCAACCGCCGCGACTGCGCCTATCCTTTCAAGGGGCTGGCCGGGGTGGGGGTCACCTTCAAAGTGGTGCAGGCCCTCAGCCAGGCCTTCCTGACCGGCGACCAGCGGCGGCGCTATCTCAATGGATTGCTGGATCTGGTGGCCCTGGGCACTGTGGCCGACGTGATGCCGGTGCTGGGGGAGAACCGCGTGCTCATCCACCACGGGCTCAAGACCCTGGCCCAGACTGCCAGGCCAGGGCTGCGCCAGCTCAAGGTGGCTGCCGGCTGCGCCGACAAGCCTCTGACTACCTCGGTGATCGGTTTTCAGTTGGCTCCGCGTCTCAATGTGGCTGGCCGCCTGGCTTCTCCCGAACTGGCATTGCGCCTGCTGCGGGCAAAAACCGACAGCGAGGCCATGGCCCTGGCCGAAGAGCTCAATAACCTCAACAGCCGGCGGCAACAGTTGCAGCGGGCGGCCTCTCGCGAAGCCGAAGGTCTGGTCAGTCCCGAGGATCTGGAGAGCGACCGCATCGTGGTGTTGTTGGGGGAAAGGTGGGACCTGGGGGTCATCGGGTTGATCGCCGGCAAGCTGGCCGAGCGTTTCGCCCGGCCGGCCGTAGTCTGCACTGAGAACGGGGAGCAGGGCTTGTACGTCGGTTCGGCGCGCAGCATTCCCGGCTACGACATCGGCGGGGCGGTCAGCGCCTGCGCGACCCACCTGACCACCTACGGGGGCCACAGTGGGGCGGCGGGTTTCTCCCTGGCCCCGGCGGCCTTCGAGGCTTTCAGGGCCGCACTCATCGACCACGCCCAGGCCCATCTTGCCGCTGCCGATCTGCAGGCCCGCCTGCAGGTGGATCTGGTGATCCAGCCCAGGGATCTGGGGATGCAGACCATCGAGGCCCTGGGCCGCCTGGAGCCCTTTGGCAACGGCAACCAGGCCCCGGTTTTTGCCCTGCGCGATTGCCGGCTCAAGCGCTGCGACCGCATCGGCAAGGAGGGTACCCACCTCAAGTTGGGGCTCGAAGTAGGGGGCCAGGCCTGCACGGCGGTGTGGTGGAGCCAGGGCGAGGTGGCTGGCCAACTGGGGGTGGGACAATCCCTGGCGGTCGCGTTCCAGCTGGAGGAAGATACCTACACCGGTAAGGGCGCGGTGCAGTTGGTGCTCAAGGACCTGTCCCCATCACCCATCTGAAAAAGTGTGTTGCCATGATCAGTTCCGAGTTCACCAAAGGGTTATTGGCCGAAGGCCGGGATACCAAGATTCTGATGGTGGTGGTCGACGGGCTGGGCGGCCTGCCCGATCCGCGCACTGGCAAGTCGGAATTGGACACGGCCCACCTGCCCAATCTGGATGCCCTGGCCGCCTCGGGCAGCTGCGGCCTGATCTCACCTCTGGGCCCGGGCTTTACGCCCGGCAGCGGTCCAGCCCACCTGGCCCTTTTTGGCTATGATCCGTGGAAACACCAGATCGGCCGCGGGGCCCTCTCTGCCATGGGTCTGGGCCTCGATTTCAGGGCCGGTGACGTGGCGGCCCGGCTCAACTTTTGTACAGTGGACGATCAGGGCTGGGTGACGGACCGCCGCGCTGGCCGCATCCCCACCGAGAAGTGCGCCGAGCTGTGCGAAAAACTGGCCTCCATCCGTATCCCCGGGGTCGAGGTGTGTATCGCCCCGGAGATGGAGTACCGGGCCGCAGTGGTGTTCAGGGGCGAGGGGCTGGAGGATGAGGTGAGCGATTCCGACCCCCAGGTGACAGGGGTGCCGCCTCACGCGCTGGAGGCGCGCGTCAAGGGTTCGGCGCGTATGGTGCAGGTGGCCAATGCCTTTCTCGACCAGGCGCACCAGATATTGCGCGGGGAGCAGCCGGCCAACATGGTGCTGATCCGCGGTTTTGGGCAGTACCCGGTGCTGCCGCAGATGGGCGCAATCTACGGACTCAAGGCCCTGGCCATCGCCGGGTACCCCATGTACCGGGGGGTGGCATCGGCCGTGGGCATGGAAACGGTGGAGACCGACTGGCATCTCGATCGGGAATTGGCGGTGCTGCAGGCCCGCTGGTCCGGGTGCGATTTTGTCTACCTGCATATCAAGAAGACCGACAGTGCCGGGGAGGATGGGGATTTTTCCCGCAAGGTGAGTCTGCTGGAGGAAGTGGACCAGTACGTGCCCAAGTTTCTGGAGTTGAAGCCCGAGGTGTTCGTCCTGACCGGCGATCACTCCACCCCCTCGATCATGCGCAGCCATAGCTGGCATCCGGTGCCGCTGGTGCTGCACAGCCCCTGGGCCATGCCCGATGGATTGCCGGGGTTTTCGGAGCGCCACTGCCGCGCCGGCAGCCTGGGACAGCTGCCTTCCACGGCGGTGATGGCCCTGGCCCTGGCTCATGCCCGCCGGCTGGAGAAATTCGGCGCTTGAGATGATCCATCCGGTGCGCATCGCCCATCGCGGGGCTTCGGGGGAGGCTCCCGAGAACACCATAGCTGCCTTTGAGCAGGCCATCCAACTGGGGGTGGATCTTGTCGAACTAGATGTCCAGTTGACGGGCGACGGGCACCTAGTAGTGATCCACGACGCCACCTTGGACCGAACCACCGATCTGAGCGGTGCGGTCGCGGAGAAGACCCTGGCCGAGATCCGCAAGGGGGACGCCGGCTCGTGGTTTTCAGCCCGCTTCCGCGGCGAGCGGGTGCCGCTGCTGGAAGAGGTGCTCGAACTGGCCAAAAGGCGGGTGCTGACGCTGGTCGAGATCAAGGGTCGCCATATTGCCGAGCGGGTGATCCAGGTCATCGAGGAGATGGGGGTCGAGGATCAGGTGGTGATCCAGTCCTTTGTTCCCCAGACCGTGCGCCGGGTTAAGTTGTTGGCTCCGGCCCTGCCCGCGGCCCTGCTGGTCAGTTCCCTGCCCACCACTCCGGCGCGCATCCGGGTCAGACGTTTAGCCAGGGAGGTGCTGGAGACGGGGGCCAATGCAGTGGGGATCTGGCACACGGCCCTGACCCCGGCCCTGCTGGAGGAGATGCGCCAGCGCAGCATCGGGGTGTGGGCCTGGACCGTGGACGACGAGATTGTCCTGCGGGATCTGGCCCTGATGGGGGTCCAGGGGCTGATCACCAATTACCCCGACCGCCTCAACCAAGTATTACAAGAGTTGGAGGGAGAGGGCAGTATACATCCGCCGCTGGGCCGGCGCCGGCAACGGGTGCAGAGCCGCTGGGGCCGTCGGCGGCAGCTAAAGAAAATGCGCCGCGCCGCGCCGGAATCCTGAAATGCCGGTCCGCCAACTCGCCCGCCTCGCCCTGCTGACCGCGCTGGTGGCCGCCACCACCCTGGCGCTGAAGATCCCCATGCCCGCCACCCAGGGGTACATCAACCTGGGCGACGCCCTGATCATCGTCGGTTCGCTGTTGAGCGGGGGCCGGGTCGGCGGGCTGGCCGGTGGCCTGGGTTCGGCCCTGGCCGACCTCTATGGCGGGTACACCCACTGGGCGCCCTTCACGCTGGTCATCAAGGGTTGCGAGGGGCTGTTGATCGGCTGGCTGGGCAACCGGCCCGGCATCCGGCAGCGGTGGCTGCTCAGGGGGGGAATCGCCGCCCTCGGCATGGTCTGGATGGTGTTGGGTTATTTTGCGGTGGAGTTCAAGTTGTATGGCCCCGGTCCGGCCTGGGGCAGTCTTTGGGGCAATATCCTGCAGGGGGCGGCGAGTCTGGTCTGCGGTCTGCCCTTGGCGGCGGCACTGGAGCGCCGCCTAAAATCTGCTTGACGCTCTCCTTCCGGTGCTTATATTGGGCGATAGTTCCGTATCTCCTTTTCTCTTATTGAGATAGGTGAGGCATGAGCAGCGGCATAGAGACTCTACGCGCCTCGGCGCTGTGTATGGGAATGACCGAGCAGGAACTCGGGGATTTGCTGGCCGCCGCCGAAGTGCGCACCCATGCGCCTTCCGACCGGATCGTCGCCGAGGGCACGCCCAGCGACTGTTTGTTCATTCTCGAGGAGGGGGCGGTGCGGGTCGAGAAGGCCAGTTCGGTGGGGGCGATACTCATCGCCACCATGGGGGAAGAGGGGGATTTTTTCGGCGAGATGTCGCTGATCGACATCCTGCCTCGCTCCGCCGACGTGCGCGCTGAGGGCCAGGTTCGCCTACTGGCTTTTCCCAAGAGAAAACTGGCGGAGGTCTTCGCCCGCTGGCCGCGGCTTCAGGTGAACCTCATCCTCAATATCGCCCGCAGCCTTTCACTGCGCCTGCGCGAGGCAGACAATAAGATTGTCGACCTCAGCCGGATGCTGAAAGCCGGGGGCCGGTGATGGTGTTGCGCAACCTGGCCAAGGTCCTGGCCCAGCGGCTGCGCCATGCCAAAATCATGTTGGACGCCATCACCTCCTCCGTCTGAGCGCCCTCTCCCATGCTCTGGCCCCTGCTCTTCGCCGGTTTCCTGGTGGTGGTAGTGGCGCTCAAGTACCTATGGCCCCGGGCCGAGTCTTGTCCCCAGTGCGCCTCGCCCAGGGAAGCCGGGCATCCTCTGTGTAGCTCCTGCGGCTGGATCTACGAGGTGCCAGGCGAGGAAGACGATGATTACGGAGATCCCGAAGAAGAGGAAGTGCGGTACTGATGTGGATAGATGGATAGCAGAGGGCAGCTATGGAGTGGGTAGTCGCAGTACTGGCCCTGGGGTGCCTGATTTTTATCCTGCACATGGTGTCTGACTATTTCAAACGCCGGCAGGAAATGGAGCCCAAGATCCAACGCCTCGAAGAGGCCAAGGAGAAACTGCAGGCCGAGATCCAGAACTCCAAAGGCGCGCTCTCTGAGCAGCGGGGTGAGCTTTCCCCCCTGCGGCAGGAATTGACCCATCTGGAGCAGGAAGCCAGGGAAATACAGCAGCAGATACCGGGCAAACGGCCCAGGAAAAAGCCGGCCGGAGAAAAAGATGGTTGAAAACCAGATGCTGGCCGGCTGTGCCAGCCTCGATATCACCCCCCCTGCCGGGATCCACATGGGAGGGTACTGGGGGCGCCAATCCGGGGCTATCGGTATCCGCGACCCGCTGACGGCCAAGGTGCTGGTGCTGGTCCGGGGCGAAGAGCGAGTGGCCCTGGCCGCCCTCGACTTGGTGGGGCTCGACGCGGTGAGGGTGGGGGAAATCCGCCAGGGGCTGGAAACACGCGCTGGTATTCCCGCCGCTGGGGCGATGATCTGCTGCTCCCACACCCATGCCGGCCCCCTCAGCATGTCCTTC
This sequence comes from Candidatus Latescibacterota bacterium, assembly GCA_009691525.1. Taxonomy (GTDB): domain Bacteria; phylum Latescibacterota; class UBA2968; order UBA8231; family UBA8231; genus SICG01. The sequence goes on along the minus strand of SICG01000093.1, from coordinate 10,509 downwards.
CGCGGTATGGGCGACCTGGATCAGGCATACCTGGCCCGGGTGCAGGAGGCGGTGGTGGCAGCAGCAGTGCGCGCCGTCGGGCAACTGCAGCCGGTCTCCCTGGCCTACAGCCGGGTGCCCGCCCATCTGGGCATCAACCGCCGGCAGCTGCGCGAAGGGCGGATGGTGATTGGCAATAACCCAGAAGGGCCGGTGGCCGACTACGCCCATGTGCTGAAAGTCGGCGAGGTGGCCACCCTGTTCAGTCACGCCTGCCATCCGGTGATCCTGGGCAACGGCAACCACCAGATCAGCGCCGAGTTTCCCGGGGTTGCTGCCCGCCTGATCGAGGCGCGCACGGGTCGGCCGGCACTTTTCGTCAATGGGGCCTGTGGCGATATCAACCCGCGCTTGGCCCACGGCGACTTCGACCAGGTGGACCAGGCCGGGGAGGAACTGGCGGCGGCGGTGTTAGAGGGGCTGGGCTCGACGCAGGAACTGGAAGGCGGCAGGCTGGGCTGGCGCAGCGAGCGGATGTTGCTGCCCTTGATGGACCCACCCCCGCGCCTGCAGGCCGAGGTGGAGAAGCTGAGCCTGCAATTGAAAGCCGAAATCGGCAAGATCGCTGCGGACGGGGGGAATATTTGGGCCCAGCGGGGGCCGCGTGCCCGCTTGGAATGGGCCGGGGCCATGCTGGAGTTGGCCCGCCGAGATGTCAAGGGGCAGGTCCAGCCCTTCGAGATCCAGGCACTGCAGCTGGGCGGGGCACTGCTGCTGGGCATGGAAGGGGAGATCTTTGTGCGCTACCAGTTGGATCTGGAGGCAGCGGCACCCCTGCAGCCGGCGCTGCTGTGCGGCTACGCCAATGGCTGCATCGGCTACGTACCCACCGCCGACGAGTATGCGCGCGGTGGGTACGAGGTGGACGAGGCGTACAAGGTTTATCCCAGCGTGCAGATGATCGGGCCGGAAGCGGAGGGCAAAATCAGGGCGGCGGTGATACGGTTGATGGGAGACCTGGCTAACGGGCGGTGAAGAAACGGCTGCTGGTGCCGCCTGGGCCCACCTTGATCTCCAGGCGTTTACCGCAGCGGGGGCACATGCCTTTGTAGGCGGTGCCCTCGGGGTTGAGGTAGATGCGGGCGTAGACCTTGCAGCAGTCGAAGTTCACCCCGAGGAATTTGCGTTTCTGGTCCATTTTTTACCTCTTACCCGAATTATAGAAGTGGCCTTTGCACCCTGTCAAGCCGTGCGGTTGCGCTGGGCAGGGGCGATGTGCATCTTTTGGAGATGGAAGCCAAACCCGTCGCCGCCGAAGACCTCTCCAGCCAACTGCAGCTTCTCTACGACCAGGTGCCCTCTACCTGCTGCGCCAGCTCGGGGGAGTGTTGCGCCCTGACCGACGCCGAGTTCGACCAGGGCTGGGCCACCATGTTCCCCCTGTACAGCGCCGAGTACCTGCACATCGCCGAGTACGTGCGCACCAATTTTCCCTCCCAACGGCAGCAGGAACTTTTCAGTTTCACCCAGGAGCGCCCCCGCCGCTGTCCCTTCCTGGGCGAAAACCACGCCTGCACCATCTATGCGGTGCGCCCGCTGATCTGCCGCACCTACGCGGTGATGGATCGCCAGCGCATCGACCAGGCCCTGGTGCGCTACCGCGACGTGCTGCCCGAGACCTGGCTCAAGGGTTTTGCCCGACGAGAGGGCAGCATGCTCTGCCCGCGGGTGCGGGTGACGCAGCCCGAAAAGCTGGAGCAACACATCTACAATCTGATCACCGGCTTCTACGAGCGAGCCCTGCGCCGGATACACGACAGACTGGACCTGGCCGGCCCGGAGCGGCGGGCACTCCTGTTTAGACTCACCGGCCGCCGGGAATGGCCGCTCAACTGGACCTGGGGGGGATTCAACGCCCTTTGCGCGGCGCCGGCGGACTGGGTGCGGGCGCAGTTCCCGGAGTACTGGAAAAAAGCCAAGCTGGTGGAAGAGGTCTGAAGGAGACGGAATGCGCCGTATCCGCGTGGAGGAGGCCAAGGTGGGCGACGTACTGGCTGCCCCGGTGACCGACCGGCAGGGACGCACCCTATTGCCCAGGGGGCCAAGCTCTCGCCGGCGGTGCTCTCACGGCTGCAGGGTTGGGGGGTCTTTGAGCTGAACGTCGAGGGGCAGGGCGCCTGGACCTCAAAAAAGAGCACCGAACAGTTGCTGGCCGATCTGGAGCACCGTTTCGCCGACTGGCAGGACCAACCTCTGATGCAGCAGATCGAGGAAGTCGCCCGCCGGCACCTGCGCCGGCGCTGAGGGACCGTGGACGAACTAGAAGCAAAAAAGGATCGGGTGCGCCAGCACCTGGAGCGGGCCAATAACCTTCCCACCCTGCCGGTGGTCATCGCCCGCGTGATCGGCATGGTCGACAGCCCCCAGACCTCGAGCCGCCAACTGGGCGACGAAATCGCCAAGGACCAGGTGTTGACCGCCAAGGTGCTCAAGCTGGTCAACTCGGGGTTCTACGGGTTTTCGCGTCCCATCTCCACCATCACCCACGCAGTGACCATGCTGGGTTTCGACGCGGTCAAAGGTTTGGTGCTGAGCTGTTCGGCGCTGGAGGACATGGAGGAGGCGCTGCCCGGGCTGTGGGAGCACTCGCTGGCCTGTGCCGCACCTGCGGGTTTATTGCCGAGCAGTTGGGACTGGATGAGGTTGAGGAACTCAGCGTCAGCGGCCTGTTACACGATCTGGGCAAGGTGGTGCTCTTCCAGGGTTTTGCAGAGGAGTTCCACTATGTGCGGGCGCTGGTTGAAACCCGCGACCTGCTCTTTTATCAGGCGGAGGAGCAGGTGTTTGGGGCGCATCACGGCCTGGCCGGCGGCTGGCTTTTGGAGAAATGGACCCTGCCTGGCAAGCTGGTGGCCCCGGTCAGCGACCACCACGATTTCCGCCCGCACCGCAGCCACGCCGAATGCACCGCGGTGGTACACCTGGCCGACGTGTTGTGTCGCGCCGAGGCGTTGGGCAGGGGCGGGGACCGCAAGATTCCCCAACTCCAGCCGGCGGCGGTGAAGCTGCTGGACCTGGGCATGGAGGAGATCCGCAAGATAATGGAGCGGTTGGATGCCGAACTGGACGACATCCCCCGCATGTAGGGAAGGCGATGGAGACGGCTGTCCAGCAACTCCTGCACCAATTTCCCAGCCCCTTGCTGATGGTGGATGGGGCGCTTCAGGTAGTGGCCTGCAGCCGGCGGGCTGCCGTCCTCTTTGAGATCCGCAAGGAGCGCGGGGTGGTGCTGGCGGCGCATTTGAGCGCGGCCCTCGCCGCTGACCGGAAGTTGGGGGATGAGCTGGCCCTGGCCACCGCGCGCCTGGGCGGCCCGGAGGCGGAAGAGGTGTTCTCCTGGCAGCGGGGCGAGCGCAGTTACGAAGTCCGTGTTTGGGCCGCTCCCTTTGGTACAGACATCTTCCTGGTGCTCTTCGACGATCTGACCCACCAGCGCATCTCCGAGGAGATCCAACTCGACGCCCGTCACTTCCTGGAGCACATCCTGGCCAGTATCTCTCTGGGAGTGGCGGTGCTCAACCGCGAGTTGAAGATTACCTTCATCAACCACCAGCAGCTGCATTATCTCGAAAAGTTGGGCGTGCGCCTGGGTATGGTCGAGGCCATCGGTGCCACCCTCGCCGAACTTCTGCCCGACGGACCCGGCGCCCAGTGGCAGGCCCTGTGCTTGCCGGTAATCTGCCAGGCACGGGAGCGGGGCCAACTCCGGCAGCAGTTCTCCATTCCTGGCGGCGAGTTAGTACTAGCGGCGGCGGTGACGGCCCTGCGCGACCACCGGGGGGAAGTGGTGGGGGCCATTCTAGTCTGTGAGGATCTGACCGTGCAGACCCGGCTCGAGCAGGAGCTGTTGCGTCTGGAGAAGCTGGCCGTGGTCGGCCAGATGGTGGTGGCGATGAACCACGAGATCAACAATCCGCTCAGCATCATCGCCAACAGCGCCCAGGCCTTGCGCCTGCTCCATCCTGAGTTCGACGGCAAGATTGTCGCCAAGCTGCAGACCATCGAGGCCCAGGTAAAAAGGATCGCGGCGGTTACCGAAAGGCTGCGAACCATGACTGAGGTCAGAGCCGAGGAGTACATCGCCGACGGGCCGAAAATGATCGACCTCGGGCACGACGAGAAGACCGAATGAAAGGAAGGTGTGGTTGAAGACCTACCGAGTCGCTATCCTGGGCTGCCGCGGGCGGGGCACCGCCGCGGCGCGGGCCTATCACCAGCACCCACGCACCGAGGTGGTCGCCCTGTGCGATCTGGTGCCCGAGTTGCTCGAAAAGCTGGGGGCCGAACTGGACGGGGTGGCCGGCTACACCGACCTGGGCCGGATGATGGAAGAGCAGCATCCCAACCTGGTCGCTATTCCCACGGGCACCGAGTTCCACTTCCCGCTGGTGATGCAGGTGCTGGATCGGGGCAGCCATGTGGATGTGGAGAAACCCCTGTGCACCGACCTGGAGGAGGCCGACGCCATGTTGGCCCGGGCCGGGGACCAGGGGCTGCAGATTGCGGTGCACCACCAGGGCCGGGTCGGGGCGTCGATGCGGGCGCTGCGCCAGGCGATGGCAGAGGGGCGCATCGGGCAACTGCGCCACGTCCAGGGTTGTGGCAAGGGGTACTACGCGGGGTACGGCCTGATGAATATCGGCACCCACTTGCTGACCAATATGTGCGGCGTGGCGGGACCCTGCCGCTCGGTGGTGGCAGCGGGAGCCGTGGCCGGCCGACGCCTGGCTCCCGAGGATGTGCTGGTGGCCCCCGGCGGCATGGGCACGGTGGCTGGTGAGCGCCTGACCGGGGTGCTGGAGTTCGCCGACAACGTCAGCGGGGTGTTGCTGCAGCACCGCTTTCCCAAGGTGGACTCGGCCGGGTACATGATGGAGGTGTACGGCACGGAGGGGCGGCTGTTCTGGAAAAGCAGCGGGTTGTGGTGGTTGCCAACCCCGCACTTTGTTCCCGGCGGCCCTGCCTGGCAGCCGCTGGACCTGAAGCTGCTGCCCGGTTTCGTGCCCGGCGGGCCGGCCGACGAGGCGGACTACGCCTACGCCGACGAATATGTTCGGGCCCTAGACGAGGGGCGGGAACACCTCTGCAGCGGCCAGGCCGGCAGACACGTGCTGGAGATCATGATGGGCCTCTTCGAGTCGGCGGTCACCGGTCGGCGGGTCGATCTGCCGCAGCAGGACCGGCGGCAGCCGCTGAAGCGCTGGCGGGCCGAGGCCGGGTTGGCGGCATCGGTGCCTGGGTTGCGGGACTACGGAAAATGGCTGGCAGAGGAGGACCGGAGGTTGGGCCGGGGTTGATCCGGCCAGCGCCGCGCCGATGACCTGGCTGCTCAAATCGTTCAACCTGCGGCGCCACGAGGTGCCGCGCCTCTTACACGCGGCGGCCGTATTCCTGCTGGCCAACATCGCCGACGGCATCGTCAAGAGCGTCTCGGCGGCGGTGTTCAACAGCCGCGCCGGGGTGGACCAGCTGCCGCTGATGTACACCGGCATCGCCGTGCTTTTTTCGCTGAACATGGTCCTGCTGTCAGTGCTCAGCGCCCGCTTCTCCCGCCAGCGCCTACTTTTTGGCATGATGGCCGCGCTGGCCGCGGTGCTCTGCTTCAATGTCTGGATGCTCTGGCGCGAGCACCAGCAGGGGCAGAGTCCGCTGGGCGCGGTGTTCTACCCCTGGCTCTTCATCTCCTCGGAGTTGGTGCGCAGCCTGGCCGGTTTCCAGGTCTGGGTCATGGCCGGGGGGATCTGCTACAGTTCCCGCGCCAAGGTGTTTTTCCCGCTCTTTGCCGCCAGCGCCACCATCGGCGACATCGGCGGCGGCTTTCTGGTGCGCACCCTCGGCCCCCTGCTCGAATCGTGGCAGCTCTATGGCCTGGCGGCTCTGGACCTAGTGCTGATCATCGCGCTGATGGGCCCGCTGGTGCGGCGCTACTTCGTGGTCTCTCATCAGGGCGATGAAGAAGGGGAGGGCGCTTCTTTTGGCGAAAACCTGCGCTACTTCGGGCACTCGGGATATCTCAAGGCGCTCTTTGGCCTGTCCATCGGCATCCTGGCCCTGTACACGGCTATCCATTATGCCTTCAACGTGGCAGCGGCGGCCCACTATCCCACCGAGGCCCAGACCACCGGATTTTTCGGGCTGTTTTACGGGGCCACCGGCATCGGCACCCTGGTCGTCACCACCTTTTTGCTGCGCCTGGTGCTGCGCTGGGTGGGGGCAGGCAATGTCTACACCTGGATCTGTGGGGTGTACCTGCTGGTGGCCTTGGCCCTGGGCACCACCTTTGGGGGCCGGGCCTTTTTCCCCGAGCTGTGGACCATCTTCGCCTTCAATCTCGTCAATTTCATCCTGCTGGACAGCGTGGTGGCGCCCACCTATCAGGTGCTGATCAAGCTGGTGCCGCAGCGCCACAGCGATGGGGCGCGCATGATCATGGAAGGGGGGTTCATGCTGGTGGGCGGACTGGTGGGCGCCGGCTTGACTGCCCTTCATGCCCAGCAGATCCTCACCTTGGAACAGATGTTTCTGGCCCTGGCGGCACTCAGCCTCCTGCTGGTGGCGGGTGGGGTGTACTTGCAACGCAGTTACACCGAGGTGCTGATCCGGGCGGTGCGCGAGCAGGATATCGCCGTGGACGACGTCAATGCCCTTGAATCCATGCGGCAGCTGATCGCCGGTTCGGGGGAATTCGCCAGCAGCCTGTTGCAGCACCGCGACGACCATGTCCGCCAGTTGGGTATAGAAATCCTCAGGAAAAGCCCTGGGCTGGCCACGGCAGCTGCCTGCCTGCCGCTGATCGACCACCAGAACCCCCGCATCCGCTGGGCTGCCCTGGAGGCCCTGGGGTCCAGCGGCGCCGACGAGCATGGGTTGAGCCACATCCTGCCCCGGTTGAGCGACGAGGATGCCGAGGTGCGACAGAGCGCCGCGCGGGTGCTGGCCCTGCAGGTGGGCACCACGGCCATGGTGCTGCGTCGGCAAGAGGTGATCGACGCGGTCTGCCCGCGCCTGGACCCGGAGGCCGACAACGCGGCGGTGCAGGCCGAACTCTGCGTGGTCTTAGAAGGCCTGGGGGACGAGGGCACGGCGGTCAGGCGCCGGCAGCTAGTGCAGCAGCTGCTAGACAGCGAGGATGTCAACCAGATCGACGCTGGCATCCGGGCGGCCCAGCAAATGCCGGCGCAAATCTACCCGCAGGTGCGGGCTCACCTGCACCATGCCCACCCGGCTATGCGCGAGGCCGCCCTGCGCAGCCTGGCTGAACGCGGCGGGACTGCCGAGGAATTCATCGGCATGCTGGCCGACCCGGACCCGGACGTAGTGGAGGCAGCGGTGGCGGCCCTGGAGCGTATCAGCGGCCTCCCGCAGCGGCTGGGGCTAGTGGCGGCATTGCCAGGGCTGACGCTGAAGATCTGGGAAGGGTTGCTGGCGGCCCTGCTCCGTATGGACGACCCGGCGCTGGGACCCGGATTGGTGGCTTCGTGCCGGGCCCGTCTGCTGGAGGCAAACCGCCAGCAGGCGGCGATTCAGTTGCTCAAGCCCAGAGCCGAGCTGCCGGCGGTGGGGCTGATGATCGACCAGTTGCGCCTGCAGATCGGTCAGGTGCAAAACGGCGTGATCCGCCTGCTGGGGTCCCTCAGCGATTCCCGGGTGGTCAGCGACCTGCTCGAACGGCTCAGCGGGCGTGATCCGGAAGGCCGGGATCAGGCCGTCGAACTGCTGGAAAATATCGGCGATCGGGCGTTGCTCAAGTTGTTGGTACCCCTGATCGAGGCCGACCAGGATGAGCACCCGGAAAGGGCGGGAGAGGTGGTGCTGGAGGAGGTGCTGGCCGAATTGCTGGCTGCACCGGACGGGTGGACCCAGATGGCGGCGGCGTGGACCGCGGCCGCCCTGGGGCAGACTAATATTTTGGCGCAGTTGCGCACCACCGGTAAGCCCCTGGCACCCCAGGCGGCAGAACTGGTGGAGCAATTACTGGCGCAGCGAGGAGAAAACGGGATGAACGGCGCAGACCAGCCCCTTACCACCATGGACAAGATTGCTTTCCTCAAGGGCTCATCCCTGTTCGCGGCCCTGCCCCTGGAGGAACTTTACCACATTGCTCTTTCCACCCAGGAGGAGAGTCTGCGCCAGGGGGCAATGGTGATCAAGGAGGGCACCCGGGGGGACAAGATGTACATCGTGGTGAGTGGCCAGCTGGAGGTGCGCAAGGTCGGCGTCGACGGGCCCATCGCGGTGCTGGACGAAAAGCAGGTGTTCGGCGATATGTCACTGCTGGACGACGAGCCGCGTTCGGCTTCGGTGGTGGCGGTTGCGGAGGTGCATTTGCTCTCGCTGCAGCGCCGCGACCTGGAGCGCATTCTGCGGCGCTATTCCTCCATCGCCTTCACCATGATGCGGCTGTTGTCGCGCCGACTGCGGGAGCAGATGGCGAATTAGCGGCAAAGGCTGAGCGGTGTAGAGGACCCGGGTGCGGACCTGGGTCTTTTTTTGTCTCTTGACATTTATCTGATAAATCAGTCTATTCTGATTAAACTGATAAAAAGGAGTAGCTGATGGTCAAGAAGAAGGATGACTGCTGCACCCCCACTTGTAGTTGCAAAGTGGAGGCACTGGTCAGTGTCGACGAGCGGGGGCAGATGGTATTGCCCAAGGAATTGCGGGACCGGGCCGGCATCCGCGCTGGCGACAAGCTGGCGGTGGTGACCTGGGAGCAGGACGGGGAGGTGTGTTGCATGTCGCTGGTGAAAACCGGGCAGCTCACCGCCATGGTGCGCCAGGTACTGGGCCCGATGATGGAAGAGATTCTCAACCCCACTACAGGAGGAAAGAAGAGATGAACGCCGAACAAGCAAAGCAGGCGGTGCGGTCGCGTTATGGATCTATCGCCGAAAAGGAGGGGACCTGCTGCGCCACTGAGAACAGTTGTGGATGTTCCGGGGGGACCGCCGAGCGGATCAGCAGTCAGCTGGGGTATTCGGAAGTGGAGATGGCCGCGGTGCCAGAGGGGGCCAACCCGGGCCTGGGTTGTGGCAACCCGGTGGCCCTGGCGGCCCTGCGCCAAGGGGAGACGGTGCTGGATCTGGGCTCAGGCGCCGTTTCGACTGTTTCCTGGCCGCCGCCCAGGTGGGCGAGGCGGGGCAGGTGATCGGGGTGGACATGACCCCACAGATGGTGGCCAAGGCCCGCGAAAACGCCCGCAAAGGCGGGTACGGAAATGTGGCGTTCCGCCTGGGCGAGATCGAGCAACTGCCAGTAGGGGAGGCCGAGGTGGATGTTATCATGTCCAATTGCGTCATCAATCTGGTGCCCGACAAGGGCCGGGCCTTCCGCGAGGCCTTCAGGGTGCTCAAGCCGGGGGGCAGACTGATGGTCTCGGACATTGTGCTGACCGGCGAGCTGCCCGAGGCCATCAAGAACTCAGTGGAGGCGTACACTGGATGCATTTCGGGGGCGTCGCGGTGGGAGGAGTACCTGGCTGCCATTCGTGCTGCGGGTTTTGAGCAGGTGGGTATCGTGGGGGAGAACACCTTTTCCGCCGACTGCATCGTCGCCGACCCCACGGCCAGGGCCGAGACCCAGGGCCTGAGCGAGGCACAGATCGAGGAAGCGGTGGCGGCTTTTGTCAGCGTGCGGGTGCAGGCAGTCAAGCCAGGCGGCTGAATCAAAAAGCCCAAGGAAGGCCGACAAGCACCCACAGGGCCCAGAGCGCTGCCAGCGCGGTTCCGCGGCCCAGGGCAATGCGAAAAGCGCTGGCCCAGTCGCTTTTCTGGGCGCGCCATTGGCCGGCCAGCGCCAAACCGAGCATGAGCAGGGTGGCGATGTTCCAGCCCAGCACGGCGTAGCGGTTGGGGGTGAGGCCGTACTCGAGGGTGCGGCTGAGGATGGCCGCCAAAGCATAGAGGTTGAGCGAGAAGGTCAAGCCTCCCAACGCCAGGAGCTGATAACGCAGGCTGGTTTCCTGGGCAGTTGAGCGCTGCTCAGTGGGATCAGTCAGGACCGCAGTCATCAGCACCAGGATGGCCATGATGGTCGCATTGTACACGGCCAGCACTTCCCGCTCCTGGAAGGGACGCCAGAAGTAGGCGGGGATGAACCAGCCGACGTACACGACCAGCACGGCCAGGGCCAAGGGCAGGAAGATCCCGGTCAGGATGCGGAGGAGGCGGGCCAGGCCGGTGTCCCAGCGCTGGGCGGCTGGGGTCCTGGAAGGATCGCAGACCGTGGCCAGGGCCAAGAGCGGGACCGCGCCTATGCCCCAGGCCGCCGCTGCTTGCATGGTTTCGCCGGAGGGCTGGAAACCCAGCACCGCGAAGATGCCGGCAGTGAGGCCCACAAAGAGCATCCAGGTGCCAAAGTACAGACCAACGGTCACGGCGATTTCCACCGATTTGACCATGAAGGCGTGGCCTTGTTCCGGGGCGTCTGGGTGCCCCAGAGACAGGCCGGCCCCGAGTGCTGCCCAGGCCA
>SICG01000092.1 GCA_009691525.1 Candidatus Latescibacterota bacterium | reverse complement strand
AAATGTCAGGTGGTTTTAAGAAACCTACCGCCTGAACGAGGTAACAATCTAGCCATTGGACCGCCGAATGTCAACCGTATTTTTCCCTTCCTGAAGATCTAGCGGTTGGGGCTAGGGGCCAGGACAGAGCCCATATCAAGGGGAGAGTAGATAGGAGGGCAAGGGGCCTCAGCGTGGGGCAGAAAGGCGCAGGAGAGGGGGTTTCGCTGCGATAAATGGGTCGCGCTATTGACGGGGGCCGTGGAAAATTATTTACTTAGGAGCCAGGTTCCCTCTGCTAAGTCTCTAATAAGGGATTAAATCGATGCGTTGCTGGTTCAAAAACTGGCTGTGCGCCCTCGCCCTCCTCGTAGCCTCTTCCAGTCTCGCCGAAGCGCTGACACCGGTCGGGCAGGAATTGAATACCCTGCTGATGATCGTCAAGAATATCCGCGATTATTACATCGAAGAGGTGTCGCCCGACAGCCTGATGCACGCCGGGGTCAGGGGATTGTTCTATACCCTCGATCCAGCCAGCGAATACACCTTTAGCCAGCAACAGAACCCTGGGTGGAGGGACAGTTTCGACACCTTCAGGCAGATCGCCCTCGCCGTCAATGACTCCTTCCTCTATTCGACCACGCCAGACTCCCTGGTTCGTTTTGGGATCGCGGGCATGCTCTCCATACTTGATCCCTATACAAATTTTATGGAAAACCAGAACCTGGATAACTTTATCATCCACACCCGGGGCAGCTATGGGGGGCTGGGGTTCCGCATTCAGGTGATCTACCCGGACAGCGCCATCGCCGTCTGGGCGCTGCTCCATCAGGACACGCCGGCAGCCCGGGCAGGGGTCAAATCCGGGGATCTCATTCTGGCTATAGACGACAGCACCACCAAACATCTGTCTTCAGGGGATGCGGCAGACCGGATGCGCGGCGAGCCCGGCACCCCGGTGACCCTTACCCTGGAACGTGCTGGCCTACCCGATCCTTTTAAGGTGACCATCATCCGCGAGGTGGTGCAGGTGCGCAGCGTGCCTTATTACACGCTCTTCTCCGATTCCACTGGTTATGTAAAGCTCGACGGTTTCCAGCAGAAATGCAGCCAGGAGGTGCGCGAAGCGCTGGCGGATCTGCACCAGCGGGGAATGAAGCGCCTGATCTTCGACTTGCGGGGCAATGGCGGGGGGTATCTGCAGGAGGCCGTTTCGGTTTCAGAACTCTTCCTGCCACCCCAGAAGCTAGTGGTGTACACGGCTGGACGGGCGATTGCCGACACGGCCCGTTATTATACGGTGGCCAAGCCGTTGGTCCCGGACGAGCCGATGGTGATCCTGGTCGACGGGGAGTCGGCCAGCGCTTCCGAAATCGTTTCGGGCGCCATCCAGGACTGGGACCGCGGTTTGATCCTGGGCATGCCCACCGTGGGCAAGGGCTCGGTGCAGCAGACCATGCCCATAGGTGACAAGGCCGAACTCAAGCTGACCATCGCCGCCTACTTCACCCCCAGCGGCCGTTCCATCGACAAACGCATGCGCAAGGATTCCACCCTAGTGGGGTCGCCGAACAAGGAGTTCAAGACGCTGGTTCGCTGTCGCATCGTACACGGCGGGGGGGGCATCGTGCCCGACGTGTACATGGAGTCTCAGGAGCGAAGCCTGTGGAAGTTTCTCCTCAACCGGCAGCTGTTCGGGGGGCGTACGCCCAATAACCGCTTCTTCCATTTTTCCAGACAGTACCCAGTCTCCCACCCCGGGCTGAGTCCCGATTTTCGTGCCGATACCCAGACGGTGCGCGAATTCCGCGAGTTTGCCGTTGAGCGGGGCTTTGAATACATCAGCGACTACGAAGCCTGGATGAAGGACCTGGAAAAGAAGGCCGCCGAGGAGAAACAAGCCGACAAACTGGCAAACTCTCTCCAGACCCTGCGCGAGGAAATCGACGACATCGAGGAGACTCATTGGCAGAACGACCAGGATATGTTGACCTGGAAACTCACCTACGACATCCTGGAAAAGGGCTTCGGCCAGAAGGCCGCCGAGGCGTACCGGGTGTCTGTTGACCCACAGGTATTGCGGGCCCGCCAGATTCTCGTGGACCCCAAGGCCTACGAGGAGTACTTCAAGAAACCAGAAATCCTCCTGCCCCCCGATCCCAAGCTGGCCACTGCCGCGCCGGATTCGGACTCGATCTCAGGGGAATAAGCGGTCATGGCTCAGAGTGGCCGTCGCTTGCCCGACTGGCTGAAGGTCAAGGCCCCGGGGAGCGCCAACTATCTGGAACTCAAACGCCTGATAGGCGGGTTGCAGCTCCACACGGTCTGTGAGAGTGCCCAATGCCCCAATATCGGCGAGTGCTGGAACAGCCGCACCGCCACCTTCATGATCCTGGGCGATGTCTGCACCCGCAGTTGCGGGTTTTGCGCGGTCAAGACCGGCAAACCGCTCTTCCTCGACGAGGGGGAGCCGGAGCGGGTGGCCGAGGCGATCTCCCAGCTGGATTTGCGCCACGCGGTGATCACTTCGGTCAACCGCGACGAACTGCCCGACGGGGGGGCGCGTATCTTTGCCCGCACCATCGAGGCGGTGCGCCAACGCTGTCCGCGAACTACGGTGGAGGTCCTCATCCCGGATTTCAGGGGCGACTGGGAGGCGTTGGGGGTGGTGATGGCCGCCGGTCCCCACATCCTCAACCACAATATCGAGACCGCACCCCGCCTTTATCCTCAGATGCGGCCCCAGGCCAAATACCACCGTTCCCTCGAATTGTTGGAACGCGCCCGTTCACTGGGCCAGATGCCGACCAAGTCGGGCATGATGCTGGGCGCCGGCGAACGCGAGCAGGAGATCGCCCAGACCATCACTGATCTGGCCGGGGTAGGTTGCCGAATTCTCACCCTGGGTCAGTACCTGAGTCCTTCTCAGGCCCACGTGCCGGTGGACCGCTTTGTGCATCCGGACGAATTTGCCCGCTGGCGCGGTTTTGCCCTGGATTTGGGGTTGGTGCACGTGGAATCCGGCCCACTGGTGCGCAGTTCCTACCACGCCGAACTTCAGGCCGGCGCCTTCCAGGGAGCCGAAGAAGGCGCTGGCGCTAAAGTTGCATCCCTTTCCTCTCAGCTACAGGCGGCACGATGAATCTGGACAAAAAGAACATCGCCACCTATCTGCGGCGCAAGAAACTGTTGACGGCCGCCGATCCGGCCCCGGTTATCACTGCCTTAGGCGACGGGTTGCAGCACCTTGTATTCCATGTGGCGGTACCCAGGCAGGAGTGGATCCTCAAGCAGGCCCTGGCCCGGGCTCAGATCAAAGAGCGCTGGTGGATCGACCGGAAACGCATCTTCAACGAGAAAAACTGCCTGGGCATCCTGGCCCAGCTTTTTCCGGTGCTGATCCCCGAGGTGGTGTTGGAGGATCGCACCGACTTCATCCTGGTCACCACCGCCCAGCCGCGCGAGGCGGTGTTGTGGGAGGATGAACTGATGGGCGGTAAGATCGACCTGCAGATCGCCTCCCAGTGCGGGGAATTGCTGGCCACGGTGCACAACCAGACCGCAGACGACCGCGAGGTGAAGACCCTCTTCAAGGACACCAAACCTTTTGAGCAGCTCCGCATCGAGCCCTTCTATGGGCGCATCGCCCAGGTCTTTCCGGATCTGAAAAAGCCCATTGAGGCCCAGATCAAACAGCTGCTGAGAAACCGCCACGCCCTGGTCCTGGGCGATCTGCGCCCCCGCAATGTCTGGGTGAACAGTGGTCAGGTTTTCCTGGTAGATTTTGTCGCGGCTCACTACGGCAACCCGGCCTTCGACCTGGCCTTCTATGCCAGCGATATGTGTATCAAGGCGATGATCAATAGCCCTCAGAAAGCCGCTTATCTCGAAGGCATCAACATCTATTGGAACTCCTACTTCCGCACGGCTGAATACCCCAACAAGGAAGAGGTAGAAAGATTTGCGGTGCGTGATCTCAGCTGCCTGTTGCTGAGCGCCATCGACGGCCGGCTGCCGGCTGCCGGCATGGACGAACATATGCGGGGCTTGGCCCGGCGCATCGCCCAGAACCTGTTATTTACCGAACTCGACAAGATTGAGGAGATCACCGAGTTCGTCAACCGCACCCTGATCGACGGCTGACCATGGGGCAGACAGTGGAACTGGGCCGGCGGGTCGAATTGGTCCCCATGGACCTGCACTTTCACGACATCACCCTCGCCCTGTACCGGCAGGCCGCACCCTCTGGGCCAGTCTATCTGGTCCATACCTACAGCAGCCGTCCCGGAACAGCCGGGCGCGTGGATTTTGTCGCCAGCGCCATGGCAGTGTTGGGCGGGATGGAGGCGGTCGGCACGCGAGCGCTTCGTTTTCCCTGCGGCGCTGACCACGAACTGGCCTGCCGGCGGGCTTTTCTCGAGGCTTGCAAGCTGGACCCGAGCCAGCCGCTGGCCCCGCGCCCCTTGGTCTTCTACGACAAAAAGTCCAGCCATCAGATCCAGATCTTCAGCCTGGGGGGCGGGGGATACCGGGTGGAACTGGAAGGGGGAGAGGCCAGCCGGACAGCGGCGGTGGCTGCCGGCCTGCTCAAGCTGGGGCAACTGCAGGCCCTGGCCCCAGACCAGGTGGCCTTTGCCTGTGGCCAGGCCCACGATGCCCTGATAGGCATGCTGCTGGTACGGGCCGTCAATGTGCGGGCCACCCTGCGCGAACAGGAATTGCTGGCCGCGCGCGGACTGCTGGTGGCACCCAGCGCCCAACAACAGTAGGGGTAGTCCTCTGTGGCTGCCCAGTGAGGGTGGTAGGGGCAGCCCTCTGGCCTGTCCAATACATTAGGAGAGTGTAGTGCAGATCCAAGATGTCGCACCGATGACCAGCCGTCAGCGCGTCCTGGCCGCCCTGCAGCGCCAGCCGGTGGACCGCACCCCAGTGTGCAACCCCACCTCGGTGGCCACGGTCGAGCTGATGGATCTGGTGGACGCCCCCTTCCCCGATGCCAACCGCCAGCCCGAATTGATGGCGCGCCTGGCTGCCACTGGATACACCGAGCTGGGGTTCGACACCATCATGCCGGTGTTCAGCATTATCCAGGAATCCTCGGCGCTGGGCTGCAAGATGCAGTGGGAGCAAAAGGACAACTGGCCGACGGTGCGCATGCGCGAGCCGATCTGGGAGAAGCCCGAGGATATCGTCATCCCGCCCGATCTGCTCACCCATCCAGATACCCGCTGCGTGATCGAGGCGATCAAGATTCTCCGGCGCGAGTACGGAGATGAGGTGGCCATCGTCGGCAAAACCATGGGGCCTTGGTCGCTGGGGTACCACGGCTTTGGGGTGGAGCCTTTCTTATTGATGTCCCTCGACGATCCGGGTAAGACGAAATTGTGCTTGGACCGGATCAAGGAGGCGACCATCCAGTTCGGCCTGGCCCAGATCGAGGCCGGCGCCGATGCCCTCACCCTGCCCGACCACGCTACCGGCGATCTGGTCAGCGGGGAATACTATGCCCGCTACCTGCGCGACCTGCACATCGAATTTGCCCAGCGACTGCCGGCCCCCATCATTCTCCACATCTGCGGCCGCACCGTGGACCGCATGGAGTACATCGCCCAGACCGGCATGGCTGCCTTCCACTTCGATTCCAAGAACAAGCCGGCCGAGTCCATGGAGATCGTGCGCAAGCGCATTTCCCTGGTAGGCAACCTCAACAATCCGGAGACCCTCTTCTCCAAGGGACCCGAGGAAGTGCGCAAGGAGGTGTACCGGAATCTAGAAGCCGGGGTGGAATTGGTGGGGCCAGAATGCGCCATCCCCCTGCAGACGGCCATCGAGAATCTCAAGGAAATCCCCAAGGCCGTGCGCGACTGGCACCGCGAGCGGGAAGTAGGGGCGCAGCGCGCTGCGCCCTAACGCAGAATTTCGGAGTATACAGGTACATGGCAGAACTGAGCGATATCCAAAACGAATTCATCCGCCAGGAGATTGAGGAGCACATCGAGCGGCCCGATGAGCGGCAGCGTCTCATCGAGAATTTTGCCAAGGCCAGCCCGGCCATGCAGGCTATCAGCGCTGCCCTCATCGAAGGGGAGCACCTAGTCGTCAACCAATTGACCAAAGAGGCGCTCGACTCAGGGATCGAAGCCCTGGAGGTGATGGACGATGGGCTGATCGCCGGCATGGCGGTGGTGGGGATCAAGTTCCGGGAGAATATCATTTTTGTTCCGGAAGTGCTGGCCTGTGCCCGGGCGATGAAGGCGGGCATGGCCCACATCGAGCCCATCCTCTCCGCCTCTGGCATCAAACCGCTGGGCAAGGTGGTGATGGGCACGGTCAAGGGGGACCTGCACGACATCGGCAAGAACCTGTGCAACATGATGCTGCGGGGGTCCGGTTTCGAGGTCATCGACCTGGGGGTGGACACCTCGTCCGACCAGTTCATCGACGCGGTGGAGGAACACCAGGCCACCCTGCTGGGCATGTCGGCCCTGCTGACCACCACCATGCCCAATATGGGCAAGACCATCGAGGCCTTCATCGACGCCGACCTGCGCGACCAGGTCAAGATCATGGTGGGCGGGGCCCCGGTGACCCAGGATTTCGCCGACGATATGGGCGCCGATGGCTACGGCAAAGACGCCCTGGCCTGCGTTTCCCTGGCCAAGCGCCTGTTGGGAATCAAAGAGTGACTCAGCTCATCGACCCCGAGGCCTTCAAAGAGCGGCTGGAGCGGATCAGCGAACTCTTCGCCGGCATGGTGGTTCACGCCGACGAGCAGGCCAAGCAGCGCTGCCCGTACAAAGACCGCCGCGACCAGTGTACCGCCAAGTTCGACTGCCGCAACCAGCGGCCTGGAAGCCAACCTGGGAATTTGCAGCTCTGCGCCGCCCAGGACGATCAACTCGATTACCGCAGCGCTTGGGAGACCCTGGGGCCAGAAAAAGCCGCCGCCCTGCGCGACAAACTCCGCCGCTAAAGGGGTTCCATGCCCCCTGGTTCATCCCCCGGTTCCTCGTCCCGTTCCCTGACCCTGTTCGACCGCGCCGACCAACAAGACCTGCGGGTGCCCACCTCCTGCGGCCGCAGCGGGCGTTGCCACGAGTGTATCGTCGAGGTGAGAGCGGGGTTGGAAAGTCTGGCCCCCCGCACCCCCGCCGAGGCCTTTCTGCGCGATCCCTTCCGCCTGGCCTGCCAGGCGCAGGTAGTGGACGAGGCGGCGGCTCTGCGCTTTACCCCCCTGGCCCGCCGGCCTCAGATCCTGATGCCCGAGCAGGGCGAGACCCCGGAACTGGACCCGCTGGTGAAGAGGGAGGGGGATAGGGTCGCCTACGATGGGGAGGTGATCGACACCTACCGGGGCCACGTGCTGGGCCTGGCGGTAGATCTGGGCACCACCACCCTGGTGATCGAGCTGGTCGACCTGGAAACGGGCCGGGTGCTGGGGGTCAGTTCCTGCGAGAATCCCCAGCGTTTTGGGGGCAGCGATGTGATGAACCGCATTTCCTACGATGCCGGCCCCTTCCGGGGGGAGTTGCACCAGGCGGTGATCAAGGCGGTCAACCGGCAGGCCCGCCAGCTGTGCTGTCAGCAGGGCTGCACCCGGCGGGAGATCTACGAAATGGTGGTGGCCGGCAACGCCACCATGCGCGATCTTTTTTTTGGCCTCGACGTGCAGAGCATCGGCCAGAAGCCCTACAAATCCCTGGTCGAGCACGAATGGCGGGCCGGCAACAGGCAGAGCACCTCGCTGCTGGTGGAGGCCCGCCAATTACACCTGCGCCTGCACCCCAGGGCCCGAATCTACGGTTTGCCCCTGATTGCCAGTCACGTGGGTGGCGACACCGCTGCGGCGCTGGCGGCCATCGACGCCTGGGACCGGCGTGAGCTGGTGATGCTGGTGGATGTGGGCACCAACACCGAGGTGGTGGTAGGCGACGGCCAGCACTGGGTGGCGGCCTCTTGTCCAGCCGGCCCGGCCTTCGAGGGGGGACTGATCCAGTACGGCATGCCCGGGTACGAGGGGGCCATCGAAAGGGTGCGCTGGATCGAGGGGCATTTCGAGTGCAGCACCATCGGCGGGAAAGCACCCGAAGGGATCTGCGGATCTGGTCTCATCGATCTGCTGGCCGAGCTGCGGCGGCACGGACGTATGACTCCCAAGGGCGTCTTTGCCGACAAGGCCTACGCCTTGTCCGTGGCCCCGGATCAGGGCATCACCTTCTCGCGCGAGGATGCCAGCCACCTGGCCCAGGCCAAGGCGGCCAATTATTGCGGCCAATACATCGTGCTGCGCCATTTTGGCGCCTCGCCGGCCCAGGTGCAGCGACTCTTCCTGGCCGGCGGCTTTGCCAATTATATCGATGTGGCCAACGCGGTGGCGATCGGGTTTTTGGCACCGGTGCCCATCGAGCGCATATTCAAGGTGGGCAATGCCGCGGCCCAGGGAGCGCGCCAGGTGCTGCTCTCGCGTCGCCGGCGCCAGGCCGTCGAGGTCTTGGTGCAGACCATCGAACACGTGGAACTGGAGACCACCCCCGATTTCTTTGACCTCTTTGTCGAAGGTTGCCAGTTCAAGCCGATGCCGAATTGTTTCTGAAAGGAAACGATGAAATCCTTTCTCGAGAGATTGCAAGATTCCGCTCCGCTGGTCTTCGATGGGGGTTTTGGTTCCCAGCTCTTTCTCCGGGGCATCCAGCTGACCAACAGTGCCCTGGCCAACGAATCACACCCCGAGGCCGTGGTAGCCATCCATGGGGACTATATCGCGGCCGGCGTCGATGCCATTGAGACCAATACCTTTGTGGCCTCGCCCCTGCACCTGGCCATGGCGGACCGCGACGCGGCCCAGGCCGAAAAGCTGGTGCGGCTGGCGGTGCGCCACGCTCGTCAGGCGGTGGAGCGCAGCGGCCGCCCAGTGTATGTGGCCGGTTCCATCGGCCCTTCGCCTGGCGCCATCGAGGCGGACGCCGGCGGGGTGGATTTTGGCATTGCCGACGCGGCGGTGCGCGAGGCACACCAGCGGGTGATGGGGGCCATGGTCGAGGAGGGGGTGGACTTCTTCTGCATCGAGACGATGTTCTCTGCCAAGGAGGCGGCCATGGCTGCCGAAGCGGCCCGGCATACCGGGTTGCCCATCGCCGTCAACCTGACCTACAAATATACCCGCGACCGCAAGACCGGCCAGGAGATCTACCGCACCGACTGGGGGCACTCGGCGGGAGATTTGTTAGACATTCTCAGCGGCGGCGAGTTTTCGGGGGGCGTGAATCTGCTCGACCACATTCAGGTGCTGGGCCTCAACTGCGGGGCCGAGTCTACGCTTCCTGAGCACACCGGCATGCCCTACGCCATCAATGGGGTGCGCCAGCTGCGCCTGGCCATGAAGGAGCGGGGCCTGGAGGCCAAGCGATTTATGGCTTTTCCCAACGCCGGCCTGCCCCGTCTGGACAAGGACCGCAAGACCACCCACTACCCCCATTCCCCCGAGGAGATGGCTGCCAAGACCGGCGAACTACTGCGGGAGGGGGCGTACCTAGTCGGGGGGTGCTGCGGCACCACCCCAGACCATATCCGCGCCTTGCGGGCGGCGGTGGACGCGGCGCGATGAGGTTAGCTGGACGGGAATTCACCCTCATCGGCGAGAATATCCACACCACCCGGGTGGTATTGCTCAAGGGCAAACGAGTGTGCGCCCTGCCTGGGGGCGGGCAGGCCCTGCGTTTCACCGACACCCAGGGGCGGCCAGGTCTGCTGCCCATCCCCGAGAAAATCAAAGGCACCCAGGACTACCAGGAGGGCCGCGTCAAACACCTCAAGATTGCCCTGCAGGCAGCCATGGCCGGTGCCGAGGAGGGCGTGGAGTACCTGCGCTACATGGTGCGGGGCCAGGAACAGGCCGGGGCCGATTTTCTCGTACTGGCTGCGGAGGCCGGCGCTGACAGCGGCATCGTCGATCCGGTGAGCAGCCCGCTGGCGCGGATCGCGGACCTGGACCGCAGCACCCGGCCCTATCAACTCACCGAGGAGATGCTGCTGGGCAGGGATGTAAACTGCAAAAATTTCCTGCGGGCGTACCGCAAGGGAGAACTGGAGGTCTGAAATGGCAAATTACCAGGTGTTGTACTGGCGCGACATCCCGGCCCAGCTCAAGGCCTACGAGGGAAGTAGGCCCATCTCGCAGCCGCTGTCGGAACGGTTCCAGTTGGAGATCGACCGCGTGGCCATGAAGGAGGGCCTGGTGGGTTCTGACGAGTACCTGGACCAGTGGCAGTGGAGCGAGGCACAGGAGCGGCCCGGCACCGCCAGGGAAGTGCTCGAAGAACTGGCCGAGGAGTTGGAGGCGCAGTTCGATTCGCTGGCCGGACGCGGGTGATGAGCGTCTTCGACAAGAGGTACGAGGTCATTGTGGTGGGCGCTGGCCACGCCGGCACTGAAGCCGCTCTGGCCGCGGCCCGCATGGGTGCCCAGACCCTGCTTTTGACCATGAACCTCGACACCATCGGCCAGATGTCCTGTAACCCGGCCATCGGCGGCATCGGCAAGGGCCATCTGGTCAAGGAGATCGACGCGCTGGGCGGGCAGATGGCGGTCAACACCGACCTGACTGGCCTGCAGTTTCGCCGGCTCAACACTAGCCGGGGGCCGGCGGTGCGGGCCTCCCGGGCCCAGGCCGACAAGAAGGCGTACCAACACGAGATGAAATTTGCCTGCGAACAGCAGGTGAACCTGGACATCCGCCAGGGCATGATGGAGCAGCTGCTGGTGGAAGGGGGCCGGGTGCAGGGGGTGGGGATCAAGGGCGGCGTGGTGTACCTGAGCCAAACCGTGGTATTGACCACCGGCACCTTTCTGCGGGGCAAGATCCACGTGGGGGATTTTTCCTACAGCGCGGGCCGGGCCGGCGAAAGCGCTGCGGTAAAGGCGGCCGACGGGCTGGCGGCCCTGGGCTTTGAGATCGGCCGGCTCAAGACCGGCACCCCGCCCCGCATCAACGGCCGCACCATCGACTTTGCCGGCATGGAGATCCAGCCAGGGGATGACCCGCCCCGGCCCTTCTCCTATGAGATCGAGGCGATCACCCAACCCCAGATGCCCTGCTGGATCACCTACACCAACCAGCACACCCATCACCTCGTCGAGGAGAACCTCAGCCGTTCGGCCATGTATGGAGGTCATATCGAGGGCATCGGTCCCCGGTATTGTCCATCCATCGAGGACAAGGTGGTCAAGTTCCGCGACAAGGAGCGGCACCAGATCTTCGTAGAACCCGAAGGTCGGCGCACCCTGGAATACTATATTAATGGCCTCTCCATGAGCCTGCCCGAGGAATTGCAACATGCCATTGTCCGCACCCTGCCAGGGCTGGAGCGGGCCGAACTCATGCGGCCCGCCTATGCGGTGGAATACGACTACGCCCCGCCCACCCAGCTATACCCAAACCTGGAAACAAAGAGGGTGGTGGGGCTGTTTTTCGCCGGCCAGATCAATGGCACCACCGGGTACGAGGAAGCTGGCGCCCAGGGGATCATGGCCGGGCTCAATGCGGTGCTCAAGGCCAGGGGCGAGGCGCCGCTGGTGCTCGACCGCTCCCAGGCCTATATCGGGGTACTCATCGACGACCTGGTGACCAAGGGCACCCTGGAGCCGTACCGTATCTTCACCTCCCGCGCTGAGCACCGGCTGATCCTGCGCGAGGACAATGCCGACGCGCGGCTGATGGAGTTGGGGCGGGGGTTGGGCATGGTAAAGGATTCGGTGTACCAGCGTTATCAGCGCAAGCGGGAACAGGTGCGGGAGGAGTTGCAGCGCTTGGGGGTTCAGCGCGTACGGGCCGACGACGAGCGGGCCAGGGAGGTGCTGGCCCAGTGCGGGTCGGCCCCCATCAAGGAATCGGCTTCCCTGGCCGATCTGCTGCGCCGGCCGGAAATCGGCTATGGGCAGCTGGTGTGTTTTGCCCCGCCGCCGGCCCCGCTGCTGCCCGACGCGGCCGAGCAGGTGGAGGCCGAGATCAAGTATGAGGGGTACATCGAGCGCCAGCAGACCCAAGTGGACAAGCTGAAGCGCCTGGAGTCCATGCGTATCCCCGAGGACTTCGACTACCAGGCCTGCGACAAGAACCTGTCCACCGAAGCTCGTCAGAAACTGACGCAGATCCGACCCCGCACTCTGGGCCAGGCCGGGCGCATCTCCGGGGTATCCCAGGCGGATGTATCGGCCCTGATGGTGCTGCTACACGTGCGGCAGCAGCGGCCCCAAACTGGTTGATGCGGCTTGCCAGATGCAGGCAAAGACTTAGATTCTGGGTTCATTTCATTGTGGATTGCCTAAACCGACCGAGGAATACATGCGGCTGGTGATGATCGGGGCGCCGGCTTCAGGCAAGGGCACCCAGGCGCACAAACTGACACGGCATTTTGAGTTGGACCATATCTCCACCGGGGAGATGCTGCGCGCTGAGGAGGCCAAACGCAGCGAGCTGGGCATGGTGGTCGAATCCTATCTCAAACACGGCCAACTGGTCCCCGACAGTCTGGTGGTCAGGCTGGTGGGGGAGCGCCTGATCCACAACCACCTGGCCCAGGGTGTTATCCTCGATGGTTTCCCCCGCACACTCAACCAGGCCCTGGCCCTCGATAAGGCCCTGCAAGAGTTGGGTCAGGTCATCGACGCGGCGCTGCTCATCGAGGTGCCAGACAGCGCGGTGCTGGAACGCATCACCGGCCGGCGGGCCGATCCCGAAACAGGCCGCATCTACCATCTCAAATTCTCCCCCCCTCCTCCCGAAATCCTCCATCGGCTCGTACAGCGCGACGACGATACCACCGAGGTGATGCAGGCGCGCCTGGGCACCTACCACGAACGCATCGCCCCAGTGGTGGACCACTATCGGAACCGCAGGCTGCTCATCGCGGTGGACGGCACACCCGCCCCGGAGGAGGTTTTTCAGGAGCTGCTCGGCCGACTGTCCTCCCTGAACATTAGAGGCTGAATTGCCGGGATTTTTCCTCGCGGTGCTGGGCCTGGTCGGGGCCGGGGCGGTACTGCTGGCCACCAGCCAGCACGGGGCGGGGTTGTCGCCAGATGCCGTGGGTTATATCGGGGTCGCCCGACAGCTGCTGGCAGGTCAGGGGGTAGTGGGGTACGAGGGTCAACCCTTTGTGATCCAGCCCCCGCTCTTTCCGGTGCTGCTGGCCCTGGGCGGGTGGGTAGTGGGCATGGATCCCCTGCTGGTCGTTCCGCTCGTCAACGCCCTGCTCTGCGGCGCGGCCGTGTACCTCACCGGGCGGCTTTGCAGCCACTACCAGCTGCTCTTTCCCACCTTGGCCTCTTTTGGTCCCGCCTTCGCCCTGCTCTCCTGGCCGCTCTTTGCCGTGGGGGTGATGGCCTGGTCGGAACCCCTCTTCATCTGCCTGGGGCTCCTCTGTCTGCTGAGCCTTGGGCGTCACCTGGAAAAAGGCGGGGTGGGGCCGTTGACGGAGGCGGCGTGCTGGGCCGGGCTGGCATGTCTGACCCGCTACCTTGGCCTGACCTTCATTCTCGGTGGGGGGCTGGTGCTGCTGATTTACAGCCCCTGGCCCTGGCGCCGGCGGTGGTCCACGCGTGTTGGTTCGGGGTGGTGGCGGTGCTGCCCCTGGTTCTCTGGTTAGGCCGCAATCACATCCTGACCGGCACCCTGCTGGGGCCGCGGTACCCTTCCTGTCATTCGCTGCTGGAAAACCTGGCACTCACCTTCACCGGGCTGTCGGCTTTCTGGGTGCCAGAGGTGCTGGTCCCTCAGGGGCTGGCGCGCCTGGGGCTGGGTGCCCTGAGCGGGTTGGCGGTGGTGGGAGCGTCGTGGGGCTGGCTGCGCGCCTCCAGGGCTGTCAAAAATACCTTGAGCCGGCTCGGACCAGTGGCAGTTTGGGCGGCGGTGTACGCGCTCTTCCTGATCGCATCCTCGACTACCACCGCGTACGACGACATCAATCTGCGCCTGCTCGCCCCGCTCTACGGTCCTGTGGTAGTCTTATTGTTGGCTGGCACCGGGCAACTGGAGGAGCGGGGCTGGCACCAGGCGGTGTGGGTGGGGTTGGTGGTCTTGTTGTTGGTGCCCCCGGCCGGCATCAGTTGGGCTGGGGCTCGCTACGCCCGCGAGGGGGCGGGGGCTGGCACTGGCGCCGACCGGTATAACACGGCACCGTGGCAGGGGAGCGAGACCATCCATTATCTTCAACAGCATCAGCTGCAGGGCGCTCTCTATAGCAATGGCCCCGACGCGCTCTATATTCTCTGTGGGTTGCGGGCCCAGTTGCTGCCCAGGCGGGGTGCGGAGGAAGGCTGGCCGAGGGCGGGCCACCTCGTCTGGCTGGACGCGGTGCGGCGCAAATACCTGGTGGGTCCAGACCAGCTGCAGACCCGCGTCTATTTACAGGAACAGACCCGTTTCGCCGACGGCGCCATCTACAAAATCGCCCCAAAAGAGGAGGAGTGAGCAGCACATGGCAGAAACAGATCCCAAGGCTTTCTACAAAAGCGGCATGGGCAAGTTTGTGCGTCAGGACTTTGCCGGGGCCATCGAGGATTTCAAGCAAGCCCTGGTCTTAGATCCGCAATTCGGAGATGTACACCAGTCCATCGCCCACGCCTATGAAAAAATAGGCGACCTGGATGCGGCCCTGGCCGCTGCCAAACAGGCGGCCCAGTGCAATCCCGATGATTTTCTGGTGCATACCAGCCTGTCCATCCTGTACCAACGCAAAGGCCTGATCCCCCAGGCCGAGACCGAGAAGGCCATCGCGGCGCAGTTGCAGCAGCGCCGGTCCTGAGCGATCCATGCAGATAGGACCCCACGAACTTACGCCCTATCTGCCGGGCATGCCCATCCTGACCCTGGCCCCCATGGCCGGGGTGGGCAATTGGGTGTTCCGCCTGATCTGTGCCCGGTTGGGCGCGCGGATGGTAGGGGTGGAGTTCATCAACTGTCGCACCATCGCCGAGCATTCGCGGCGCGCCGACCGCCTGCTCGACTTCTGTGATGCCCATATCTACGACCAGACCGGCATCTCCCTGCTGGCGGCGCAGATCTACGGCAATGATCTGGACCTGATCGCCGCCGGGGCCCAGGAATTCGAGCGCCGGGGGGCGCAGATTGTCGACATCAACTTTGGCTGTTCGGTGCCGCTGATCTTGCGCAAGGGGTGCGGGGCGGCATATCTGCTCGATCTGGACCGGCTCTACCGGGCCGTGCGCCAGACCGTGGAAGCGGTGAAGGTACCGGTGATCGTCAAGACCCGGATCGGCTGGGATCAGGATGCCATCAATATCCTCGAGGTGGTGCGCCGGGTGGAGGACGCGGGGGCAAAAGCCATCGGCATCCACGCCCGCACCGTGGTGCAGAAATACCAGGGGCAGGCCGATTGGGACTGGATCGCCCGGGCCAGGGAGGTGGCCACCATTCCGGTGTTGGGCAATGGCGATGTTTTTTGTTATGAGGACGCCCTGCGCATGCAGGCCCACACCGGCTGCCAGGCGGTGATGATCGGCCGGGCGGCCATGGCCAACCCCTGGATCTTTGCCGGCCGGCGGGGCGCCTCGCTGCGGGAACGCATCGAACTGGCCGTCGAGCAGGTGCGGCTGATGGGCCAGTACAAGGGTGAACGCACGGGGGTGATGGAAACGCGCAAACACCTGGCGCTCTATTTTAAGGGCCTGCCGCGCACCTCGGATTTGCGCCTGCGCATCCTGCGGGCAGAGGGGCTTAACCAACTGGTGGAGGTGCTCGAGGAGTGGGCGCGGTCCCTGGCCGCCGATGAGGAGGCAGACCTCACCCTTTCGGCGGCCGAAGCGGCCGCCCTTGGCTGGGGCAGCACGGGTTGAAGACTTTATGCCGAGGAGAGCGAAACATGTATTGGCGACTGCTGCTGTGCGGGGCCCTGCTGGCCCTGTGGAACTGCGGGAACAAGCCCTCCATCTCCATCCAGGTTTTTCCCGCCCTGCTGGCTGTCGACGCCAAGGCCCCGGCGCCTGCCGGCTGGGAGCGGGTGGAGTTTGCCGGCAGCCCGCGCGCGGCTGCCGGGGTGTACCAGGTGCGCCCGGACACCTCGTTGAACGAGTGGAGTATCATCGCCTGCCGCCCGGTTTCTCCCGACCAAGGCGGGGCAGGCGCTGCCGTGCGACTCAATGCCTATGCCAAAAACAAGATGGAAAAATTCAGCACCGATCCGGCCAACATCCGAAATTCCGTTGCCGTGCGTATCAACGGTCGCTGGGCCGATTTTATCCCGGTGCTGGACCGGATTAGCGACCGGATGGTGCTCTATGGTTTCAGCGAGAAGGAAGTCAAAGATCTAGACCAATACTTGGCCAGCCGGTGAGGGGGTACAGATGAGTAATTACACTCCAGAACAAGTGCGGGAATGGGCAGCGCAGGTGGAGGGGCACGGGTATGCGATGGTACACGGGTTGCTGTCTGAGGCGGAACTGGTTTTTCTGCAGGGGACCCTGGACCATGTGTACGCGATCTACAATCCTGAGCGCGACGGCCTGCAGCGGGTGCCTGGGTATCACTTTTCCAGCAATCTGGTGAACAAGAACCCCTTCTTCGAAACCATGTTTCTGCGGCACCCCATCTACGATATCGCCCAGCTGATCCTCGGCGAGGACTGTATCCTCTCCAGCCTCAATTCCTTCGAGCCGCTCAAGGGCCAGGGAAACCAGGGCCTGCACCGGGACGGCCCACCCCGGCCCCCCGAAGGGACCCTCGCCCTCAATTCTATGTGGTCGGTGGACGGCATGGACCGCGAGAACGGGGCCACCCGCCTGATCCCAGGCAGCCATCTTCACGGCGAGGCAGCCCCCGCCGACGAGCAGGGGATCATCTACGCGGAGGCGCCGCCCGGCAGTGTGGTAATAACCAACGCCCATATCCTGCATGCGGCTTCGGCCAATCATTCGGGCCGCCGGCGCCGGGTGATGCACGGGTATTTCACCCGCCGCGGCCGGGATCAGCAGACCGAGCAGCGCAAATTCCTCTCGGCCGAGGTGCAGGCCAGACTCTCACCGCTGGCGCGGCGGGTGCTGGCCATCGATCCCTGAGGCTCAGGTGCCAAAGGCAGGGGTCATTCCCCGACGCTTTTCGGCCAGGGCCAGATGCAGGACCTGGTGCTCTTCCTCCTGCACCGCTGGTGAGAAGCGCACCAGCAGGGTCAGGTCCGATACTGCGACCACTGCCATGCCCAGGTAGAGCAGGGCCTGCGGGGTGCTCAGCCCTTCCGCTCTGAACAGGAAGCCAGCCGCAACGGCGCCCAGATTGCCGCCGGCGCCCACCACACCGGCAACCGTGCCGAGGGCCCTTTTGTTGATAAAAGGGACCAGTCCGTAGGTGGCACCAGCGCCCATATGCACCAGCGTGGCGAATACCACCATCGTCACCACGGCCGCTGCCAAGGTTCCCATCTGCGCAAAAACCATCAGCGCCAGCCCCTCGCCCAACAGCACCCCGCCCAGCAAGAGCACGCGTCCTCTCAACCCCAGGCACAGGGCAAAGCGATCCGAGCAGAATCCTCCCAGCGTCCGGGCGAAGACGGCCATCAACCCGAAAAGTCCAGCCGCCAAACCGGCGCTCTCCAGATCCAGAGCGAAGTAATCGTGATAGTAGAGCGCGGCGATGTTATGGATGGTCAACTCGACACCAAAGCAGCCGGCGTAGGCCACAAAGAGCACCCAGCCCCGGTAATCCCT
>SICG01000091.1 GCA_009691525.1 Candidatus Latescibacterota bacterium | reverse complement strand
TCATGGCGGCCAGCAACCCTCCCAGGCGTTGCAGCGCCGAAAAATTGGCCCCGGCAGTCTGCCGGTAGTAGCGCTGCCAGTTGCGGCCCAGCGCCGAGGGCAGCGCCACGAAAGCTGCCGTGCAGCGCTGATAAAATAATCCTCCGAGCGCCTCATAACCGCAGCAGACGGGCGTCGGCAAAAAACTGGAGCACCCGGCGCACATCGGCCTGCGCCTCTTCACTGGCCACTTCGTATCGACTGCACAGGGCCTTAACCAGGGCCGCGCTGGTCGCCCCGGCCTGGCAAAGCTCCCAGACCTGGGCGGCACTAGCATTGAGATGGTGCACCTGCCCCTGTTCACCGTCGTAGATCATCCCTCCGTCCACCAGGGCGCGGTAGAGCAGGTCCGGGCGCACCTGCGCCCCGGGCTGCTGGCCGGTGCTCACCATAATTCAGCGCAGTTTGATGATGCGCAGCGCATTGACCTCAGCCTCGGCATCCGTGATGCGTTGTACCAGTCCTACCAGTCCCTGCCGGTCGCCCTGGGCCTGGGCGATGCGCTCGTTGGCCACCTGCAGCTGGTCGGAAATGACGTTGATGATATTCCGGCAGAGCAGCTGGCAGACGTTGGTATTGGCCAGCAGCATCTGTGCAAAGAGCCCCTGGGCGACTTCCAGCAGCACGCTATTTTCCACTGCCACCACCTGATCGGTATAAGGCAGCTGAGTCAAGGCGTTAATTTCTCCCTAGGAGGCGATGGGCTTCACCAGGTGATCGTACTTGCCCTCGGCGACGATCTTCACCTGTCCCTTGAGCAGGATAGAGAGACCCTTGCAGGCTTCCCCAGGACTCCACACCGATGCCCCCGCGCTGACGGCTTTGGGTTTAGCCGCCTTGAGCAGCAGCTGCAAGTACTGCCCGGACAGGCGGGCGAACACCGGCACTTGCAGGAGTTTCTGCTGCAGCGCTTGTTCCTGGGCCGTGCCCGAGGGTGCTCTGTTGGTCATCGGACCCCTCCGCGGCGCTAGACCTGCGCCGACAGCATGGCGTTCAAAACCTCGCTCTCGCCCACCGGGGGCGAGCAGGTGAAGTTGCGGCACAGATACGCGCTGGCCCTGCCCATGTGCGCCGGGATCTTGCCGGCCAGCAAAGGAATATCGCGCACCACCTCATCCGGATCATCCCCCGCGCCAACGCCCACTACCACCTTGGCGGGCAGAAAGTGGCCCCACACCACCTTGAGCAACTGCTCGGTGCCCGGCCCGACCACGGCGATCTGGCAGGGAGGGCTGAGGTAAAAATCGAGGGCGCAGAGCATCTGGGCACTGGCGCTGGGAACCTGGCGCATCAGACCCCCGAACAACTGCAAGGTGCGCTCGGCTTTGGCGCGCAATTCGCCATCCCCGGTCATTTCCCCCAGGCGCAGCAGCACCAGCGCCCCCAAAGCATTGCCCGAGGGAGTGGGATTGTCGTGCGGACTCTTGGTGCGCACGATCAGGGCCTCGGCGGTGCCGGCAGTGAAGAAGAATCCCCCCTCCTTGTCGTCCCAGAAACGCTCGATCATCGCCGTACACCACCGGCGGGCAACCTGGAGCCACCGGCGATCGAAGGTGGCCTCGTACAGATCGAGCAGGGCATTGGTCAGCGCGGCGTAATCGTCTTGGTAGGCCTCCAGGCGGGCCTGGCCACCCCCGTAGGTGTGGCGCAACTGCTCCCCCTCCGTCATCTGCTCGAGGATAAAAGTCGCCGACGCCGACGCCGCTTCCAGGTAAGCCGTGTCGCCCAGCACCTGGCTGGCGCGGGCCATAGCGCTGATCATCAGGCCATTCCACGAGACGATGATCTTGTCGTCCAGCCCGGGGGCTATCCGCTGCTGTCTAACACGGAGCAGGCGCTGCCGGCCCTCGGCGATTGCGTGACGCAACTCTTCGGCCGTAACCTGTAATAAGCGAGCCACACCCTCCAGCGGGTCGGCCACATGGAGGACGCTCTTGCCCTGTTCAAAGTTGCCCTCTTCGCTGATGCCGTAGTACCGGTTGAAAAGCCGGGCCTGATCCTCGCCCAGCACCGCGGCCACCTGCTCGGGATCCCAGGCGAAGAACTTGCCCTCCTCCCCTTCGCTGTCGGCGTCCTGGGCTGCGTAGAAGCCTCCACCGGGTGCGGTCATCTCGCGCAGCACGTACCCCAAGGTTTCCTCGACTACCTGCCGGTAGCTGGAATCCCCGGTCAGTTGGTAGGCCTCCAAGTAGACCCAGGTGAGCAGGCCGTTGTCGTAGAGCATCTTCTCGAAATGGGGCACCAGCCAGTGCTCGTCCACCGAGTAACGGTGAAACCCCCCGCCCAGTTGGTCGTAGATACCCCCGTGGGCCATCTTTTTCAAGCTGGTTTCGACGACCTCCAGAGCCTCCTGGTCGCCGCTGTGCCGGTGGTGCCGCAAGAGCAACGCCAGGCTCATACTGGCCGGAAATTTGGGCGCCTGGCCGAATCCTCCGTGCGCCTGATCGAAGTTATTTTTGAATTGACGGCAGGCGTTTTCGATCAATTCCACGCCGAGGCCCGCCCCACCGGCCGGCAGCACCGTATTTTGCCGGAGTGCCTCCGTCAGCCTGGAGGCCTGCTGATGGGCTTGGTCGCGGTGGTTGCCGTAGAACTCGGCGACCGCCGCTAACACCTTGGGGAAACCAGGACGGCCGTAGCGGTCGGTGGGGGGAAAGTAGGTGCCCCCGTAAAAGGGCCGCTGATCCGGGGTGAGAAAGACGGTCATGGGCCACCCCCCGCTGCCGGTCATGGCTTGGACCGCCACCATGTAGATCTCGTCCAGATCGGGGCGCTCCTCCCGGTCCACCTTGATGTTGACGAAGCACTCATTCATCAGGCCGGCGATCTGGTCGTTCTCGAAACACTCCCGTTCCATGACGTGACACCAGTGGCAGGCCGAATATCCCACCGAGAGCAGGATAGGCCGGTCTTCGGCCCTAGCCCTAGTGAGCGCCTCCTCGCCCCAGGAGTACCAATCCACTGGGTTGTAGGCGTGCTGCCGCAGATAGGGGCTGGTCTCGGCCCCCAGGCGGTTGGGCCGGCTTAGGTTCGGGCTAGCTGCGGATTCGCTGTTCAAGTCTAAGCTCATGTGCTCCCATTCGTTACAAATGTAATTAGGGTGCCCCAGTTAAACAACCAACGCTTTTGGCAGCGCTGCAGCGCCCTAAGGGTCCCGGAAGTGTTCCCACCCTGGCCATTCCTGTTTCGCCTCCTACACACTGCCAGAAGAGTGCTCATACCAATACTTTGACCAACTGTCTTTACAAAAACGACTTAGCGATCATCTAAGCTGCTGGCACGCCTCCTGCTACTCCCTCTGCAGCCTGGTTTCCGAACCAGCCCACTTACCCCCATATCCGGAGGTTTTGCCATGTCCGAACTGAGAATGCCCGCCATCAACCAGGTGGCCCTCGCCGGCCGTCTGGTCCAGGACCCCGAACTCCGCCAGAGCGAGAACGGCGCCCTGCGCCTGGTCGCCCACCTGGCCGTCAACCGCTCCTACCGAGACCGCAACAACGAGTGGCAGGAGGAGACATCCTTCTTCAACATCGTCCGCTGGCACAAGCAGGCCGAATACGCCGCCAGCCGGCTGCACAAGGGCAGCCCGGTCCTGGTCACCGGCCGGCTGCGCAGCTATTCGTGGAAAGGGGAGGATCAGCAGCCCCACTCCCTGGTCGAGATCCAGGTCCGCAACCTGCAAATCCTCGAGAAAACGCAGGAACGGATGGCGACTGAGATCGAGGAGCGGAACGAAGAGGAAGGCGAGTTGGAACTGGTCTGAAGGCCCCAGGCATGAGGGCTGCGGCCCTCATGCCTGGCCTCAGGGAAACCGCTCGAAGAGGGCCGCAATGCCCATGCCGCCGCCGATACACAGCGCCACAAGGCCCCAGCGGACTTGGCAGCGCTGCAGCTCGGCCAGCAGGGTCACCACCAGGCGCGCCCCACTGGCGCCCACTGGATGGCCCAGGGCAATGGCCCCACCCTTGACATTGACCCGGGCTTCGTCCCATTCCAGTTCTCGGCCCACAGCCAACACCTGGGCGGCAAAAGCCTCGTTGACTTCGAGCAGGTCGATCTGGTCTAGCTTCATCCCGGCCTTTTCCAGCACCCGGCGGATGGCCGGGGCAGGGCCGATACCCATGATTGCGGGGTCCACACCGACAGCGGCCACGGCCCGCAGATGGGCCAGCGGCTTCAGCCCGCGCTGGCGGGCAGTCTCTTCGGCCATGACCACCACGGCGGCGGCTCCGTCGTTGATACCCGAGGCATTGCCGGCGGTCACCGTACCATCCGGCTTGAAGGCCGCTGGGAGTTTGGCCAGTTTCTCGGCCGTGGCGTCGGCACGCGGATGTTCGTCCTGGGCAAAGAGCAGCGGCGCGCCCTTGCGTTGCGGCACGTGCACCGGGACGATCTCCCCGGCAAAAAGCCCGGCGGCGGCGGCCTGCTGGTAGCGGGCCTGGCTCTGGACGGCGAAGCGATCCTGTTCTGCCCGAGAAATACCGTACTGAACGGCCAGGTTCTCGGCGGTGATACCCATGTGGCAGTCGTAGAAACAATCCCACAGGCCGTCCAATAACATCAGATCCACCAGTTTGCCGTGGCCCAGTCGCTCGCCCCAGCGCGAGTTGGGCAACACGTGGGGCACCCGGCTCATATTTTCCATGCCCCCGGCGGCGATGACGCTGGCCTCCCCCGCTGCGATGGCTTGGCCGGCCAAGGCAATGGCCTTGAGCCCCGAGCCGCAGAGTTTGTTGATGGTGGTCGCCGGTACCGCGTAGGGGACGCCGGCTTCCACGGCAGCCTGCCTGGCCGGATTGGGCCCCAGCCCCCCCTGATACACGGTCCCCATGATCACCTCGTCTACTTGGGCAGCCTCCACACCACAGCGGGCTAGCGCCTCCCGGATCACCACCGCACCCAGGCTGATCGCCCCCACTTCTGTCAGCCCCCCACCGAACTTGCCGATGGCCGTACGCACACTGCCGACAATCACCGGATCTGGCATATCTCCCCCTGATAGTTGACGCAATCCGTGTTCATGGATATTTTTATTTGGTTTGTATCGCTTTCAGCCGAGAAAAGGATCCTATGGCCTGGGGCAAGAGCAGCTTTTTCCTGGGAAAACTGCAACTCTGCAGCATCGTTCTCTATCTCATCTGCCTGGGCGGCTATGTGATCCCGGCAGTGGGCGAGTTCTTCGATCAGTTCCGGGCCGACATCCTCGGCTTCACCTTCTTCTCCCTCTTCATCGCCTCCACCATCCTCCTCAGTTTCGAGAAGAAGACCGAACCCGCCAAAGAATGACGGGGCAGTAGCTCAGTTGGGAGAGCGCGAGCTTTGCAAGCTTGAGGTCAGCGGTTCGATCCCGCTCTGCTCCACCAGTTTTACAGGGTAATGGCCAGAAGGAGTTAGCGCAAGGTGATGCGCTGGACCTTCTGGCCATTTTTCTTTGCTCTCTGACAATCATCTAACGAAGCTACCCCTGTTTCAGGAAACGCCTTCTACCCTTCATGGCCGCGCCGGACCAGCACCGCCCTGTTCCAGCTCGGGCACCGCAGCGCTCAATTTTCCCCAGACCTCGACGATGCGGTCGTACAGCGGCTCGGGCGGGCAGGCATCGATGGCTCCCTGCGCGTCGTGGTAGGCCACCATGCGCCGCACGCCCTCTTCCCAGGTGATCGTGTAACAGAAGCCCAGGTCGGCCTTGGCGGCAGCGTTGTCGAACAGGTTGTTGAAACAGAAGTTGATGCCGCACCACTCGGCCGCTGCGGGTGCCATGCGCACCAACAACTCGGTGGGGATGCGCGCGAAGTCCGCCTGCACGCCCAGCACCCGGGCAGCAGTCTGGTAATAGATCTCCCAGGTCAGCCACTGCTCGCCGGTCACGTGGTATGACCGCCCGGCAGCAGCCGGGTTGTCGAGGGCAGCGACAAAGGCGCGGGCCACGTCGTCGCGGTGCCAGATTACCCATAACGAGGTGCCGTCCCCCAGCAGGATGAGGGGCAGGCCGCGCCGCAGGCGGTGGAACACCAAGGTGCCCTTGCCCACCAGGGGAATGGGCGCCGAGCTGTCGTTGTAGGTGGCCGCCGGCCGGGTGATGGTCAGCAGAAAAGCCCCCTCCTCCTGCGCTGCCTCCAGGATACGCTCCAGCTGCGCCTTCTTGTAGGCGTAGGGAAAGGCCGGGGCCGGCGAACGCTCGGCGTCCTCGCGCACGGGGTACCTGGCACCCGACTTGGTGTAGACATCGACAGTGCTGCAGAACACAAATCGCCCTACCCTACCGCGACAGGCCCGCACGGCACTGTGCGCGTCTTCGGGCTCGTACCCGATCATGTCGATGGCGCAATCAAAGACACCTGCCTGCCGCACTTGCGCCTCGAAACGGGCGTGGTCAGTGCGGTCACCGACGATGACCTGGTACTCCCCCTCAAATTGCGGACGGATCTTGCCGCGGTTGTAGAGCACCACCTGGTCGCCCCGCCCAATTAGTTGCGCAGCGATGGCGCTGCTGATATTTCCGGTGCCGCCGATGATCAACACTCGCATACCGGCCTCCTCTCAGGGAAGTCCGTAGATGCCGGCCGCGCAGGCCAACCCCCACAACAACACCGTGACCTGTAAGGGCCTATCTCTCCAGATCACCGCGGTGGGGTTGGCCCCGCCCCCCAGCGTGTAGACCACATAGAGATAGCGGAGAATGCCGTAGAGCACAAAGGGAATGGTCCACTGCATATGGGCCCCGGTCTGGCTCTCCCCCACCCCGGTGGCGTACAGGGCATAACACACCAACGCCGAGGAGGTGAGCACCGCGATGACCTGGTCGAGAAAGGGCAGGTTGTACTCTTCGAGGGTGGCCCGGTGCTGGGCTGCCCCCTGGGCCAGACCCACCAGTTCCTGACGGCGCTTGACCACCGCCAGAAAGAGCGCCAGGGTGAAGGTGCAGAGGATGAACCAGGTGGAGATATACACGGCGATGACCAGGGCCCCGCCCAGGGCGCGCAGCAGGAAACCGGCGGCCACGATCAGCACGTCGATCAGCACCAGATGTTTGAGCTTCCAGGAATAGGCCAGATTGAGGAGGGCATATACCAGAGCCACCGCGCCAAAAGAGGGGCGCAACCAGAAGGCGCCGGCCAGCCCCAGGGCGAACAGGAAGAGGGCGGTGAGCGCCGCCAGCGGGACCGATACTTTGCCGGCGGCGATGGGGCGTCTGGATTTTTCTGGGTGCAGCCTATCTTGTGATAGATCGAAGATATCGTTGCACAAGTACACCGCCCCGCTCAGCAGGCAGAAGCAGCCCATGCCTGCCAGGGCACGCAGGGTGTAACCGGATTCCAGGGCATGTCCGGAAAATACCAAGGCCGGCAGGACTAAGAGATTTTTAATCCACTGGGGGGGGCGGGTCGAAAGTAGCAGTTGGTATAACATATACCCTGGCAGCGCGGGGAATAGGGGCCGGCGACAGGCATCCCTCAGCGGCGTTGGCCTGGGTCGGGAAAGTCGGTATTGAGGTCCTCGATGTTCCGGTCTCCCCCCTGTTGCTTGACGCGGTCCAACGCCGACTCCAGCCGGCTGACGATGCTCTCCACGGCCTCCTTGGTACTGAGCTGTTTGCGCAGCGGGGGAACTACCGACACCGTGCCCATGCTCAGCCCCACCTGGTCGGCTAGGCAGTTAAAACGCCGCTGGGCGATCCTGGTCCGCCACAGCAAGGCCCGCCGCTTGGCGTGCCCGCCCTCGGCAGTGGGGATGATGATGATAAAATTTGATCCATCGCTGTGGACCAACTTCTCTTCGGCATCCAGGTGTTCTTTGAGGAAGTCAGCCACCCCGCGGATGATCTGATCACCCCCCTTGCGCCCGTACCGTTTGTTGACCTCACCCAGACCGTCGGGCGCGATCATGACACAAGAAAAAGGTTGTTTGTCGTTGTACGCCAGGCCCAGCTGCTGGGGCAAGAGCACCGTGATGAAGAAAATCCGGTTGGGCAACCCGGTCAGATCCTAGATGCCGGCTAAACGCATCCACCGCCGGTTGCTCGCCTTGAGCTTCTGGTTTTCTTCTCTAAGTTGGTTGAGTTCGGCCTGCAGTTTTTCGATCAATTCCTGTTCGCTGCTCTTTTCCATCGATGACCACTCTCCTCTGGTTCAGCCGGCCATTCAACTGCTTGTGGCCCAGAGCATAACCTTATAAATTAAGTTGGTTGGTCGCGGTGTTGCAAGCGAATCCTTTTCCCCCTGCGTTAGCTGATGGACAACTTGGTCAGCTTTGTCCTTCTCGGCCTGGGTTTCGCCATGGGCCTGGTGGTGCTGTATTTACTGCGACAGCGCCGCGCCGAGCGCCTGCGCCTGCGTCTGGTGGCCGGCCAGAGCCACCTGCTGAGTGCCCAACTGGCTCAGCGACAGGCAGATCTGGAGCAGCTCGAAATGGAGCCCCTTGACGAACTACGCGGCGAAGCCGTTGCCGCCCTCGACGCGCTCCATGTCCAGTTGATCGAGCGCCAGGCTCACCTGCAAAACTGCGAAGACCTGGTCCACCTCCAGCGACAAAAAATGTCCTGGTTGGCCCAGGCGCCTAAACTCCCCCCCCGCGGCCGTCCCGGCCCGCACGGGAAACCAAACCTGCACCACCCTCTACCCCTCCCGTCCAGCGGCGCAACCATCTCGAAGACCAGCTCCTGCGCCAGATCGACGATCTGAACAAACAGCGGCGCAATCCCCCACCCCCACCGCCAAAAAAATAAAAGCGGCCCATCTCTGTTGAGATAGACCGCTTAGATTCATTGAGGCGAAACTCAGACCTCCATGATCTCTTTTTCTTTGTATTTGGTGATTTCCTCGATCTCGGCGATGTGTTTGTCCGTCAGCTTCTGGATCCGGTCGTGAATCTGGCGGCCCTCATCTTCGGCCAGCTCCCCGTCTTCGACCGCAGCATCGGCATAATCGAGTCCCTCCCGGCGCGCATGGCGCACTGCCACCCTGGCCTCCTCGGCCCGGTGGCGAGCGATCTTGGTGTATTCGCGCCGCCGATCCCCAGTGAGTTCGGGGATGGGCAAACGGATGATCGCCCCGTCATTGGATGGGTTGAGTCCCAAGCTGGCTTCGGCGCGGATGGCCTTCTCGATCAGCGGAATGAGCTGCTGCTCGTAAGGCTTGATGACGATCATCCGCGGTTCGGGAACACTCATGCTGGCCACCTGGTTGAGCGGGGTGGCCGTGCCGTAGTAATCGATGCGCACCCCATTCAGCATGGAGGTGGAAGCCCGGCCGGTGCGGATGCCGGCTAGGTCTCTGCGGAAGGCCTCCATGGCCTTATCCATGTGCTGGTTTACTTCCTGGACGATTTCCTCTTCCATGGTCGCACTCCCTCCCCTTCAGCGCCGGGGCGGCGATGGCTCAGCCGTCTTCGCCCAGGCGGAAGCAGGAAAAGCGGCGGATGGAGATCTTCTCGCCGATCTTGGCGGTTAATCCCGCCACCAAATCCCTCACCGTCTGGTCTGGGTTCTTGACAAAAGCCTGGTCGAGCAGGCAGACATCCTGGAAGTATTTTTCCAGGCGTCCCTCGACGATCTTGGCCGCGATATGGTCTGGCTTCTTCTCGTTGCGGGCCTGCTCCAGATAGATCTCGCGCTCCCGCTCGATCATCTGGGGATCCAAGTTCTCGCGGCTCACCGCCAGAGGCTGCTCGGCGGCGATGTGCATGGCCACATCCTTGCCGAACTGCTGGAACTCATCGGTGCGGGCGACAAAATCGGTCTCGCAATTGACCTCTACCAGGACGCCTAGGCGGCTGCCGGGGTGGATGTAGGAGGCGACCAAGCCGTCGGTGGCCTGCCGGCCTGCCCGTTTCTCGATGGAGGACAGCCCCTTCTTGCGCAGGAAATCGATGGCCTTTTCCAGATCGCCCCCCGTCTCCTGCAGGGCTTTCTTGCAGTCCATCATGCCGATGCCGGTGCGCTCTCTGAGCGTCTTTACCAATTCTGTAGTGATCTCAGCCATAGCTCTTTTCCGCGTGAATTACCGTGACTTGTAATCTTCAGCGCGCCGCGACGGCGCCCGCCTCTTCGCTGGCGACAGCCTCGTCCTCGCGGCCTTCGGTTGCCACGTCTCCCTTGTCGCCACGCCCATCCCCCTTTTGGCCGGCTGCCCTTCCCTCAATGACCGCCTCGGCAATCAGGTGGGTAATCAGGGCGATGGAGCGCAGCGCATCGTCGTTGCCCGGAATGGGATAGGTCACCGCCTCCGGATCGCAATTGGTGTCGATGATGGCCACCGAGGGAATGTTGAGATTTTTGGCCTCGGCTACCGCCAAGTGCTCCTTCTTGATATCGACCATGAAGATCAGTCCGGGCACAGCACCCATCTTGCGAATGCCGGACAGCACCTTGTCCAGCTTCTGCCGCTCCTTCTCCAGCAGCAGCACTTCCTTCTTTTTCAGGCTGGCGTAGGTCCCGTCGCCGGCGAGGCGGTCCAGGTGGTCCAGATGGCGGATGCTCTGGCGGATGGTCTGCCAGTTGGTCAGCATGCCTCCCAGCCAGCGCTCGGTCACGTAGAACATGCCGCAGCGCTCAGCTTCCTGACGGATGATGTCCACTGCCTGTTTCTTGGTGCCGACGAAGAGGATCGACT
The DNA here is from genome assembly GCA_009691525.1 of Candidatus Latescibacterota bacterium. Classification (GTDB taxonomy): domain Bacteria; phylum Latescibacterota; class UBA2968; order UBA8231; family UBA8231; genus SICG01. Next base: position 7,165 of record SICG01000091.1, on the reverse strand, counting down.
TGCCGGCCTGGGCCGTCTTGCGCACCACCTCGTACGCCTCTTCGATTTTCTTGGCGGTCTTCTGCAGATCGACGATGTGAATACCGTTGCGCTCGGTGAAGATGAAGGGCTTCATCTTTGGGTTCCACCTGCGGGTCTGGTGTCCGAAATGGGTCCCCGCCTCGAGCAGGTCGCGAATGACTACTTCTGGCATGTCTGACTCCTCTTCAGTTGGGCCTCCGCCCTTATCATCTAGACGCAGAATTCCCGCGGGAACTCCCCGCGGGAACACGGCTGCGACTATCCAAGGGCGTGTGGAATGGGAACAGGGATAGGGATGAAACCAGGTCTCAGCGCTTGGAGAACTGGAACCGCTTGCGGGCACCAGCCAAACCGGGCTTCTTGCGTTCTTTCTGACGCGGATCGCGGGTGAGGAACCCGCCGCGCTTGAGCGTTTCGCGCATGGCCGGATCGTACTGGATCAGCGCCCGGGCAATACCCAGGCAGGCCGCACTGGCCTGTCCCCGCAACCCGCCGCCCACACAGGAGATGTGGATATCGAAATTGCTGCGGGTCTGGGTCAGTTGCAAGGGCTGGAGCAGGATCATCTCCAGGGCCTCGCGCCGCAGGTACTCCTGGACGGCGCGCTCATTCATAAACACCTGCCCGGAACCCGGGTGCAGGCGCACATGGGCGGTCGAGGTTTTCCTCCGACCAGTAGCTTCGAAAATTCCCTCAGGCATAGATGCCAAAACCTCGCGGTGGGGTTACACTTCCAGAGATTGGGGTTGCTGAGCGGCGTGCTGGTGTACGCCGCCGGCATAGACCCGGAGTTTCCTGAAGATCAGCCGGCCAAGGGTATTGTGGGGCAACATCCCCCAAATGGCCTTCTTGATGATCCGGTCGGGATGTTCGGCCTGCAACTTGCGGAAGGCGGTGGTTCTCAAACCGCCCGGGTAGCCGGTGTGGCGGTGGTAGACCTTCTGATCCGCCTTGCGCCCAGAAACCTTGATCTTCTCGGCATTGATGACAATTACATGATCGCCCACGTCGGCATGGGTGGCGTAGGTGGGCTTGTGTTTGCCCCGCAGGACCTGAGCGATCTTGGAAGCCAGACGCCCCAGGGTCTTGTCGGTGGCATCCACCACAAACCACTGGTGCTCGATTTGAGCGGCCTTGGGGGTATAAGTCTTGAATTTCGCAACCATCGCCATTGACCATGGGTAAAAAACGCGTGATCTAGGGAAATCTCCGAAAGGGTAAAAACTAAGCCCCTATTATTGTATTGTCAAGGCCTGGGCCGGCCCCGCCACCAGCGCCATACCAGCCCCAGCACCCCTAGCGCTAGCAACCCCATGAGGAGGCGGTTGTATTCCTGCAGGTATTCGAGCACCTTCGCCCAGTGCTGGCCCACCAGCAACCCGGCGTAGAACATCAGGGCGTTCCACAAGGCGATGCTCACCAGTCCCCAGGCCGCCACCCGTCGCCAATCCATCCGCCCCATACCCGCCGCGATGGCGATAAGCGAGCGGACCCCGGTGAGAAAGCGGTTAATCGCCACCAACGCCACCCCATACTTCGATAACCACGTTTCTGCCCTGCCGATATTCTCCGCAGAAAACAGACGCCCGCCCCTGGAGACAAAGAAGGCTCGCCCGCGGGAATACCCCAAATAGTACATCGCCATGAAGCCGGCCAATGCCCCGGCACAGGTGGCCAGATATACCGGCCACAGACCCAGGATCCCCCGCCCCACCAGGTAGGCGCTGAAAACCACCACTGTATCCCCAGGCACGGGCGGAATCACGTTTTCGAGAAAGGCGCTCAGAGCCAGGACGGCGTAGACCAGCGCTGGAGGCCACTGCCCCAGCTCGGTGCTGATCTGGTTGAGGTAGTCTTCCATGTCTCAAAGCTCGATCAGCGCCACGGCCTGGGCAGCGATGCCTTCTTCGCGGCCGACAAAACCCAGGTGCTCGGTGGTGGTGGCTTTGATGGACAATTGTCCGGGTTCAAGCTGCAGCGCCCCGGCCAAACGCGCGATCATCTCGGGCACATGCGGGGCGATGCGGGGACGTTGGGCCAGCAGGGTCGCGTCGATATTGAGGACCTGCGCCCCCTTTTCCTCAAGCCGGACCCGCACCGCTTCGAGGAGCAGCAGGCTGGAAATGCCTTGATAGCGCGCGTCGGTATCGGGGAAGAGACGGCCGATATCCCCCAATCCGGCAGCGCCCAGTAAAGCGTCCATGATCGCGTGGATCAACACGTCGGCATCCGAATGGCCGGCCAGCCCCCGCTCGAAGGGAATGGTCACTCCTCCCAGCACCAAGGCCCGTCCTTCCTCCAGGCGGTGCACGTCGTAGCCCTGGCCCACCCGCATCTTTCTGGTATACATCTGTCCTCCGATGCTGCGCTGCATCCACCAGCCGGCCCAGGCCAGATCCTCCGGGGTGGTGATTTTTATGTTTGCCGCTTCTCCTTCCACGACCCGGACCGGATGCCCCAACTGCTCCACCAGCATCGCCTCGTCGGTAGCGGGCTGGCCGCGGTATTTTTTGCAGGCCTCTAGTAACAGGGAACGCCAGAATCCCTGCGGGGTCTGGGCCCCCCACAGCCGGGCGCGCAGCGGCGTCTCGACCACCCGACCATCGTCCACTACCTTGATAGTCTCGCGCACCGGCAGGGCCGGAACGGCTGCACCCCATTCCCGGGCAGCGGCGACCACCCGCTCGATCAGGGAGGGCGAAACAAAGGGGCGCACTGCATCGTGCACCAGAATGATGCCGTCGCCTGCGGTGGTGGCCCCCAACCCGGCGCGCACCGAATCGCCGCGCTCCCCCCCACCCGCCACCAGACTGCGGACCTTGGCAAAATCCCGGGCTACCTGCTCGGCCAGCGGGCGATCTTCGGGGCGCACCACCAGGATCAGGGCCTGGACCAGGGGACTGCGTTCCAGAGCGGCCAGGGTGTGCCAGAGCAGGGGGTGGCCCTCCAGAGACAGGTACTGTTTGGGGATCTCGCCGCCCATCCGCCGGCCCTGGCCGGCGGCGGGGATGATGGCCACTGCAGTCTCGGTCTTCATCTCAGAGAATCAGCATCGCATCGCCGTAGCTGTAGAACCGGTAGCGGGCCGCCACTGCCTGGCGATAGGCTTCGAGCAGCAGTTCCCGGCCGGCAAAAGCCGCCACCAGCAAGAGCAGGGTGGATTCGGGCAGGTGGAAGTTGGTCACCAACGCGTCCACCCCATTAAAGGTGTACGGCGGATAGATGTATTTGGCCGTCCACCCTTCCCCAGCCGCCAACTGCCCGGTGGCTTCGCAGGCAGTTTCTAGGGTGCGGACCACCGTGGTGCCCACCGCGAAGATACGCCCCCCTTCCCGCCGGCGCCGGCACAGAGAAGCAGCACTCTCCTCGGTTATCTGATAGTACTCAGGCTCGATCCGGTGCTGGCGGATATCGGCGCTGCGCACCGGCGCAAAGGTGCCCGGCCCCACGTGCAAAAGCACCGGCACGATGGCCGTGCCCTGCGCCGCGATGCGATCCAGCAGGGCAGTGGTGAAATGCAACCCAGCGGTGGGCGCGGCGATGGCGCCTTCGACCTGGGCAAAAACCGTCTGGTAACGATCCCTGTCCGCTTCTTGTATAGGTCGGCGTATATAGGGGGGCAGAGGGATCTCGCCCAGGCTGGGAAGCAACTCGGTTACCTGTGCGGGTTCAAAGCGCACCCAGATCCGGCCTGGTCCCTCCTGTTCCACCACTTCGGCCCCCAGCCTTCCCCCACCAAATTCTAGCCGGCTGCCCGGGCGCAAACGTCGGGCTGGTTTGCCCATGGCCAGCCAGCGCTCGCCCTCCTGCCGGATCAGCAGCAGTTCGACCGGACCGGCACTGCCGGCCCCGTGCCCTCTCAACCGGGCCGGCACCACCCGGGTCTGGTTCAGGGCCAGGGCATCGCGGGGGCTAAGCAAGGAGGGCAGGTCGCCGAAAGACAGATGCTGGATGGAAGCGTCGGCGCGGTTGAGAACCAGCAGGCGGGAGCTATCGCGTTGGGGCGCGGGGTGCTGGGCGATCAGTTCCGGAGGCAGCTCGAAATGGAATTCGTCGATCCTCATCAGATAAGTTCTCTGGCCATGCAGAGAACTTATCTGCCACTTTCGGCGCCGTCAAGGTGAGAGGGTCCCTAGAGTAGGCTTAGGGCCTGGATGGACTGCACGTTGGCCTGGACCAGCATGGATTGCTGCTTTGCAGCAGAATGTTGGATCGGCTGAGCTTGGTGGCTTCCTGGGCGATATCGGTGTCCCTGATGGAGGCATCCGAGGCCTGGATATTCTCGATTTCGTTTTCGCTGAAGGAAATGGTATGAGCAAGGCGGTTCTGCACCGTTCCCAATTTTCCCCGCTCGCTCGACACCGTGGCGATCGCCTGATCCAGGCCGTCGAGAGCGGTCCTGGCCGTGCTCTGCGAATTGATCGACAGTTGAGCCAAAGCCAGGGTGTCCCCCGAGCCTTGCAGATCGGCGATGCTCAGGTCCAGGCGGTGGACCTGGCCATCCCGCGGTCCAATCTGGAAACCGCCCTCCGTGCCGCCGTCGACGATAATAGTGGTATTGTTCAAGTCGCCGTCTACATAACTGCCGGTGGCCCCGTTGGCCCCCGAGCGGGCGAGGGTTACCTGGATGCCGAGGCGGTCGAAATTGGCCACCAATACTGGTGCCGGTAGCCACCTTTCCCCCATCGAGGATAGTGCCCAGATCCAGCGTCTGGGAGACCGTGCCATTGCCCAGCGTTACCGTGTCGTCGCCTGCCGTATCGACAAAACTGAAGGTGCCTGACTGGGCGGCCGAGAATTGGACCCTGGCCACCCCGGTGGCGCTGCTGGCGATAATCGCGGTGGAAACCGAACTCACCTGGTTGCCGAAGCCCGTGAGCAAGGTCATGCCGTTATAGCTGGTGGCCTGGGCGATCCGGTCAACCTCGTTGACCAGCTGGCTGAATTCTGCCCCCAAAGACTCGCGGTTGGCGTCGTTGAGCGTGCCAGAGGAGGACTGTACCGCCAGGGAACGCATGCGCACCAGCATATTGTTCACCTCTTGCAGCGAACCCTCGGCCACCTGGACCAGATCCACGGCATGTTCGGCGTTGCGCACGTTCTGGGTCAAACCCGACAGCTCTCCCCGCATCCCCTCAGACACCACCAGCCCCGAAGCGTCGTCGGCGGCCCGGCTGACCCTCAGGCCAGAAGCCAGATGTTCCACCCCGCGGTTGACGGCCTGCACATTGTGGCCGATGGCACGCTGCGACACCAGCGCGTTCATATTGGTATTTAATCTCAGTGCCATGGTTATTTCTTTCCCTCTGCTGAACTTTTCCTGCTAAAAACAGCGCTGTCCCACTCAAGTGGACTACGGGCATTCCGTCTATCGGCAGCTTTACTCGCCTTCTTTAATGCTGTCGCAATTTTTTTCTTTTTAAGTCGAGAAACGACCAGAAAAAAGTTAAGGGCAAGGGGATCATACCGATAAATATTATGTAATATAACTTGATATTATTTTATAGTCCAACACCGACTACGAAGACCTGATATTTCTCTCGCTGCCAAGTCGGCAGCTCGACCAAGGAGGTTCTTGCTGATGCCCATACGAATCAGAAACAACGCGATTGTGGGGCGCGCCCGGGTCGACCTGAACCGGGCCGAAAGGGGTGCCCAGTTGAGGCGGGAACACCTCAACTCTGGTCAGCGTATCAACTCGGCCAGCGACGACGCCAGTTTGCTGGCGGTGTCTGAGGGGATGAGGGCGCAAATAGGCGGGCTTACCGAAGGCACCCGCAACACCGAACGAGCCCTGGACATGCTGCGCACCGCAGAAGGGGCGATGAACGAAATCAGCAGCGTGCTCATTCGTATGCGGGAATTGAGTGTGCAGTCGAGCAGCGGCACCCTTACCGATGACAACCGGGAAGCCGCCAACGCCGAATTCAACCAGCTGAAAGAACACATCAACAGCGTTGCCCACTCCACCCACTACAACGACCAGTCCCTGCTCTATGGCTTCGGGAATACGGTCGATGGGACGGCCTCGACCGCGCTGCAGCAGCAGGCGGACAACGGGGTGTTCCACTTAAAGGTTTCGGGCGCCCAGGACGGCACCTATACCTTTGTAGACAGCGCCGGAGACCACACCCTCACCCTGGGCAACGGCGTGGTGACCCAGACCCTGGATCTATGGGTGGTGCTGTCCGGAAATCAGGTCGCCACCGGAACCGTGATGATCGCCAATTTCGACCGACTAGGGGTACAGGTGGACCTGGCGGGCAACCAGGTGGTCGGGGCCGTGGGCAGCTATGCCGACGGAGAGCTGGATGGCCAGACCATCACCATCGTCACGGGTACCGGGGGAGATTTTCAGCTGGGGAGCACCGCAGAAGCCGCGGATCGCCTCCAGTACGACTTCCCGGACATGACCACTAACGCCGGACTGCTCAACTTAGGTCTGGCCAGCATCAACACCCAGGCCTCAGCCCGGGCGGCGATGAACGCCGTGGACCTGGCCATCGATCGCACCGCGCAGGAACGGGGCTCGGTGGGCGCCGTGATGAACCGCCTGGATTTCACCATCAGCTTTTCGACCAACTCCATCGAGAACATCCAGTCATCCGAATCGACAGTGCGGGACGCCGACTTCGCCGAGGAAACCGCGGCCCTGTCGCGCAGCCAGATCCTGGGACAATCGGCCCAGGCGGCCATGGTCCACTCGCGGGTCTCGATCGAACAGGTGATCCAAACCCTGCTGGGTTAAGGCAGGAGCCGGTAGACGTGGATGGGGCTGCCGCGCACCCCGGGACCGTCGGCGAATTTGGCCACCTCGAATAGCTGGGTGGTATCGGCGGCGGCGAACTGGGAGAAGTAAGCCCGATTTTTTAGGTAGTAAAGAAATCGCTTGAATCGGACTATCCCCGGCCAAAGGCCAGGGCTTTACGCCCGATTCATGGCTTCGCCACCGCGATTTCTTAGGGCACTGCCCCAAACAAATCAAGTTGCTGCGAACTTTTCTCTTCTTGGCGATGATACTGGATATACCGCTTGATCACCTCGGCCGTAACCTGGTCTCCTACCGTGCGGGCAAAATACCCGTCTGCCCAAAACTCCCCACCCCACAACTCCCGTTTCACCTCCGGGTGTTCCTGGAAAACAC
>SICG01000001.1 GCA_009691525.1 Candidatus Latescibacterota bacterium | reverse complement strand
GCAAAGGGAATATCGCCATAGGCAAATGGGGGTTGGTCTGCAAGGCCGATGGGTGTGGGCGTGAAGCCCGTACCGTTGGATATTGCCCCCGACACTACCAGCAGATTCGTCGCCATGGCCGGCTGACTCCCGAACGTGAATATCAACGCCGGGGCAACCGCTGTCTGGTGGAGCATTGCGAAGAGTCCCAGATCGCCAAGGGGTATTGCTTCCGCCACTATCAGCAGGTACGCCGCTATGGCCGCCTGACTCCCGAGCGCGAGCGTATCTATGGTCGCCTGGGTTGCCGGGTGCCGAATTGCAGCGAGCACCATTCTTCCCGTGGTTACTGCAAGAGGCATTATATGAGTGAATATTACTTGCCCCGATTGACGCGGGTTGCAACGCCCTTCCGGGCAAGCGCTCAGGCCTGACGGAGTTGGGGGTACTGGATTCTCGAGTAAAAAAAAGGCGGTGAACCGTGTTCCATAGGTTTACCGCCTTTTATATTTCCTTGCTGGGCCTTGACAAATAAAAAGCAGATCTTATCTTTTGAAATCTACGGGCAGGGGGCTCCAAGAGCGGGAGTAGCTCAGTTGGTAGAGCGCGAGCCTTCCAAGCTCGATGTCGCGGGTTCGAACCCCGTTTCCCGCTCCAGAAAACACTTCATTCCTTAAGTTTCGCTCAACTAAAAAGCCGATGTAGCTCAGTTGGTAGAGCGCGTCCTTGGTAAGGACGAGGTCACCAGTTCAATCCTGGTCATCGGCTCCAGTTTTGATCCTTTTCACCGAGTTTCCGTCAGGTAGAACAAGATGCCACGAGAACAAATAACGCTGGAATGTGCGGATTGCAGTCGGCGGAATTATTCCGCCATGAAAAATCGACGTGCCCACCCAGGTCGTGTCGAGTTCAAGAAATACTGCCGTTTCTGCCGTAAGCACACTGCACATAAAGAGACCCGGTAAGCTAGGTCTGTAGCTCAAGTGGTAGAGCACCGGTCTCCAAAACCGGGGGTTGCAGGTTCGAGTCCTGCCAGGCCTGCCATTTTCTGTAGAATGAGCGAAGAACCGAGGGCTATGGGGTGATGTGGGAAAAGATTAATACATTCATTAAAGACGTGCGCAGCGAATTCGCAAAGATCAGTTGGCCCACTCGCGAAGAGTTGATCAACTCGACTAGTGTGGTGCTAGTGTTTTCTGCTGCCTTTGCGGTATTCATCGGCGTTTTTGATTTGCTGATTACTTTTGTCTGGGACAAGTTCCTCTTCTGAATTCCTGAGAGCAGTTGGACTATTGGGCCTGTAGCGGCGTTTTTGGTGTCCGCCTTCGCCGCTTGTTTTTTGTCTAGATGTCAACAGGCTCTCGGATATGAGGTCTATGGCTAAGTTTTGGTACGCTCTGCACACCTACTCTTCACACGAGAACAAGGTCAAGACTTATATCGAGTCTTTGATCGAGTCTGAGGCGGCCCATGGTGCCATTTCCCGGGTGGTAGTGCCTACTGAAGAAGTGGTGGAGATGCGGGGGGGTAAGAAGACTGTTTCCAAAAAGCGGTTTCTGCCCAGCTATGTCCTGATCGAGATGGAGATGACTAAGGATGCTTGGCACTTGGTCACCAATATTCCTGGGGTCACTAATTTTGTCGGTCCCGCCAAGAAACCGCAGGCCCTGACTCCTGAGGAAATCGACCATATCCTGGGGCATATCGACCGCCGCAAGTCCCCTGAGATCGCGGATATTCCCTATACAGTTGGCGAGCAGGTAAAGGTCAACGACGGGGCCTTCAAGGATTTTATCGGCACTGTCCAGGAAGTCCTGCCGGAGAAACGCCGGGTAAAGATTATGGTAAGTATTTTCGGACGCGGTACCCCCGTCGAGTTGGATGTCCTCCAGGTGGCCCTGGTAGACGAGAAAAACAACGGTTGAGTGAGAAGAGTGAATTAATATGGCGAAAAAGGTTGTAGCCAGCATCAAACTTCAGATTCCTGCAGGAGCGGCCAACCCCACCCCTCCGGTGGGGCCAGCTCTGGGCCAGCACGGCGTCAATATCATGGAGTTCTGCAAGGCGTACAATGCTGCCACTCAGGAACAGAAGGGGCTGATCATTCCGGTAGTTATTACCGTTTACGCCGACCGGAGTTTCACCTTCATTACTAAGACCCCGCCGGCTGCAGTCCTCCTGCAGCGAGCAGCAGGCATCTCCAAGGGTTCTAGTGTGCCCAACCGCGATAAGGTGGGCAGTGTCACCCAGGCGCAGGTGCGCGAAATTGCAGAAATGAAAATGCCCGACCTGAATGCAGCTTCCGTAGAAGCGGCAATGTCAATGGTCGCGGGTACGGCCCGGAGCATGGGCCTGAGAGTGGAAGCATAGGAGGCCGTCAGGGAGAAGCGCAATGACCATCAGAGGAAAAAAATACAAGCAAGCCGCAGAACCCATCGATAGCCGCAAGTTCTACTCGTGGGAAGGAGCGGTCAAACTGTTGAAGGATGCCCCCAAGCGCAATTTCGACGAAACTGTCGAGTTGTCCTTTCACCTGGGCATCGACGGGCGCCAGGCCGATCAGGCCTTGCGCGGAACGGTGATGCTGCCCCACGGCACTGGCAAGACGGTGCGGATCGTGGTCATCACCCAGGGCGAACTAGTCAAAGAGGCCCAAGATGCCGGTGCTGATGAGGTGGGCGGTGCCGATTTAGTCGAAAAAATTCAAAAAGGCTGGCTGAGTTTCGACATGGTCGTCGCCTCCCCGGACATGATGGGGCAGGTGGGTAAACTCGGACGCATTCTTGGACCCCGCGGGCTGATGCCAAACCCCAAAACCGGCACGGTTACTCGCGATGTCGGTCGGGCAGTGAGCGAGGCCAAGGCCGGGCGCATCGAATTCCGCGCTGATGCCAAGTCGGGGAACAACGCCCAGGCACCTATCGGTAAACTCTCTTTCAGCGAACAATCTATCATCGAAAACGCCAAGGCCTTTACCGAGGCGATCATGCGGGCCAAGCCGGCCGCCGCCAAGGGCCACTACATCCGCAAGTTGGTCCTCTCTTCGACCATGGGGCCAGGGGTGCGCATCGATCCGGCGCTGGTCAGCTGAGCGTCTGTCTTTGGAATGAGTTCAGAACAGAGGATATCGCGAAAATGGCCACCGCAGAAAAGATAACAAAGGTACACGAGCTGACCCAGAAGATGGCGGGATCCAAAGCCATCTTCCTGGCGGATTTCACCGGCCTCGATGTCGCTTCGGTCACCAATTTGCGCAGCCAGCTGCGCAAGGCATCGGTCGAATACGAGGTGGTCAAGAACCGCCTGGCCAAACGTGCGGCTCAAGAGGCTGGTATCGCCGGGCTGGATCCGTACTTTGCCGGTCCCACCGCTATTGCTTTTGCCAAAGACGATCCAGTAGAACCGGCAAAGATCTTACAGAAATTCATCGACGTCGGCGGCAAGATCACCATCAAGAGCGGCCTGGTCGATGGCCAGATCATCTCCGCAGATCAGTTCAAAGCCCTCGCGTCCCTGCCCTCGCGCGAACAGCTCCTCACCCAAGTCGTCTGGGCGGTCAAGGGACCGCTCAACGGCCTTGCGGGAGTCCTATCGGGTCTGTTGCGCAACCTCGTCGGCGTTATCGCCGCTATCGAGAAGAAGCAGGGCGAAAGCGCTTGATCGACCGATCACAAATTATCCTACACTTCATTATGGAGGTTTTTGAGCAATGAGCGAAGAAACGACCCCCAGCGCCAAGGTTGCCGGGATCATTGAGACGATTAGCGGCCTCACCGTGCTCGAACTGGCTGAGCTGGTCAAAGCCTTGGAGGTCAAGTTCGGCGTTTCCGCCGCCGCACCGATGATGATGGTCGGGGTCGCCCCCTCGGCTGCCGAAGCCGCCCCGGTAAAGGATACCTTCGACGTGATCCTGACCGCCGCCGGCGAAAAGAAGATCCAGGTGATCAAGGTAGTGCGAGAAATCACCAGTTTGGGGCTCAAGGAGGCCAAGGCTTTGGTGGACGAAGCTCCCAAGCCGATCAAGGAAGGGGTCTCCAAGCAGGAAGCTGATGATATCCAGGCCCGCATGGTCGAGGCCGGCGCCACCATAGAGATCAAGTAAGGCGTCACTCCAATTTTCGATCTCGTACGCGCCATTCGAAAGCTCATGGAATGGCTGGTAGTCTACCCTTAGCAGACTACCAGAGGTCCATGAGCTTTTGGCTTAAACCTGCAAAGAAGGAGTCTGGGGCTTGAGCAAGCTGAGCGGCAGCATTGAGAGGCATTCGTTCGGCAAAATCGGCGAAGTGGTTGAGATGCCGAACCTGCTGGAAATTCAGATCGATTCGTACCGTTCCTTTCTGCAGCTCGATACTCCTCCCAGCAAGCGCCAGCGCCGGGGGCTGCATTTGGTCTTTGAAAGCGTGTTTCCCATCACGGATGTCCACAACATCTATTCGCTGGAGTATGTGGATTATTCCATCGGTAATCCGCGCTACACGGTCGAGGAGTGCCGCGAGCGGGGTATGACCTTCGCTGCCCCGTTGCGGGCGACGTTGCGGCTGGTGACTCGCGACAAGGAGAGCCGGGAGAACCCGGTCAAGGACGTGGTGGAACAACCTGTTTTTCTAGGCGAACTGCCGCTGATGACCGCCCAGGGTACCTTCCTGATCAACGGTGCCGAGCGGGTAGTGGTTAGCCAACTGCACCGCTCTCCTGGGGTATTCTTCGACGAGACCATGCATCCCAACGGCAAGCGGCTTTTCTCGGCGCGCATTCTGCCGCTCAAAGGGCCCTGGCTCGAGTTCAGCATGGACATTAACGACGTGATGTACGTGCACATTGACCGCCGACGCAAGTTGCCCATCACCTTACTATTGCGGGCACTGGGCTTTTCGCGGACCGGGGATATCCTCGCGCTCTTTCGCGAGGACGTGGAGGTCGAGGTTACTGACGACCTGGCCGGGCGTCACGTGGGTGGTGCGGACCTGGTCGACAAGAAGACCGGCGAGTTGATCGCCGAGGCCTACGACACGCTCACCAGTGAGCATCTCCAGAAGTTGCAGGAAGCCAAGATCAAGAAGATCAAGCTCCTGGTTATCCCTGAGGGCACCGACCCGGGGGTGATGGAAAACACCCTTAAGAAGGATCCCAGCGAGAGCGAAGAGGACGCCCTCTCTCGCATCTACAATCTGCTTCGCCCGGGCGATCCGCCCAATATCGAGACGGCACGTGGCCTGCTCGACCGCCTGTTCTTCAATCCCAAACGCTACAACCTGGGCGATGTGGGACGTTACCGCATCAACCGCCGGCTGGATCTGGCCATCCCGCTGGGCAGCACTATTCTCCATCTAGAGGACTTCACCTCTATCATTCGGAGTCTGTTGGGGCTGAGGGTTGGGCAGGGTCACACCGATGACATCGATCATTTGGGCAATCGTCGAGTGCGCTTGGTAGGGGAGTTGCTGGCCAACCAGTTCAGCATCGGGCTGACGCGTATGTCGCGCACCATCCGCGAGCGTATGAGTTTGCGCGACGAGAACAAAATCACGCCCCATGACCTGATCAACGCCCGCACCGTGTCGACGGTGGTGCAGGCCTTCTTCGGCAGCAGTCAGCTCTCCCAGTTCATGCAGCAAACCAACCCGCTCGACGAACTGACCCATAAGCGCCGGCTCAGCGCCCTGGGTCCCGGTGGTCTGAGCCGCGACCGGGCTGGGTTCGAAGTGCGCGACGTCCACTACACCCACTATGGCCGCATCTGTCCTATCGAAACGCCCGAAGGGCCGAATATTGGTCTGATCTCGTCGCTGAGTACCTACGCCAGGGTCAACGCCTTTGGCTTCCTTGAGACTCCTTACCGCAAGGTTGTCAATAGTCGGGTCACCGACGAGATCGAGTTCCTGACGGCCAACGAGGAAGACCGTTACACTGTCGCCCAGGCCAACGAGCCACTGGATGCCAAGGGTAACTTCGTCAACGCACTGGTCAAAGCGCGACAGCGCGACGACTACCCCATGTTGCCTCCTGCTGAGGTGCAGTACATGGATGTCTCGCCCAAGCAGCTGGTCAGCGCCGCCGCCGCGCTAATCCCCTTTCTGGAGCACGACGACGCCAACCGCGCCCTGATGGGGTCCAACATGCAGCGCCAGGCCGTGCCCCTGCTCTTCACCGCAGCGCCCTTTGTGGGCACCGGCATGGAGGGCAAGGTGGCGCGGGACTCCGGCGCGGTGACGCTGGCCCGCAATCCGGGCGAGGTGATTCGGGTCGATGCCGACCGGATTGTGGTCAAGTGTGACAAGCGGCACAGCACGCCCCTTTCTCCTTTGGACACGGCTGACGAAGATACTTACAAGCTGATCAAGTTCAGTCGCTCCAACCAAGATTGCTGCATCAACCAACGGCCGCTGGTGCTGGTGGGCGACAAGGTCCGCAAAGGTCAGGCCCTAGCCGATGGTCCGGCCACCGAGCGCGGCGACCTGGCGCTGGGCATGAACGTGGTGGTGGCCTTCATGCCCTGGAACGGCTACAACTTCGAAGACGCTATCATCATCAGCGAAGGCCTGCTCAAAAAAGAGGTGTTTACCTCGATCCACATCGAGGAGTTTGAGCTACAGGTGCGCGACACCAAACGCGGACAGGAGGAGATTACCCGCGAAATTCCCAACGTCAGCGAATTGGTGGTGCGCAACCTCGATGACGAGGGCATTATCCGCATCGGCGCCGAGGTGGGGCCGGGTGACATCTTGGTCGGCAAGGTGACCCCCAAAGGAGAGACCGAGCTTTCCCCTGAGGAGCGCCTGTTGCGCGCCATTTTCGGCGAGAAGGCCGGCGATGTGCGCGACGCCTCCCTCAAGGCCCCCCCGGGTATGGAAGGGGTGGTCATTGATCGTGTGGTTTTCTCGCGCAAGGAACGCAGCGAAGGCTCGCGCAAGAAAGAGAAGAAAGAGATCGAAGAACTGCGCGCCGAGATAAGGGAACGGGTGGACAACCTGCGCCGCGAGCGCGACCGGCAGTTGTGCGAGCTGCTCAAGGACTGCAAGCTGGGCCGACTGCGCAACAAGGAGGACGGCACGGTGGTGGTGCGCGAAGGGACCCCGATGAGCGATCGCCTGGTGGAGCGGGTCGACTTTTCCGAGTTGGTGCCTGAGGAGACCTGGACCGAAAACACCGACACCAACGAGCGCATCGACGTCCTGCTGCGCTATGCCGCTCAGCATATTCAGTTGGTCGAGGAACAGACCGAGCGCCGCATCGAGCGGATCACCCGCGGCGACGAACTGCCTCCGGGCATCGTCCAGTTGGTCAAGATCTATGTCGCCAAGAAGCGCAAGTTGGCGGTGGGTGATAAGATGGCCGGCCGTCACGGCAACAAGGGGGTGGTCTCGCAGATCGTCCCCCAGGAGGACATGCCCTATATGGAGGATGGCACGCCGGTCGACATTGTGCTCAATCCTCTGGGGGTGCCTTCGCGGATGAACCTGGGACAGATTTTCGAGACCCACCTAGGTTGGGCGGCCGAAGCCCTGGGGTTACATGTGGCCACGCCGGTTTTCGACGGTGCCACGCTGGATGAGATCAAGGGCTTGCTGAACAAGGCCGGCCTGCCTGAGGACGGCAAGACGGTGCTGAACGACGGCCGTACTGGCCGCCGCTTAGACAAACGGGTCACGGTGGGCTACATCTACATGTTGAAGCTCTCCCATCTGGTGGCCGACAAGATCCATGCCCGTTCCATCGGCCCCTACTCCCTGGTCACCCAGCAGCCATTGGGTGGCAAGGCGCAGTTCGGCGGTCAACGCTTCGGCGAGATGGAAGTCTGGGCACTGGAGGCCTATGGTGCCGCCTATACCCTGCAGGAGATGCTCACCGTCAAGTCCGATGACGTGGCTGGCCGCTCCAAGATCTATGAGGCCATCGTCAAAGGGGAGAATCCGCCAGAGCCGGGGATCCCCGAATCATTCAATGTGCTGGTCAAGGAATTGCAGAGCCTCTGCCTCGACGTCATCCTCGAGGATAGCAGAGTCGCCGAGACCTACTGATTTCGGAAAGAACCTACGCCCATCGCCAAAGGGGGTCTGCAGTGATCAAGGCAAATATTTCGCGTAAACCTACTGACTTCGATTCGATCCGCATCCAACTTGCTTCACCCGACACCATCCGTTCCTGGTCCAATGGCGAGGTCACCAAGCCTGAGACCATCAATTACCGCTCCTTCAAGCCCGAAAGGGACGGCCTGTTCTGCGAAAAGACCTTTGGGCCGGTGAAGGATTGGAACTGTCACTGCGGCAAGTACAAAGGTATTCGTTACCGC
This sequence comes from Candidatus Latescibacterota bacterium, assembly GCA_009691525.1. Classification (GTDB taxonomy): domain Bacteria; phylum Latescibacterota; class UBA2968; order UBA8231; family UBA8231; genus SICG01. The sequence goes on along the minus strand of SICG01000001.1, from coordinate 58,704 downwards.
GGGGTGGTTTGCGATCGCTGCGGGGTCGAGGTCACCCAGGCCAAGGTGCGGCGTGAGCGCTTGGGGCACATCGAGTTGGCGGTCGCGGTCTCGCACATCTGGTATTTCAAGTCATTGCCTTCGCGCATCGGGGCCCTGTTGGATATCTCGATGCGCAACCTTGAGCGTATCCTCTACTACGAGTCCTATGTAGTCATCGATCCCAAGAATGCGCCGGTTGAAAAGCTGGCCATCATCACCGAAGAGGAACTGGCCGAATTGCGCAGCCAGGGAATCGAGTTGACGGTGGGTATGGGGGCGCCGGCGATCAGGGACTTGCTCTCGCAGATCGACATTGAGGAAATCTCCGCCGAATTACGCGCCCGGGTGCGCATGGAGACCTCCATCCAGCGCAAGCAGGAGGCCCTCAAGCGCCTGAAGGTGGTGGAGGCTTTCCGCCAGTCCGAGAACCGCCCCGAGTGGATGATCCTCGCCGTTATCCCGGTCATCCCCCCCGATCTGCGGCCCCTAGTGCCGCTGGAGGGCGGGCGTTTCGCCACCTCGGACCTCAACGATCTTTACCGGCGGGTCATCAACCGCAATAACCGCCTCAAGAAACTGATTAGCATTAAAGCCCCCGAAGTTATCCTGCGCAACGAGAAGCGGATGCTACAGGAGGCGGTGGACGCGCTCTTCGACAATGGCCGGCGTTCACGCGCGGTGCGCGGAGACGGCAACCGCTCCCTCAAATCCCTCAGCGATTTGCTCAAGGGCAAGCAGGGACGTTTCCGCCAGAATCTGTTGGGCAAGCGGGTCGACTATTCGGGCCGTTCGGTGATCGTGGTTGGGCCCGATCTGAAATTGCACCAGTGCGGCCTGCCCAAGAGCATGGCCTTGGAACTGTTCAAGCCCTTTGTCATCCGCAAGCTCGAAGAGAAAGGCCTGGTGCAGACCGTCAAAAGCGCCAAGAAACTGGTCGAGCGCGAAAGGCCGGAGGTGTGGGATATCCTAGAGGAGATCATCCAGGATCACTGCGTGATGCTCAACCGGGCGCCCACGCTTCACCGCCTGGGCATTCAGGCTTTCCAGCCCATCCTGGTCGAAGGCAAAGCCATCCGCCTGCACCCACTGGTCTGTGCGGCGTTTAATGCCGACTTCGACGGCGACCAGATGGCGGTGCACGTACCGCTCTCCTTCGAAGCCCAGATCGAGGCGCGGTTGTTGATGCTGTCGACCCAAAATCTGTTAAAACCGGCCGACGGTGAGCCGGTGGTTATGGACAACCCGCAGGATATCGTGCTGGGCAGCTACTATCTGACCAAGGTCAAGTTCGGGGATGCCGACAAACAGGAGCGGCGTTTCGCCAACCGCCTGGAAGCACAGGCGGCCTACGAATCGGAGCGTATCACCCTGCACCAGCCAATCAAGGTGCGCATCAAGGGCGAGATAGTCGATACCACCGTCGGGCGCCTCATATTCAATGAGGTGCTGCCCGAGGAACTGGGTTTCATCAATCAAAATATCGACAAGCGCGATATCAAGCGGATCACCGGCGACGTACATCGGCACCTGGGCAACCGCCGCACCACCGAGTTCGTCGACCAACTCAAGAAGCTGGGTTACCACCATGCGACGATGGCCGGTATCTCCATCTCCGTCGATGACGTAGTGGTGCCCAAGGAGAAGGACACCCACATCCAGGCAGCGCTCAAGGAGGTGGAGAAGGTTCGCGACCAGTACACTAACGGGGTTATCACCGACGGCGAGCGCTACAACAAGATCATCGACATCTGGACCCACACCACGTCTTTGGTATCCCGGGCGGTGCAGAAGGCGCTGGAGAACGACGAGGACGGTTTTAATTCTATCTATATCATGAAAGACTCGGGGGCCCGCGGTAGCGAGGATCAGATCAAGCAGTTGGGCGGCATGCGCGGCCTGATGAACAAGCCCCAGAAGAAGTTGACCGGTGCGGTGGGCGAGATCATCGAGACCCCGATCATCGCTTCCTTCAAGGTGGGGCTTACGGTATTGGAGTACTTCATCTCCACCCACGGGGCGCGCAAGGGATTGGCCGACACGGCGTTGAAGACCGCCGAGGCCGGCTACCTGACCCGGCGCATGGTCGACGTAGCCCAAGATGTGGTGATCAGTGAACCCGACTGTGGCACCGGGCAGGGCATCGTGGTCGGTGCCCTCAAGGATGGCGAGGAGATCGTCGAGCCCTTGGCCGACCGCATCGTCGGCCGGGTGCTGCTTGAGGATGCCTACGATGCCGAAGGGGCGGTGGTGGGAGAAGCTGGGGCGCTACTCGAAGAGGAAGACGCCAAGCGCATCGCCAATTCGGGCATCGAAACGGTCAGTATCCGCTCGGTACTCACCTGCGAGTCCGACCGAGGGGTATGCGCCAATTGCTACGGACGCAATCTGGCCACTGGCAGGATCGTCAACATTGGCGAAGCGGTGGGGGTGATCGCCGCCCAGAGCATCGGCGAGCCAGGTACCCAATTGACCCTGCGCACCTTCCACATCGGTGGGACCGCCAGCCGTATCGCCGAGCAGTCCCAGATCACCGCCGTCCGGCAGGGCCGCATCCAGTTCGTCAATATTCTGACCGTCGAGAACCCCGAACTCGGTCCGGTGGTCACGGTGCGCAATGGTGGCATAAATCTGTTGGACGAGCAGAACCGGGTCAGAGGTCATATCAACGTGCCCTATGGTGCCAACCTCAAGGTCAAGGATGGTGACTCGGTCGACCCCAAGCAGGTGCTCTACGAGTGGGACCCCTACAACAATGTGATCATCAGCGACCGCGCCGGAACCGTGAAGTTCACCGATATCATCGACGAGGTGACGATGCGCGAGGAGATCGTCGAGACCACGGGTATGAGCGCCCGGGTCATCGTCGAGCAGCGCGACCGGTCACTCAGCCCACAGCTCGAGGTGACTAGCCAGGATCGCGGGCGGCGCGTCTATATCATCCCGGTGGGGGCACGCCTGCTGGTCGCCGACGGTGCCCGCCTCCAGCCCGGACAGATTCTGGTCAAGATCCCGCGTGAGCGCACCAAGACCCGCGACATCACCGGCGGTCTGCCCCGGGTGGCCGAGCTCTTCGAGGCGCGGCGGCCCAAGGAGCCGGCGGTGATCTCCGAAATTGACGGGGCCGTGCATTTTGGCGGTCTGGTCCGCGGCAATCGCGAACTCACGGTGACCTCGGTGGACGGTGAGGAACGCAAGTACCTGGTGCCCTACGGCAAGCACCTGCGGGTGCACGAGGGGGACCATGTGGTGGCCGGCGAGCGCCTCTCCGAAGGCGCCGTGGACCCGCGAGACCTCCTGCGGGTCCAGGGTATCCACAAGGTCGAGGAATACCTGGTCAACGAGATCCAGGACGTGTACCGTCTACAGGCGGTGGCAATCAACGACAAACACGTCGAAGTCATCGTGCGCCAGATGCTGCAGAAAGTCAAGGTGATGGATCCGGGCGATACCAACTTCCTCGAAGCCGAGGAGGTGGACAAGATCCGCTTCAATCGGGAAAACGAAAAGGTCATCAGCGAGGGAGGGGATCCGGCGACTTGCCAATCCATCCTCCTGGGCATCACTAGGGCCTCGCTGCGCACCGACAGCTTCATCTCGGCGGCGTCCTTCCAGGAAACCACCCGGGTGCTCACCGAAGCGGCAGTCCAGGGCAAGATCGACTACCTGCGCGGCCTCAAGGAAAATGTCATCATCGGCCGCCTCATTCCGGCCGGCACCGGCTCCACCCTCTACCGGGGGGTTTCGTATGCCGAAGAGGGCAACGGGGTGGCCGGCATCGACGGGGATCGAGAGGGGTTGACGGAGGAGATAAGTTCCGTTGGTGAAGGGTATTGACGAACGGGAAATTCTTACATATATTCTAAGTTTACCATTACTTTGGCCTGAAACTCTGAATCAGGAGAAACCGATTCTTGCCAACGATCAGCCAGTTGGTCCGAAAAGGGCGCGTCCAGTTCAAAAATAAAACCGACGCGCCGGCGCTTCTGGGGTGTCCCCAGCGCCGCGGGGTGTGCACCAGGGTCTTCACCACCACCCCCAAAAAGCCCAACTCCGCCCTGCGCAAGATGGCTCGGGTGCGCCTGACCACCGGCCAAGAGGTCACAGCGTATATCCCCGGAGAAGGCAATAACCTGCAGGAGCACTCGATTGTCCTGGTTCGCGGCGGGCGCGTCAAGGATTGCCCAGGGGTCCGCTACCATATCATTCGCGGTGTGCTCGACACCAGTGGAGTGGCCGAGCGCCGGCAGGGTCGTTCTAAGTACGGTGCCAGAAGTCCCGACAAGAAAGCCAAGAAAAAATAGCATAGGGGAATGACTGAATAGATGTCGCGCCGCAGACGAATTACCAAAAGGCAGATCCTACCGGATCCGAAATTCAACAATGTGCTGGCCTCCCGTTTCATGAATTGTCTCATGAAACAGGGCAAGAAAAGTGTGGCCGAGCACATCTTCTACCACGCGGTAGACCTGATCAGCGAGCGCACCGGCCAACCGGGAATTGAGGTCTTCCAGGTGGCGGTGGAGAAGGTCAAACCCATGGTCATGGTGCGTTCCCGGCGCGTGGGCGGTGCTACCTACCAGGTGCCCCAGGAAGTTCGCCCAGAGGAGCGTACCTCCCGCGCCATCAAATGGCTCATCCGTTATGCGAGCGAGCGCTCCGAGCGGACCATGGCGGAGCGGTTGGGCAATGAACTGATCGCTGCCTCCAAGGGCGAAGGAGGGGCTATTCGCCAGCGCGACGATGTTCACCGTATGGCCGAAGCGAACAAGGCTTTTGCCCATTATCGGTTCTAAAAGAATATGGCGCGCGAATACGATCTCAGTGTCACCCGTAACATAGGCATTGCCGCGCACATCGACGCCGGCAAGACCACTACCACCGAGCGCATCCTGTTCTACACCGGGCGTGTGCATCGGATGGGCGAGGTGCACGAAGGCAACACCACCATGGACTGGATGGAGCAGGAACGCGAGCGAGGCATTACCATCACCTCGGCTGCCACGGCCTGCCAATGGCGCGACCACCGGATCAACATCATCGACACTCCGGGACACGTCGACTTTACCGCTGAGGTGGAACGTTCCCTGCGGGTGCTCGATGGTGCCATCGGGGTTTTCTGTGCAGTGGGCGGGGTTGAACCCCAATCAGAGACGGTCTGGCGCCAGGCCAACCGCTACCATGTACCGCGTATTGCCTTTGTCAATAAGATGGACCGCAATGGGGCTGATTTTTACCGGGTTTTGGCCATGCTCAGAGAGCGCCTGGTGGGCAGCAATTTTGTCCCCGTCCAACTGCCGATGGGCACCGGCGAAACCTTTACCGGGATCATTGACCTCATCACCATGAAGGCCATCACCTACGAAGATGGCTCGCAGGGGTCCAAGTACTTTGAGACGGATATCCCGGCTGACCTGCTGGAAAATGCCCTTCACTACCGCGAGAAAATGCTTGAGGCGGTCGCCGATTTCGACGACGGTTTGCTCGAAAAATTCCTCGGGGGCAAGGAGATTGGCCCGGCCGAAATCCGCACTGCGCTGCGCCGGGCAACGGTCGCCATGAAGGCGATGCCGGTTACTTGCGGCAGTGCTTTCCGCCACAAAGGGGTCCAACAACTGCTCGACGCGGTGCTCGACTTCCTGCCCTCACCGCTGGACGTCGGCGAGGTCGAGGGAGTTCTGCCCAATTCAGAAGAAAAAGTCGTGCGCCGGCCCGATGACAACGAGCCTTTTGCCGGCCTGGCTTTCAAGGTTATGACCGATCCCTTCGTGGGCCGCCTGACCTTCGTGCGGGTCTACTCCGGACAACTCCAAGCTGGTTCCTATGTATACAACTCCACCTCAGGCAAGCGCGAGCGGATCTCCCGGTTGTTGGAGATGCACGCCAACAACCGCACTGAGCGCAAAGAGGTTTGGACGGGCGACATTGTCGCCGTGGTCGGCCTCAAGAGCACCACCACCGGTGATACGCTTTGCGATGAGAAGGCTCCTGTTATCCTCGAGCGTATTGAGTTTGCCAAGCCGGTGGTGCATGTGGCCATTGAGCCCAAGACCCGCGCCGACCAGGAGCAACTCCACATCGGCCTAGCCAAGCTCAGCGAAGAAGACCCGACCTTTCTGGTCAAGGCCGATGCTGAGACTGGCCAGACGGTGATGTCGGGCATGGGCGAGTTGCACCTCGAGATTCTCATCGATCGTTTGTTTCGCGAATTCAAGGTTGAAGCCAATGTCGGCCGGCCCCAGGTAGCCTACAAAGAAGGTTTGCGCAACAAGGTACAGGCTACTGGGCGTTTCGTGCGTCAGTCGGGTGGGCGAGGCCAGTACGGGCATGTGGAGATCGAGATGGAGCCGGGTGAACCGGGAACAGGGCTGGTCTTCGAGTCGAAACTCGTCGGCGGTTCCATTCCCAAGGAATACATCAACCCCGCGCGCCAGGGCATTCAGGAGGCGATGCTCAACGGGCCGGTGGCCGGCTATCCCATCGAGGATGTCAAGGTTAGCCTGATCGACGGGTCTTACCACGATGTCGACTCTTCGGAAATGGCCTTCAAGGTGGCCGGCTCCATGGCCTTCAAGGACGGGGCGCAGAAGGCTAAACCCTTCTTGATGGAACCGATCATGGAACTGGAAGTGGTGGTTCCCGAGCAGTACCTGGGCGATGTGATCGGCGATCTTAACTCCCACCGCGGCGAGATTGCGGGCATCAATACCCGTTCTGATGCCCAGGTGATCAGCGCCTTGATTCCGCTGAGCGAGACCTTTGGCTATGCCACTCGCTTGCGCTCCCTGACTCAGGGGCGGGCGGTGTTCACCTTGCAGTTCTCCAAATACCGCGAGGTTCCCAAGCAGATCACCGAGGAAATTGTTGCCAAAGCCCAGGGACAAGACACTAAGAGAAGATAGATAAGGAAAAGAGAGGAAGAGATATGGCCAAGGAGAAGTTTAAACGCAATAAGCCCCACCTTAACATCGGTACTATCGGTCACGTGGACCACGGCAAGACCACCCTCACCGCCGCCATCCTAAATCGCATGGCGAGCAAGGGACTGGCCAAGGCCAAGTCGGTGGACGAAATCGATACCGCCCCCGAAGAGAAGGCCCGTGGGGTGACAATCAATGTTCACCACGCCGAGTACGAGACCGAGAAGCGGCATTACGCCCATGTCGATTGTCCGGGCCACGCCGACTACATCAAAAACATGATCACCGGTGCGGCGCAGATGGACGGCGCTATTCTGGTAGTGAGCGCCGCCGACGGCCCCATGGTCCAGACCCGCGAGCACATCCTCCTGGCCCGCCAGGTCAATGTGCCCTGCATCGTGGTCTTTCTCAACAAGGTCGACCAAGTCGATGACCCCGAACTCCTCGATTTGGTCGAACTCGAAACCCGCGAACTGCTCTCCAGATACGATTACCCCGGCGACGAGATCCCGGTCATCCGTGGCTCCGGCCTCAAGGCTCTCGAAGGGGACCCCAGCGAGATCGGTGTCCTGGCCATCGATAAACTAATGGATGCGGTCGACGAGTACGTCATGATGCCGCAGCGTCCGGTTGATCTGCCCTTCCTCATGCCAGTCGAAGACGTGTTCAGCATCACCGGTCGTGGCACCGTGGGCACCGGTCGTATCGAGCGCGGGCGGATCAAAATCGGTGAGGAGATTGAAGTTGTGGGCATCAAGGATACCCGCAAGACGGTATGCACCGGGGTCGAGATGTTCCGCAAGGAACTCGACTCGGGTGAGGCTGGCGACAACGTCGGCTTGCTGCTGCGCGGGGTCGAAAAAGAAGATCTGCAGCGCGGCATGGTGCTGTGCAAGCCCGGCAGTATCACTCCTCACACCAAGTTCAAGGCCGAAGTTTACGTGTTGACCACCAAGGAAGGTGGCCGTGAGAAGCCCTTCTTTACCGGCTACCGTCCCCAGTTCTTCTTCCGTACCACCGACGTGACCGGCAGCATCGCTCTGCCCGAGGGCACTGAGATGGTCATGCCCGGCGACAATGTTAGCATCCAAGTGGAACTGATCCAGCCCATCGCCGTTGAGCAGCAATTGCGCTTCGCCATTCGCGAAGGCGGTCGGACCATCGGCTCGGGTATCGTCACCGAGATCATCGAGTAAATCGAGCGCGGAGGCCGCTAGTGGCAGTCGGGAAAATACGCATACGTCTCAAGGCATACGATCATGCGGCGCTGGATCGTTCGGTGGATGAGATCGTGCAGACCGTGAAACGCAGTGGTGCCAGGGTGGCCGGTCCGGTGCCCCTGCCCACAGACCGCACCCTCTATACCGTTTTGCGTTCGCCGCACGTCGACAAGAAATCTCGGGAGCAGTTTGAAACCCGAGTCCATAAGCGACTCATCGATATCTACGATTCTACCCCACAGACGGTAGATTCTCTGATGAAGCTCGACTTGCCGGCCGGTATCGGCATCGATATCAAGGTTTGATCAGATAACTTCTCAATGAAAAGGATGCGGTCGTGCAGGTCGAAGTACTGAATTCAGCGGGCAAAGGGGAGGGGACGGTCGAATTGCCGTCTCACCTCTTCGAGGCCAAGGTTTCCGAATATGCCCTTTACCGGGCGGTGGTGGCTTACGAGGCCAACCAGCGGCAGGGTACTGCTGCGGTTAAGACCCGCGCCGAGGTGTGCCGCACCAGTAAGAAACACCATCGCCAGAAGGGCACCGGCCAGGCGCGCATGGGATCGCGAAAGTCCCCGGTGGTCAAGGGTGGTGGTGTGGCTTTCGGCCCTATTCCGCGCTCCTACCGGACGCAGATGCCCAAGGGGCTCAAGCAGCGAGCCCTTACCTCGGCGCTGTCGCTTAAGGGGCGTGATGGCATGATCAAGGTGGTCGCCGATTTCGAGTTGGCGGCTCCCAGCACCAAGTCCTTCAAGGCAGTTATCGATGCCTGTGGTCTGGGCGGCCAGCGCCTGCTCTTCGTGACCTCCGAAAGTAACCCGGTGCTGCTCAAGTCGGGGCGCAACCTGCCGCGGGTCGAGATTCAACAGGTCGGAACCCTATGCACCTACGATCTCATGAAAGCCGACATTGTGCTGTTCACCCGTCAGGCGCTCGGCAAACTCCACCAGACCTTTGCCAGCCCTGATAAGGAGTAAAGACGCACGTGAACCAATCCTATAATATTCTCAATCGTCCCATCCTGACCGAGAAGGCCACGGCAGCCCGGGAGGCGACCAACACCTATACCTTCCGGGTCGTCCCCGGTGCCACTAAGGTCCAAATCCGCCAAGCCGTCGAGTCAATCTTCAGTGTGCATGTAAAATCAGTGCGCACAGTGAGTGTGCCCTCCAGGCCCAAGCGCCAAGGAGCCTTCCAGGGGCGCCGCTCCGGATGGAAGAAGGCATACGTGTCCCTGAAAGCCGGCGAGTCCATCGCCTTGATCGAGAACATCTAGCCCGAGGCTATGCAGCACGATGCCCATTAAGAGATTCAATCCTACCACCTCCGTTCTGCGCTACAAGACGGTAATATCCTTTTCTGAGCTGAGCGCCAATGCTCCGGAGAAGTCGCTGGTCGCCCCCCTATCCAAGTCGGGTGGCCGCAACGCGCAGGGGCGGATGACCATGCGTCACCGTGGTGGCGGTCACAAACGCCGTTACCGCATCATCGATTTTCGGCGCGACAAGGCCGGCGTTCCGGCCCGGGTCGCTTCCCTTGAATACGATCCCAATCGTTCGGCCTTTATCGCACTCCTTTTCTACCGTGATGGCGACAAGCGCTATATCCTCGCACCGCAAGGGCTCAAGGTCGGCGACATGGTGAGTGCGGGTGCCGATGCGGCCATCCAGGTGGGCAATGCTCTGCCCCTGGCGCGTATTCCTATCGGTACCACTGTGCATAACATCGAACTTCAGCCGGGTCGCGGCGGCCAGATGGCCCGCAGCGCCGGTGCCGAAGCGCAGCTTGCCGGTCGTGATGAGCGGCTGGCTCAGCTCAAGCTGCCTTCAGGCGAGGTCCGCCAGGTACCGGTTGGGTGCATGGCCACCATCGGCCAGGTAGGCAACATCGATCACAACAAGGTGGTCATCGGCAAGGCGGGGCGTTCTCGCTGGCTGGGACGCCGTCCCAAGGTGCGCGGCGTGGCGATGAATCCCGTCGACCATCCGCACGGCGGTGGTGAGGGCAAGACCTCTGGGGGGCGTCACCCAGTCTCGCCCTGGGGCCAGCCGACCAAGGGCTACAAGACTCGCAAACGCAAGAACAAGTCAAACGCCTTGATCATGCGCCGGCGCAAGGCCAAATAGGGGGTATTCGATTCATGCCTAGATCGGTCAAAAAAGGTCCCTTTATCGATGCTAGCCTTGCCAAAAAGGTCGAGGCGCTCAATCGCGGCGGCGACAAGCGCGTGGTCAAGACCTGGTCGAGGCGCTCGACGATCACCCCTGACTTTGTCGGCCATACCCTGGCCGTGCATAATGGCAACAAATTCATCCCGGTCTACATTACCGAGAATATGGTGGGCCACAAGTTAGGGGAATTTGCCCCAACGCGGACCTTTCGTGGCCATAGTGGTAAACTGACCGAGCGCGCCAGCGCTGTCAAAAGGTAAGTCAATCAGGGCTGATGATATGGAAAATAGAGCTGTAACCAGGAACATAGGCGTGCCGGCTACCAAGGTGCGCCAGATCATCGACTTGATTCGCGGCAAGCCGGTCGAAGAGGCCATGACCATTTTGAGTTTCTGCTCCAGGCATGTGGCCAAGATTGTAGAAAAAACGCTGCGCTCGGCTATTGCCAACGCGACCAACAAAGACACCGAGAATCCAGTGGACCCCGAGGGGCTGGTAGTCAAGAGGATTTTTGCCGACGAGGGGCGGGATCTGAAGCGTATCATGCCGCGGGCACGCGGCTCGGCGGATCGCATTAAGAAGCGTCAGAGCCACCTCACGGTGGTGGTGGGCGACTGAACCAACGAAGCGGGTTATCCGTTCCACAGAGTTTTCTGCCTCTGCAGCCAAACTCAATTTCGGGGAGATTTTTTTTGGGCCAAAAGACGCATCCCTATGGCTTCAGGCTCGGCGTGATCAAAGGTTGGCGGTCCAACTGGTTTGCCGAGAAAGACTTCGCCGTTTTGCTGAAAGAGGATTTGATGCTGCGGCGCTACATCCGGCAGCGTTTGCAGCGGGCCGGGGTGTCGCGTATCATCATCGAACGCCATCCCAAACGGGTGACCATTGAGGTGTTCACTGCCCGTCCCGGCATCGCCATCGGCCGCCGGGGCGCCGAGGTCGACAAGTTGCGGGACGAACTCAAGCAGATCACCAGCAAGGATGTGTCCCTCAATATTCAGGAAATCAAAAAGCCTGAGTTGGACGCTCAGTTGGTGGCCGATAACCTGGCCAGACAGCTGGAGCAGCGGGTGGCGTTCCGCCGCGCCATGAAGAAGTCGGTCGCTTCCTCGATGCGTATGGGTGCCGAAGGGATCCGCATCGTTTGCTGCGGCCGGATCGGCGGCAACGAAATGGCCCGCCGTGAAAGGTCTGAGCCAGCCGGACGGGTGCCGCTGCACACTTTGCGCGCCGATATCGATTACGCGACTTCGACGGCCTTTACAATCTCCGGGACCGTCGGGGTCAAGGTATGGATCTGCCACGGCGAAGTGGTGGACGCTGCCACCGCGGCTGTGCGCGCCTCCTGATTATTGCCGAGGAATTTTAAGCGATGTTGATGCCCAAGAAGACCAAGTGGAGAAAACAGTCCCGGGGCCGCATGCGCGGGCACACCAAGGGGGGAGACATGGTCTCCTTTGGTGAGTTCGGACTCAAGGCCATCGAGCCGGGCTGGGTCACCAATAGGCAGATCGAGGCAGCGCGTATTGCCATCAGCCGCGCCATGAGCCGCTCAGGGAAGATGTGGATCCGCCTTTTCCCCGATAAGCCGATCACCAAGAAGCCCGCCGAAACCCGCATGGGTAAGGGCAAGGGTGTTCCCGAAGGGTGGGTGGCGGTTGTGAAGCCAGGCCGGGTGATGTTCGAACTCTCGGGTGTCCCCGAGGATATGGCCCGTGAGGCTCTGCGATTGGCCAGCCACAAGTTACCCATCAAGACCAAGTTTGTAGAGCGATTGGGAGGAACATGAAAGTCGTCGAGTTGCGCGAAATGAGCGCCGAGGATTTGCACCGCAAGGTCGGTGAGTTGCACGAAGAGCGGTTCAACCTGCGCTTCCAGCAGACCTTGGGCCAGTTGACCAGTCCCATTCGCCTGCGCCAACTTAGGCGCGATACTGCGCGCGTCCATACGGTGCTGCGGGAGCGCGGTGCCAGCGCTTCAACATCAAAGATCGAGGGCGACAAGGCTTAAGCTATGAGTGAGCATGTTACGGGTCGGCGCAGTGTCGAGGGCCGGGTTCTCAAGGCCAACAACGAGACGACGCGAGTTGTCTCCATCGAGCAGTTGATACCCCACCGCCTCTACGGCCGTTTTCTCAAGCGGACAGTAAAAGTGGTGGCCCACGACCAGCAGAATGCCTCCAAGGTGGGTGATCTGGTTCGGCTGCAGGAGTGCCGGCCTATGAGCCGGACCAAGCGGTGGCGTCTGATTGCTATCCTGGCAAAGAGCAGCGAGTGAGAGAGAGCGACAGCTAGTCATGATTAGAGTATACACGGTAGTCAAAATGGCCGACAACGCCGGGGCCCGGCGCGCGCGCTGTATCCGGGTGCTCGGCGGTTCCAAGCGGCAGTACGCGAGTGTGGGAGATCTGATCGTGGTGGCGGTGCACGATGTGATACCCAACGGTCCGCTCAAAGAGGGCCAGGTTGCACGGGCGGTGGTGGTGCGCACCAAGAAGGAGTACCGGCGGCCGGACGGGTCCTATATCCGCTTCGATGAAAACGCCGCGGTCTTGGTCGATGCTAACAACGAGCCCATGGGAACCCGCATTTTCGGGCCGGTGGCCCGTGAACTGCGCGACAAGCAGTTCATGCGCATCGTCTCCTTGGCTCCCGAAGTAGTCTGAGAGGGTGCAGATGAACATTCGCAAGGGTGATTTGGTGCAGGTGATCAGCGGCAACGACAAAGGCAAGCGCGGCAAGGTGCTCGGCGTTGCTAGGGAAAAGAACCGGGCCATTGTCGAAGGCATCCGGATGATGAAACGCCATACGCGCCCCACTCAGCGGGATCCGCAAGGTGGCATTGTCGAGCGCGAGGCGACCATCCATATCTCTAATTTGATGGTCATCTGTCCCAAGACCGACAAGCCAACGCGAGTTGGCAAGAAGAAGATGGAAAACGGCAAATACGTGCGCACTTCGGTGCGCAGTGGCGAAATGATAGATTCCAAGTGAGTTGGGGTTCATGGCCAGATTGAATGAGCAGTACCGAGAGAGTGTTGTCCCCGCGTTGCGCGAGCGTTTCGGTTACTCCAATCCCATGGATGTGCCGCGCCTCGAGAAAATCGTGGTGAACATGGGGGTGGGAGAGGCCGTCCAGGAGCCCAAGGCGATGGACGGAGCCGTGGCAGATCTGACGGCGATTACCGGCCAGAAGCCCGCGTTGCGCCGCTCCAAGACGGCGATCTCGAACTTTAAACTCCGCGAGTCGATTCCCATCGGCTGTATGGTCACGTTGCGACGTAGTCGGATGTTTGAGTTCCTGGATCGCTTGGTGAACTTTTCCCTGCCGCAGGTGCGGGATTTTCGCGGCGTGCCGGTCAAGGGTTTCGACGGGCGCGGCAATTACAATATGGGTGTCAAAGAGCAGCTCATTTTCCCGGAAATCGACTATGACAAGGTCGACCAGATCCGGGGCATGAATATCACGTTTGTCACGTCGGCCAAGACCGACGAAGAAGCCAGGGAGTTGCTGCGGCTCCTGGGGATGCCTTTCAGCAACTGATGCGGAGAAATAGATGGCTAAAAAGTGCCTGATCATCAAAGCCTCGCGTGAACCAAAATTCAAGGTGCGCAAGTACACGCGTTGTATGCGTTGCGGGCGGCCCCGCGGGGTATATCGGAAATTCGGCCTTTGCCGGATTTGTTTCCGCGACCTGGCGCTCCAGGGGGAGATCCCCGGGGTGACCAAGGCCAGCTGGTAAAGGCAGGGAGACCCAAATTATGAGTATGACTGATCCCATCGCCGATATGCTCACCCGCATCCGCAACGCCTGCCAGGCCCGCCACAAGAAAGTCGACGTGCCGGCATCCGGGGTGAAGCGGGAGATTGCCCGTATCATGGCTGAGCAGCGTTTCATCGATAATTTTGCCTACTTTGAAGACGGGAAGCAGGGGCAATTGCGGCTCTACCTGCGCTATGATGAGCGCAGCCACAGCCTCATCCGCGGGCTGCGGCGTATCAGCAAGCCAGGTCTGCGCCAGTACACCGCCAAGGACAAGATCCCCAGGGTGCTGCGCGGCCTGGGCATCGCCATCATCTCCACCTCGCGGGGTTTGATGACCGACCGGGAGGCCCGGAGGGCCGGCATTGGCGGCGAGGTCCTCTGCAAAGTCTGGTAGTTAACCGGGAGAGTAATACGTGTCTCGCATAGGATTATTGCCGATTGTACTCCCTCAGGGAGTGGAACTAGCTGCCCACGGGCAGGAAGTAAAGGTCAAAGGACCCAAAGGTGAATTGAGGGTGCCTTTCAATGTCAATCTCCTCGACCTACAGGTTGAGAGGCAGCAAGTGCGGATTCAACGCAAGGCAGACGATAAGTTCGCCCGTGCGGTGCACGGGTTGACGCGGTCACTCATCGCCAATGCGGTTACCGGGGTCACCCAGCGTTTTTCCAAGCGACTGGATCTTTTTGGCGTCGGTTTCCGCGCTGAGGTCCAGGGCCGGCGACTGACCCTTTCTATCGGTTTTTCCCACACCGTGGTTTACGAGGCCCCTGAGGGTATTGAGCTGAGCACCGAGGCTGCGGTGCAGGGAGCCCAGGTGCGGATCGTGGTGCAGGGCATCGACAAGCAGCAGGTTGGGCAGGCGGCCGCGGAGATCCGCGACAAGCGCAAACCCGATCCGTACAAGGGCAAGGGAATCCGCTACGAGAACGAAGTGATTCATTGGAAAGCGGGCAAGACCGCCTCCGCTTAAGCGAACGGATAGAGAAGACAGAGGATGGCAGACAAGAATCGCCATAAAAAACAGGTAATCGAACGGCGCCGTTTCCGGATTCGCAAAAGAGTGAACGGCAGCCCGGCGCGTCCTAGGTTGGTGGTGCATCGGAGCCTGCGCAATATCGAGGCGCAGATCATCGACGACAGCGTTGGGCACTCGCTTGTTGGCCTTTCCACACGGGCCAAGGAACTGCGCGGGGAATTCAGCAACCGTACCGAGCAGGGGCGTGTGTTGGGCAAGCTCTTGGCCGCCAGGGCGGCTGAGAAGGGCATCCACCAGGTGGTCTTCGATAGGGCTGGGTCTCTGTACCACGGCATCATCAAGGCGGTGGCCGAGGGCGCCCGTGAGGGCGGATTGAATTTCTAGAGGAGAAGATTTTAGGTGGCCAAGAAGATCGATCAAGGTACTTCGGAACTCAGTGAGGCGGTGGTACAGAACAGCATCCGGCGTGTCTCCCATGTGCGTAAAGGCGGGCGCCGCTTCAGCTTCACTGCTCTAGTAGTGGTGGGTGACCGTCGTGGTCGTGTAGGCATTGGCACGGGCAAGGCAGGCGAGGTGGCCGAGGCCATCCGCAAGGGTACCGAGGCTGCAAAGAAGAATCTCGTCGAGGTGCCTCTGATGGGCGCCACCATCCCGCATGAAGTTATTGGCAAGTTTGGAGCGGCGCAGGTGTTGCTCAAGCCGGCATCTCCGGGAACCGGGGTTATCGCCAGTGGTGGGATCCGCATCTTGCTCGAATTGGCGGGAATTCACGATATCCTGACAAAATCATTGGGATCAAGCAATTCCCAGAACAGCGTCAAGGCCGCCCTCCAGGGGATCACGCAGTTGCGCAGCCCCGAGATGGTTGCCAAACTGCGGGGTGTGGATCTGGCGACGTTGCGCGGCTGAGGAGGAGTATAGATGAAATTAGCCATAGTTCAATGCCGCAGCGCCATTGGTAAGTCTAGGGGACAGCAGGAAACCGTCAGGGCTTTGGGTATCCGGCGCCTGAATCAGCCAGTGGTGCACGAAGATTCGCCGCAGATCCGCGGCATGATCCGCAAGGTATCGCACCTTCTGCGGGTGCGCGAGATCGAAAACTGAACAAGGAGGCGCAGGGGAGATCATGCGTTTAGGTCAGATAAAGCAACCCCCAGGGGCTCACCGGGACCGGAAGCGTTTGGGCCAGGGGACGGGGTCGGGGACAGGTAAGACGGCGGGCCGGGGCCACAAGGGGCAGCGTGCCCGTTCCGGTGGGCCACGTGGCCGCCGCAACGGCTTCGAAGGTGGCCAGATGCCCTTGCATCGCCGCCTCCCCAAAATCGGGTTCACCAACCCCTTCCGGAAGACCTATCAGGTGGTTAACCTCGGCGACATTGAGGAGAAGGGCCTGGAAGGCATGATTGGCCCCGAAGAGCTGAGAAAGGCCGGCCTCATCCGCAAAGCAACCCTGCCGG
The DNA here is from genome assembly GCA_009691525.1 of Candidatus Latescibacterota bacterium. GTDB lineage: Bacteria > Latescibacterota > UBA2968 > UBA8231 > UBA8231 > SICG01. Next base: position 42,176 of record SICG01000001.1, on the reverse strand, counting down.
TCAAGATCCTGGGCGAAGGAGAATTGAAACGCAGCCTTACCCTTAAAGCCCACAAGTTTTCCCAGTCGGCTCAGGACAAGATTGTCCAGGCCGGTGGCAAGGCTGAGGTGATCTGAGGTGCTGCAGAGCTTCCAAAACTGTTTCAAGATACCGGATCTCCGCCGCCGCATCCTTTACACCTGCGCGTTGTTGGTAGTCTATCGCGTCGGCGGTCAGATCACCATTCCGGGTATCGATCCACGCGTCCTGCAGGAGTTCTTCTCAGGCTCGGGGAACACCCTGTTCGGGCTTTACGACATGTTTGTGGGGGGGGCCTTTACCCGGGCTACGGTTTTTGCCCTGGGGATCATGCCTTATATCAGCGCCTCGATCATTCTGCAGTTGCTGGGTGCGGTGATTCCCTTCTTCCAGAAATTGCAGCGCGAGGGGGAAGAGGGCCGGCGCAAGATCATTCAGTACACCCGCTACGGAACCGTCTTTCTGGCGGTTGGCCAGTCTTTTGGTGTCAGCGTATTTTTGGAGACCATCCGCGCTCCGATGTCAGGCGTGAGTGCGGTCGGCGATCCAGGCTGGCCTTTCCGACTGATGACGATGTTGACCATCACTACCGGCACGGTTTTCATCATGTGGTTGGGTGAGCAGATCACCGAGCGCGGTATCGGCAACGGCCAGTCGCTGATCATCTTCATTGGTATCGTCGCGGAGTTGCCCTATGCCATCAAGAGTGAGTGGGCAAACTACCTGATCAACCGTGGAGCGGGCAAAAATCTCATTGAGGAACTGATCCTGATCGCGCTGATGTTCCTTATGGTTGCCTTTGTCATCCTGCTGACCCAGGGACAGCGCAAAATCCCGGTGCAGTACGCCAAACGAGTGGTCGGCCGGCGGGTCTACGGCGGACAGACGACCCACATTCCCCTGCGCATCAATGCCGCCGGGGTGATTCCGATCATCTTTGCCCAATCCATTATGTTTATCCCCCAGACGGCGACCAGCTTCTTTCCAGACAACAATTTTATGCAGACCCTGGGCAGTTTCTTCTCAACAGAGTCATTTGTCTACTGGATCCTCTACGGGCTGATGGTTGTGTTCTTCGCCTACTTCTACACCGCCATCGTCATGGACCCCAACCAGGTGGCCGACACCATGAAGAAACACGGGGGTTTCATCCCTGGGGTGCGGCCCGGCAAGAAGACGGCGCAGTTTATCGACGGCATTATGACCCGTATCACCCTGCCGGGCTCCTTTGCGCTGGCAGCGGTGGCGATCTTCCCCTTCTTCGTTTCTCAGGAGTTCAACGTTTCGCCTTCATTCGCGCAGTTCTTTGGCGGTACCGGGTTGCTGATCGTCGTCGGTGTGGCCCTCGATACCCTGCAGCAACTGGAATCGCAGCTGCTCACCCGGCATTATGAAGGTTTCATGAAGAAGGGGCGGATCCAAGGGCGTCGCACGTCCTAGGGCATCCACCGCAAGGAGGTCAGTGTGAAGGTCAGAGCATCCATAGGTAAGCGCTGTTCAGAATGCAAGATCATCCGCCGTCACGGGGTTATGCGGGTAATCTGCAAGCGCAACCCGCGGCACAAACAACGTCAAGGTTAGGAGGAACCCAATGGCACGCATCGCCGGAGTGGATCTCCCCCGGGAGAAGCGCATCGCCGTCGGGCTCACCTATATCTTCGGCATAGGTCAGTCCACGGCCAGCAAGATCCTCGAGCAGGCGGGGGTCGATCCCAACACCCGCGTCCAGGCGCTCAGTGACGAGCAGGTTGTCCAACTGCGCGGAATCATCGAGAACCGACTGAAGGTCGAGGGGATTCTGCGCAGTGAAGTGAGTATGAATATCAAGCGGCTGATGGATATCGGCTGCTTCAGGGGGTGGCGTCACCGCCGCGGATTACCGGCGCGTGGCCAGCGCACTCGCACCAATGCACGTACCCGCAAGGGACCGCGCAAGGCCGTGGCCGGCAAGAAAAGGCCGCCTTCACCGAAGTAAGCATCTGCTTTAACACTTTGCCAAAGGAAGAGCCCTTTGCCACCTGAGAATGAGAGAACGCGTCGCCGGCGCAAGAAGGCCAAACAAGTAGAGGCGGTGGGCATAGCCCATATCTTGTCCAGCTTCAACAACACCATCGTTACCCTGACCGACCGGCAGGGCAACGTGCTTTCGTGGGCCACTCCCGGCAAGATGAGCATCAAGGGGAGCCGGAAGTCAACACCCTTTGCCGGCCAATTGGCCGCCGAAAGGGCCGCCAAGGATGCCATCAGCATGGGACTGAGGCGGGTCGAGGTGTGGGTAAAGGGTCCGGGTGTGGGCCGCGATTCTGCTATTCGCGCGCTACAGAACGCCGGCTTGGAGATCTCGGCCATCCGCGATGTCACCCCCATTCCTCACAATGGCTGCCGGCCTCCCAAGCGCCGCCGGGTCTGAGAAGGGAAGAACAAGATGAGCAGATATGTGGGGCCCAATTGCCGGTTTTGCCGTCGAGAAGGGGCCAAGTTGTTTCTCAAAGGCGAGCGGTGCAACCTGGAAAAATGCGCCTTTGAACGGCGCAGCTATGCCCCCGGCCAGCACGGTCAGGGCATGCGCCGCAAACACTCGGATTACAGTGTGCAGTTGCGCGCCAAGCAGAAGTTGTCGCGGATCTATGGATTGCGCGAAGGTCAGTTCAGGAAGTACTACCAAGAGGCTACCCGTGTTCCCGGTGTTAGCGGTGAGAATCTATTGCGGCTGCTGGAAGGGCGCCTTGACAATATCGTCTTCAGGCTCGGCATGGCGCCCTCGCGCAAGGCGGCCCGGCAGCTGGTCCGACATAACCATTTCACGGTCAACGGGCGCAAGGTCAATATCGCCTCGTTCCTGACCAAGCCGGGTGATGTGGTGCAGGTGGCCGAGCATAGCAAGCAACTCGAAGTCATCCACGAGTCCATGCGGCGCTCCAGGGAATCGCTGCCCTGGCTTTTGGTGGACAAGGTCAATCTCCAGGGAACAGTACTGGAGAAGCCGAGTCGGGACAATATCCCGACCGTGGCGGATGAGCAGTTGGTGATCGAGTTCTACTCGCGGGCCTGATCCCGCGTCTGACCTCCAATCCAGAATTTCAGGGAGTCGCTATGAAGTTAGACGGCCTCCAGATGCCCAGGCTGGTCGAGATCGACAAGGACTCGCTGAGCGAGACCTATGGCAAGTTCCTGGTGCAACCGCTCGAACGGGGTTTTGGCATGACCGTGGGGCATGCCCTGCGTCGGGTGTTGCTCTCGGCCATCCAGGGTGCCGCTATCAAGCGGGTGAATATCGAAGGCGTGCAGCACGAGTTCTCGGTGGTCAAGGGGATGCGCGAGGATGTGCCCGAGCTCATCCTCAACCTCAAGGAGGTGGCCCTGCGCTACCATGGGGAAGAGGACCGGATCTTGAGAGTGGAAGCCACGGGCGCGGGGGTGCTGCTGGCCAAGCAACTGGCCGTTGAACCCAGTGTTGAGGTGATGAACCCGGACCTGCACCTGGCCACCCTGGGTGCCAATGCCCATTTCAAGATGGAATTTACGGTGGGCAAGGGGCGTGGCTATGTCTTTTCCGAGGAGAACAAGACCCCGGATCAGCCCATTGGCACGATACCCTTAGACGCCAATTTTTCGCCGGTGCTCAAGGTGAAGTACGAGGTTGAGAACGCCCGTGTCGGCCGGCGCACCGATTATGACAAACTCACCATAGAAGTGTGGACCGACGGCTCGCTCAAGCCCGAGGACGCCGTCGCCCAGGCCGCCCACATCCTCAACGAGCACCTCAACCTCTTCATCAACTTCGAGGAGGAGCCGGCGCAGGTCGAGGAAAAGCGGGTCGACGCAGAGAGCAAACGCATCGCCCGGCTGCTGGCCATGCCGGTGGATGAAATGGAGCTCTCGGTACGTTCTGCCAATTGCCTGCGGGCAGCGGGCATCGGCCACCTGCGCGATTTGGTCTCGCACAGTGAGGGTGAGATGCTCAAGTTCCGCAATTTCGGCCGCAAATCCCTCACTGAGCTGGGAGAAATTCTCCAGAAGCTCGACCTGCGCTGGGGTATGGACATCTCGATGTACGAGCATCTCAACATTGAGGAAGAGGTCCCTGCACCCGTCAGCGAGGAATTCTGATTTACTGAGGAAGCCTGGACAATGAGACACGGTAAAAAAGTCGCCAAATTAGGGCGCACCTACGACCACCGCAAACACATGATGGCCAACATGGTCACCTCGTTCTTCGCACACGAGGCCATCCAGACCACCGAAGCCCGGGCCAAGGAGTTGCGCCGCGAAGCGGATCACGTGATCTCCTTTGCCAAGCGCGGTGACCTACACGCCCGGCGTCAGGTGCTGCGCCTTATCGCCGACAAAAAGGTGGTGGCCAAGATCTTCACCGAGATCGCCCCGCGGTACACCAACCGCAACGGGGGCTATACCCGCATCGTCAAGCTGGGCTACCGCCGCGGCGACTGCGCCTCCATCTGCCTCATTGAGCTGGTCGACCGGCCGGCCAAGGAGGGGCGGAGCGCACCCACTAAGGGCGAAGGGGCCACCGACCAGGAAAAGGAAGGCGCAGCGGGGGACAAAAGCTAAACGCCTTTTGACAGGACTCAGGCGGGACGAGAGGCAAATTCTCGTCCCGTTTTTTTTTGCGAAAGTGAGATCTATGAAACGAGGCGATCTATTCGTGGCGGAGGTGGTGGGGCTGTCGCCGCAGGGTGAGGGCATCGCCCAGGTCGAAGGGCGGGCGGTGATTGTGCCGCGGGCGGTGCCTGGAGACCGGGTCGAAGCCAGGGTAAAGGGGAAGTACAAAGGACGCCTGCTGGCCATGCCCGAGCAATTCCTGGAGATGGCTGTTACGCGCCAGGAACCGCCCTGCCAGCATTTCGGCCGTTGCGGCGGGTGCCGTTGGCAGGACCTGCCCTATGTAGATCAACTGCGCTTCAAGGAGGGCATAGTGCGCAGCGCCCTGGAAGAACGCGGAGTGAACGCCGGGGAATTCCTGCCAGTGCTGGCCAGTCCCAAGCCCCTGTTCTACCGCAATAAGATGGAGTTTTCTTTTGCTACCGACCAGGCCGGGAGACTGATGCTGGGCCTGCATCTGCGCGGGCGTTTTGACCGGGTGTTCGACGTGGAGGAATGCCACCTACAGTCAACGCTTTCAAACCGCATCATCCGGGCGGTGCGTCAACATGCGGATCGGGCCGGGCTGCCCGCCTACAATCTGAAGACTCATGATGGACTGCTGCGTTTTCTCGTCATTCGGCAAGCGGTGAGGAGAGAAGAGACCCTGGTGGATCTGGTGGTGGCCCAGTACCCAAACGCGGAGGTAGATGCCTTGATCGCTGGGGTGCTTGAGGTGGTGCCGGAAATCACTACCTTCGTGCTCACCCGGCACAGCGGCAAGGCCCAGGTGGCCGTCGGGCAGGCCCAGTGGGTGATCAAAGGCAGAGGGTGGATCGAGGAGGAGTGCGGGGGATTGGTCTTTGCCATTTCGCCGCGTTCATTCTTTCAGACCAACCCGCTTCAGGCCGAGCAGCTCTACGCCTTGGCCTGCCGGATGGGGGGCGATTTGCAGGGCCTGACGGTGCTGGACCTGTACTGCGGGACCGGCAGCCTGAGTTTGCACCTGGCGCGCACGGCCGGCGCGGTGCTGGGGGTGGAAGTAGTGGCCGAAGCGGTAGCGGATGCCCGCGGCAATGCGCAGCGCAACGGCATCGCCAACTGCGAGTTTGAAGCCGGACCGGCCGAGGAAGTGCTGCCGCGCCTGCAGCGCGAGGGGAGGCGTTTCGACCGGATCTTCGCCGATCCCCCCAGGGCCGGCCTGCACCGCAAGGTGCTGGAGGCGCTGGGGGCACTGCAGGCCCCGCAAGTGGTGTACATCTCCTGCAATCCGCTCTCGCTGGCCGAGGACCTGGCTGGTCTGCAGGCGATGGGGTACCGGGTCGCTGCGGTACAGCCGGTGGACATGTTCCCTCAGACCCCGCATTGCGAGGCGGTCTCTTTGCTGGTATTGGGAGGATGAATTCAAAAAGGCGGGTACGCTGTCAGGATACCTGAGGGCCGGCGGCGACACCCGGGTGAAGGCTCAGGCGGTGGTGGAGGGTGGAGTCTGGGGTGGACGGGGTCGGGAGGACCGTTCGCGCTCGGCCGTGAGGCTCTGGGTTTCCAGATAGCCGTAGAGTTGGCTCAGCTTGCTGTGTACGGTTCTCAGAGGCTCGTTGTCTTTGATGTTCTTGATGTACCGCCAGGGAATAATGTCGTCTTCCTTGAGCGGAATGGCCTGTGGTTCGTAAGCGAGCTGAAGGCCGTGTTGCAGGACTTGATTTTTCGGGCTCACCTGGTTCCAATGGGTGCGGGTGATCTGGGCCAGGACCGAAACCTTGAAAGGCAGTTCGGGTTTGAATTGCTTCACAGCGTCCGGGAAGTGGAGCTTGGGGTACAGGGTCAGGTGGAGGATATGCGGCGCATCTCCTCGAAAATCTCGGGCCAAGGCTCGCTGGAATAGTCGGTGTTCTCATCAATGACCGGACATTTTTCTTGAAGCACAAAGGAGAGAAATTCGGGGCTGCTCTCGATGAGCAGGCCGCCGGTACTGAAGTTGACCAGGGGTATTTCCAGGCCGCTCTCGGGCCGGATGAAACCCAGGGGTTTGACCACCTCGTTTTGAGTCCGTGCCTCGACGATTTCGAGGAGGAATTCGTAGTATTTCCCCTCGAGGGAGAACCGTCCGATGATCTTTTCTCCCTCGTGCAGCGCGTAGAGGCTGTCTTGCCCCTTTTGCCGCCTATGGAGATCCGGACCGGTTTTTTCAGGTAGAGCACATCGCGCAGGGATTCCATTTCCAAGGCCAGGATATTGACCTCCCCCAGCACGAGTTCGATGTCTGGTTTGCGCAACATTCCGGTGCTGGGGGGGCGGATGATCTTGGACAGGCTGATGAAGCGATCGTGGGGTTGCTTGTTGAGCATGATGGCGCGGAATTCGGCAATTGCCTCCCGGGTGGAAAAAGAGGGCCGCCCCGACGCTGGCTTGAGGAAGGAGGTGGTGGTCAGGTCGGTGAGCATCTGGACCGGCGCACCCTGGGTGGGGAAGGTGTGGTTCGTCGTCCGGGCAAAAAGATCGAAAGTGACGTGTGAGGTCGTTGGTACTCTGGTGTCGCCGTAGTTCCTCATGGTGTAACGGAGGAACTGGCGTTTTTCCTGCTTTTTGACCGAGCCGATAGGGATGAGCTTGTAGGCTGCCTGGGCGTGGAAATCGAGGGTTTCGACGATTTCTGGAAGCAGGCGAAAGCGCCCGAGAATGCGGCACTCAATGCGATGGGGAACGCGGCGGTGATAGAAATGCAGGGAAACGTTTTTGGCGGACAGGTTCTGATCGGTGGAAAGATTCAGATTCTCGGGGGTGGTGATGTAGAGATGAGGTCCTTCAGAATAGAGTTTTTTGTCGCGCCGCAGGATGAAGGACTTACCCAGATCCTCCACGTCTCCGTTGGCCGTCCCCTTGTGGTGATAGACCAAGGCGGAGGGAGGGCTGAACTCGACCAGGCGCTCGATCTCTATCTTGGGATCGAATCCCGGATCGCCGGATCTTCTTTTGCCAAAAAAAATCGAACATCAGGCGGTTACCGAAAGTGTGGGGCGCTGGAGTGGACGTTTCAAATTAGCTTTTTTTATGGAAATAACTATGAGCGATACGTCAAGGGAAAAAGTGGAGAGGTAATATAATAAGTGCTTTTTCTTCTTACTATTATGCGTGCGAAAGCAGGGGAATGTGAGTGCCGATAACAAGCCGGTACCGAGGGTGCTGGTGGTGTTGCCCGAATCGGCCCCCACCAAGGAGTTAGTCGCTTTCCTGGAACACCAGGGTTTCGAGGTGATGTGGGTAAGGGAGGGGCAGATTGGTTACGAGATCATCGACAGCGAGGCCCCGGATGCCCTGATCGCCGACCTGCGGGACAGTCGCATCGATGGGCTGCGCCTATTACAGGTGGCGCGCCAGCGCAATTCGGAGATCTGCGCCATCCTGGTGGGCGGTCCGGCGGAGATCGAGCTGGGAGTAGAAGCCATGCGTATGGGGGCGTACGACTTCCAGGTTCAGCCGCTGAACCTGGCCAAGGTCCGGGTGGTACTGGATCGGGGAATTTCCCATCAGCGCCTGGTGGGCGAGGTCAGCAACCTGCAGCGCCGGCTGGACGAGCGCTACCGTATGGGAGGCATTGCGCGCCGTTCCTCCCGCTGGCAGCGGATCTACAGCCAGATTGAGCAGGTGGCCAGGTCGAAGGCCAGCGTGCTGATCACCGGTGAGACCGGGACTGGCAAGGGGGAGGTGGCCAAGGCCATCCACCAGCAGAGCCGCCGGCGGGAAAACCCTTTTGTCGAGATCAACTGCGGGGCGCTGCCCGAAGGCATCGTGGAAAGCGAATTGTTTGGCCACGAGAAGGGCGCCTTCACCGGGGCGGCGACGGCGCGCAAGGGACGTTTCGACCTTGCCGACCAGGGAACCTTGTTCCTCGATGAGGTGGGCGACCTGCCTCTGGCCACCCAGGTCAAACTGCTGCGGGGCATCCAGAGCGGCGAATTCGAGCGAGTGGGGGGGAGCCAGACCCGCAAGGTGGATGTGCGTATCATCGCCGCCACCAACCGCAATCTGGAGGAGATGGTGGAGCAGGGAACCTATAGGGCGGATCTCTTCTATCGGCTCAAGGTAGTCGCCATCGAGGTGCCGCCGCTGCGCGAGTGCCGGGAAGACATCCCGATGCTGGTGGATGTCTTCACCCACCAGTTCTCCCGCGAAAACGGGGTGCAGCTCACCGGAGTGGCCCCCGAAGCCCTCGATGTGCTGATGGCCTACGAGTGGCCAGGCAATGTGCGGGAACTGAAGAACTGCATCGAGGGCATGGTGGTCATGGGCCCGCGCCAGGGCTCACTCAAGGTGGGCGACATCCCGCCCCATATCCGCAAGAAGGCACCGGAGGTCTCTGGACTTTTATTTCGGCCCGGCATGAGTCTGGAGGAGCTGGAGAGGGTGGCCATCGAGGAAACCTTGAAAGTGGTCAACCACGACCGTCGGCAGGCGGCCAGGCTGCTGGGTATAGGTCTGAGCACGCTTTACCGCAAAGAAAAGCAATACGGGTTGCGGCCTGCGGACTGAGGCCTTCAGCGGCGGCGGCTGTAGAACTCTTTGATCAGCTGGTTGAGCGTTTCCTGGGGTTTGAGCAGTGCTGCGGGCCCGACGGTGAATTCGCGCTCTTCGACAAGTCGCAGGCCGTGGCCGTAGTCGGCCAGCAGTTCGCGGCACAGGTCTTCGGGTAAGAGCTTCCTGGCCAGGGCCAGTTGCCACAGCTCCCTGAGGGTCTCGGGGGGAAAATGCAGCTGGATGCCGTGCGACTGGAAAAATCCTTCGCTGAAGCGCTGGAGGGAGTGGTGGAAGAGGAGTTCCTGCAGACTGCCTGCGGGGTCTTCTACCACCCCGGCGCTCACCGTCAGGGCCTTGATGTCCACCGAAGGCAGCTTGCGTTCGAAGTGCAGCAGTACCTTCTCGATGACACTGACCAGGGCCCTGGCCCCGGTGTGTTCCTCCCCGGCTCGCCGGGCCAGCAATTGCAGGGCCTCGTCGGCGAATTGCAGGTCGATGCCGTAGGCGCGAAAGTCGCGTTTCTTGGCGAGGATAACACTGTTCTTGGGGTTGCGCAGGATCTGGAGCAGATCCAGCCATCCCAATTCGTTGAGCACGGCGACCACCGGCAGGCGGCCGATGAATTCGGACTCGAAGCCGTACTCGATGAGATCCTCGGCGCGCACCTGGGAGGCCAACCGGTCCCCGGCGGGTTCGGACTGGGGCTGGGAGGGTCTATGGAATCCCATCTGGCCGCGGTTGAGCCGTCTGCCGATGATCTCCTCCAGGCCGGAGAAGGCGCCGCTGACCACAAAGAGGATATGGCGGGTATTGATCTTGCGCCGTTCGGCCTTGCCAGTGCGCTGTATCTGTAAGACGGATTCCATCTGCGAGGCAATGTCGTGGGGGGAGCGCAAGTCGACCTCGGTCTCCTCCATCAGTTTGAGCAGGTTGCGCTGGACCCCAGAACGGGAGACATCGGGACCGAAGCTGTTGCGCGAGGCGGCGATCTTGTCGATTTCGTCGATATAGATCACCCCGTACTGGGCTTTCTCGATGTCGCCCCCGGCTTCGCGCACCAGTTCGCGCACCAGGTCCTCCACGTCGCCGCCCACATACCCGGTCTCGCTGAACTTGGTGGCGTCGGCCTTAACAAAGGGCACCCCCAATCGGCGGGCGATGAGCTTGATCAAGTAGGTCTTGCCCACGCCAGTGGGGCCGATCATCAGCACATTGTTCTTGATGTTGCCGACCAGTTCCTCTTCCTCGTCTGGGGGGAGCCTGAGCCGATTGAAGTGGGTGCAGAACTTGGTGGCGAGGATGGCCTTGGCTTCGTCCTGCCTGATCACGTACTGGTCGAGATAGGCGATCAGTTGTTCTGGTTTCAGGTCGAATTCGTAGCCCTCTCGGTAGGCGCCGGGTGTGCCCGTGGCGGTAGGGCCGGTGGTCTGGGGCTGGGCTGGTGGTTCGGCGGCGGATTCGTATTGGCGGGCCAGGAACTGGCGCAATTTTTCGGGATCGAGGCCCATCTTTTCGGCGCGTATGTCCATAAGGGGAGGGTAGTAGAGGGGAGGAGGGGAATAGGCCGTGCGTCGAGAATATACTCGGCCTCAACCCCGTGGACAAGGTCCAATCCTGGGGACAAGGTCCGGTCATCGATCGGGACCCGCGCGATTGACACCGCCCGGGGAAAGATCTAGATTCTCTCGTTCACTTCAAACCCCAGCACCGGCTGCAGCAGCCGGCTAGGGAGGCGCAATGTTCCAGCGCACCGCAGCTCTCTGCACCGCGCTCTGTTGCGTGGTCATCGTCCTGGCGCCGGTTCGGGCCCAGTCGGCTCCGGCGCCCTACTCCGCGGCGGCTGACAAGCTTTTTAACAAGGGTCTCAGGTTTTACACCAAGGGCCAGTACCCCAAGGCGCGCGATGCCTTTGTGGATCTGGTCAAGCAGCCCCTCAATCAACGCTCCAGTCCGGGCCAGTTCATGCTCGGCCGCACCCTGTTCCATCTGGGCGAGTACGAACGCGCCCTGCAGGTGGCCCAGCGGCTGGAATCCAAATTCCCCGACAGCCCCTTGGTCCCGGACGCCTGCCTGCTGGCTGGCGACTGCTGCTACGCCCTGCAGCGTTTTGCCGAAGGGGCGCTGCTCTATGGCCGGGTGCTGGCCAACGACAAGGTGGCGCTCGACCTCCGGGGGCAGGCTGCGGAACGCCTAGCCGGGATGGTGGGCAACGGATTGGTCGCCGGCCCGGCTATGGACCGGCTGCGGAGTCAGGTTGGAGAAGGGCTGCTGCGCGACGCTCTCGATTTTGGCGCGGTGCGCTGGTATCAGCGTCTGGGTTGGGAAGCGCAGGGCCGCGCTGCCCAGAAGGTCTACCGTCGCCAGCACATTGGTGGTCTGTTCATGCCGCTGCTGGCCGAAGGCAAAGCAGCGCCCGCCAAGCAGGAGTTGGCCGCGGTAGTGCCGATGGTCGTGCCCGTGCAGGTGACCCAGGGGCAGGCGCCGCGCCTGGGCCTGCTCCTGCCCCTATCGGGGCCCAACACGCAACTGGGCCGGGAACTGCTGGAAGGGGCCCAGTTGGCCAACAGCGAGCAGGGCAATCGCTTCGAACTGGTCCCCATGGATACGGGATTCGATTACGGCAATCTGCCCATCGCCGAAGGTCAGGACAGCGAACTGGTGCGCACGGCGCGCGCCATCCGCAGTTTGATCGCCGACGAAAGGGTGCTGGCGGTGGTGGGACCGGTGTTTAGCGCGCCGGCGGCGGTGGCGGCGGTCAGTGCCGAGGCGGCTGGCCTGCCCCTGGTTGTTCCCCTGGCTCAGCAGAGCGGGCTGGATTCTCTCGGGCACTACACCTTCCAGTTGCGCTCCACTCCAGAGGCTCAGGGGCGGGCCTTGGGTGAATACGCGACCCTGGGTTTGGGGCTGAGGACTCTGGTAGTGCTGGCGCCACTAACCGACTACGGCTGGAATTTTGAGCGCGAATTCACCCGAGTGGCGCAGGCCAACGGGGCGAGGGTGGTGTACCGAGACTGGTACCTGCCCGACCAACAAAAGAATTTCAAGCGCGCCTTCGCCGAGATCAGGCGGGTGGGACTGGCCCTCAAGCTGGCGGCGGTGGACAGTGCCGCCGCTGATTCGTTGGCTACCCTGGAGACGCCGCAGGAGCCGGTGGTCGACTCCATCGACGGCATGGCGGTGGTGGTTGAAAGTTTTGAGGATGCCAAGACCATCGCCCCGCAGTTGCATTTTTACCAGGTGCGGTCGCAGATCCTTGGCAACGACATCTGGTACGACCCAGAAGCCCTGCGCCAGCTTTCGACGGGGGAGCGCCAGGATTTTCTGGGGTGCATGTTTGTCACCGGGCGCGACGAAGGCACACCGGCCGCCAGGCAGTTCGTCGAGCAGTTCCGCCGGCAGTATGGCCAGCAGCCGGCCTACGCGGTTTACGGATACGATGCGGCCAGGCTGGTGATTGAGGGCTGGGAAAAGGGCAAACGGGAGCGGGGTGCTTTGCGCGATTGGTTGGCCGGGTTGCAGGATTTTGCGGGTGCCGCAGGGCGGATCAGCTTTGCCCCGGGGCAGCGGACCAATACCGAGTTGGAGATGATGAAGATCAACCGGCGCGGTCAGATTGTTCCGGCCAGCCAGCCAGAGGAGCCTGATGAGCCCCCCCCTCAGGCACCCCAGGAGGAGCCGGCCCCCGAGGAAGGAAGGGTGCCTACTCCGGGAAGGGGAGCGGGCCAGTGAGGTGCTTGCGCGAAGGGGCTGAGTATTATACATTTTCTTATTTTGTAATAAGATAAGTGTTGATATGGCCACCTATAAAGAAGGCCTGCGATGCCGACCTACGAATACGAGTGTCAGAAATGCGGCCATACCTTTGACGAATACCAGAGCATCAAGGCAGAACCCCTGCAGAAGTGCAATAAAAAGGGGTGCAGGGGCAAAGTGAAGCGCCTGATTGGCGGGGGGGGAGGCCTGCTTTTCAAGGGGTCCGGTTTCTACATCACCGACTACCGCAGCGAAGGGTACAAGAAGGCCGCCAAGGCCGGCGATTCCCCAGCGTCCAGCAGCAGCAGCAGCGGCAGCGAAAGCAAGAGTTCGCCCACCCCGGCAGCGCCGGCAGCGACCACTTGAAGTGGATCGCTTGCGGGAACCCGGAAACCGGTTGAACGGTCTTAGCAATTTAAATATGAGAATCTTGCTGAGAACCCTATTGGCATTGGCCGGACTCTGCTGGGGGTTGGCCGGCTGCAGCGACCAAAATGCTGATCAACTCTTCTCCCAGGCCGAAGCTGCGGCCGCCGATACCACCGCGCTGGACAAGGCGGTCAGTCAATTTAATACCTTCCTCGAACGCTACCCCCAGGACGAACGAGCCCCCAAGGCCCTGGACAAACTCGCTCTCATTGCCCAGCGGCAAGGGGATATGAAAGGTGCCGTTGTGCTGTACGAGCGCCTGCTCAGCCAATATCCAAAGAGCCAGCATGCGGACGAGGCGCAGTTCATGATCGCCTTCATCTGCGAGGAATTCCTCGGCGACCTAGACAAGGCGCGCCAGTCCTACCAGCGGGTCATTGAGCAGTACCCGACCTCGGAATTGGCCCTCAGTGCCCAGCACCTGCTTCCCAACGTGGGCCGTCCCCCCGAGGAATGGGTTAAGTTTCAGGACGCCCCCAGGGCTCCTTAGGCCCCATCCCGCAGTATTCTCCAGCTAGAGTTGCTGCGGAGGGCGATGCCTGTTTTCGGGGCGTGACGGCCTTCTTATCCCGGTCTTTTTTTCCCCTTTGGTATTCTGCGCTAGCGAGTGACAATGCGAGCTCTAGATATTCAGGCGATCAACGAGCGGGTCCAGCAGGAAAGTGTGCTGATCGACCGAATCTTACAAGAGATGGACCGGGTCATTGTCGGCCAGCGCTATATGATTGAGCGCCTGCTCATCGGCCTGCTCTGTGGTGGGCATGTGTTGCTGGAGGGGGTACCCGGACTGGCCAAGACCCTGACCGTGCGCACCCTGGCCCGCATCATTCAGGGCAGTTTCAAGCGCATCCAGTTCACCCCCGATCTCCTGCCCGCTGACCTGACCGGCACCCTGATCTACAACCAGCGTTCGGGTGAGTTCATCCCCAAAAAGGGGCCGATCTTTGCCAACCTGGTCCTGGCAGACGAGATCAACCGCGCCCCGGCCAAGGTGCAGAGCGCCCTGCTGGAAGCCATGCAGGAGCGCCAGGTGACCATCGGCGATGAGACTTATCCCCTGGGTGACCCCTTTCTGGTGATGGCCACCCAGAACCCCATCGAACAGGAAGGCACCTATCCCTTGCCCGAAGCACAGGTGGACCGCTTCATGCTCAAGGTGAAGGTGGGTTACCCCAGCAAGGAAGAGGAGCGCCAGATCCTCGAGCGTATGGCCGACGAGCGCCCGATCGAAGTCGAAGCGGTGGCCGGCCTAGAGGACATGCGCCGGCTGCGGCAGGCCCTCTCCCTGGTCTACATGGATGACAAAATCAAGAGTTACATCGTCGACCTGGTCCATGCCACCCGTTTTCCCGCCGCGGCGGGCCTGGAATCCCTGGTCGGCCTGATCGAATACGGGTCTTCGCCACGGGCCACCCTCTATCTGGCGCGGGCGGCCCGGGCCCATGCCTTTGTGCGCCGGCGCGGGTACGTGACGCCCGAGGACGTCAAGGCGGTGGGCGCTGACGTGTTGCGCCACCGCATCGCCGTCAGCTACGAGGCTGAGGCCGAGGAAATCGACTCCGAACACATTGTCCAGCAACTCTTTGACCATATCGAAGTGCCCTGAGCCGCCGTGATCCCCAAGGAGATCCTCAAGCAGGTACACCGCATCGAGATCCAGACCCGCAGTCTGGTGGACACCCTTTTTGCCGGCGAGTATCACTCCGCCTTCAAGGGGCGGGGTATGGAATTTGCCGAGGTGCGCGAGTACCAACAGGGGGACGAGGTCCGCAACATCGATTGGAACGTCACCGCGCGGGCCGGTGCTCCTTTTGTTAAAGTCTTCGAGGAGGAGCGCGAACTGACGGTGATGCTGGCGGTGGACGCCAGCGCTTCGGGGGATTTTGGCTCCGGGAAACGGATGAAGGGTGAAGTAGGGGTGGAGCTGTCGGCCGTGTTGGCCTTTGCCGCCATCAAGAACAACGACCGGGTCGGTCTGCTGATCTTCACCGACGAGGCCGAGGTCTTTGTCCCCCCCAAGAAGGGCCGCCGGCACGTGTTGCGCGTCATCCGCGAGCTGCTCTATTTCCAACCGCGCAAGAAGAGGACTTCCCTGCGCGTCGCCCTCGAATACCTCGGCCGGCTGCTGCACCGGCGCAGCGTGGTCTTCCTGATCTCCGATTTTCTCGACAGTGGATACGAACGGGCTTTGCAGCTGGTGGGGCGCCGGCACGACCTGGTAGCCATCACTTTGAATGACCCGCGCGAAAGGCAGCTGCCGGCGGTGGGTTTTGTCTCGCTTTACGATGCCGAACGCGGGACCCAGACCCTGGTGGATACTGGCAGCCCCAAGTTGCGGCGCTACTTTGCCGCCCGCCGGCGCGAGGAAGATGCCAAGCGGGCCGAGTTCTTCCGCCAGCAGGGCATCGACGCCATCAGTATCGACATCTCTAGATCCTACATGGAGCCCCTCATCCAGTTCTTCCAGGCCCGGCTGCGGCGCAGTCGCGGGCGCAAACCCAAGGAGAAGCCCCGGTGATCGAAGTACGGGAACTATCGAAGTACTACGGAGACGTGGCGGCGGTGGAGCAGATCTCCTTCAAGGCCGAAAAGGGCGAAATTCTCGGCTTTCTGGGCCCCAACGGCGCCGGCAAAACCACCACCATGCGGATGCTCACCTGCTACCTGCCCCCCACCTCGGGCTCGGCCAAGGTGGCCGGGTACGACGTGGTCGAGCAGTCGCTGGAGGCGCGCCGTCGCATCGGCTACCTGCCCGAACTGCCCCCGGTCTACGCCGACATGACGGTGCGGGGCTATCTGCGTTTTGTCGCCAAGATCAAAGGGGTGCCCAATGCCCAGCTCAACGGGCGCATCGACGACACCATGGAAAAGACCGGGGTCGCGCACGTGCAGGGCTCGACCATCGGCCATCTGTCCAAAGGGTATCGGCAGCGGGTGGGCCTGGCCCAGGCCCTGGTACACAATCCCGAGGTGCTCATCCTCGACGAGCCGACCGTGGGCCTGGACCCCAAGCAGATCATTGAGATCCGCCAGGTGATCAAGGGTTTGGGCGGGGAACACACCATCATCCTCAGCACCCACATCCTTCCCGAGGTGAGCATGACCTGCGAGAAGGTGGTGATCATCAACCATGGGCGCATCGTCGGCGAGGGCACACCCCAGAGCCTGATGGCCCAGCTGAAAGAGGGCGAGGTGCTGCGCGCGACGATCGCCGGCCCGCCGGCGCAGGTGCAACAGCTCCTGCGCAGCATCGACGGGGTGTTGGAGGTGGTCAGCGAGGCCGGGCGCACGGCCGATGAACTGATCTACATCATCACCGCCATCCCCGGCCGCGATGTGCGCGATCTGGTGGCCCGGCGGGTGGTGGACAGCGGACTGGGGCTGCGCGAACTGCGCGCCCTCGAAATGACCCTCGAAGATATCTTCCTGAAGCTGGTGACTGAGGAGGTGAAGGCCTGATGCGCAATTTTCTCGCCATCTATACCAAGGAACTGCGTTCCTACTTTGTCTCGCCGGTGGCTTATGTCATCGCCGGGGTCTTTCTCTTCCTCTCGGGTTATTTGTTCCGCAATATCCTGATGCAGTTCAATTTCTGGTGCCTGCAGTTCGGGCAGCGGGCACAGATGGGCGGGGAGATGCCCAGCCTCAACCTCAACGAGATGGTAGTCTCCCAGTTCTTTTCGGTGATGGATTTCATTTGGCTCTTGGTGGTCCCCATGCTGACCATGAGGCTGATCGCCGAGGAAAAGAAAAATGGCACCATCGAGCTGCTGATGACCTCGCCCATCTCCACCATCGAGATCCTGCTGGGCAAATTCTTCGCCTGCCTGACCCTCTACACCATGATTGTCGCCCTGACCGGAATCTACTGCGTCATCCTGGCGATGTACGGCAGCCCGGACTGGGGGCCCATCTTCTCGGCCTATTTCGGCTACCTGCTCTTGGGTGGCACCTTCATCGGGGTGGGCCTGCTGGCCTCGTCCCTCACGGAGAACCAGATCGTGGCGGTGCTGCTGGGTTTTGGCATGTTGCTGCTGCTGTGGCTGATCGACTGGTCGGCCAGCTTCGCCGGCCCCACGGCGGCCAAGATTCTTCAATACGTCTCGATTATCGAGCATCTCAAGGATTTTCAACGGGGGGTGATCGACACCAAGGACGTGGTCTTTTTTCTGAGCTTCATCTTCTTCACCCTGTTCATCACCAGCCGGGTGCTCGAGTCGCGCAGATGGAGGCGCTAGGATGAAGAGGTTCAGCGTACCGCTCAGCCTGGCCGGCGCGGCCCTGGCTCTGGCCGGCGGCCTGGCCTATCTGCTCGGCCCCGAGTCGGGCACCTTGGCCCTGGCCAATCTGGGGGCGGGCCTGGCGCTGGTGGTGCTGGCCGGGCTGTTCAACCCCGAGCTCTTCCGCCAGTACGGCCGCTGGTTGAACGCCTTCTGGGGCAGCCTGATGGTGTTGGGTATCGTGGTGATGGTCAACTTTCTCGGGACCCGCTATCACGAGCGTCTCGACCTGACCGCTGGCAAATTACACAGCCTGGCCGACCTGACCATCGAGACCTTGCAGGGGCTGCCCTCCGAGGTGCGTGCCCTGGCCTTCATGGACCAGGGCAAGGACGAGGCCCTCGAGGGATTGCTCAAAGAGTACGCCAGTCACGGCAGCCAGTTCAGCTACGAATTCATCGATCCCGACCGCGATCCCGACCGCACCAAAGAATATGGGGTGCGCAACTACAACACCTTGGTGCTGGAGAGCGGCCAAAAGCAGCAGAAGCTCACCGAACTCAACGAGAAGGAACTCACCAGCGCCCTGCTCAAGCTGGGCAGCGACAACCAGGAAAAGGTCTACCTGAGCGTGGGCCACGGGGAGGGCGGCACCGAGGCCGGCGAGCAGGGCTATAGCCGGCTCAAGGGTCGGTTGCAGGAGTTCAATTATTCGGTGCAGGACTCCCTCTTCCTGGCCCGCAGCGGCATGGTGCCTGCCGACTGCGCCCTGCTGATGGTCCTCTCGCCGAAGACCCCATTCTTGAGCAACGAGATCGAAGCGGTGCGCCGGTATCTCAAGGGCGGCGGGGCCGTCTTAATCCTGTTAGATCCACCCTACCAGACCGGCCTGGAGGGCTTGTTGGGTGAGTGGGGGGTCGAGATGGGCGACGACTTTGTTATCGACACCAGCGGGTTGGGCAGCCT
Organism: Candidatus Latescibacterota bacterium; assembly: GCA_009691525.1. Classification (GTDB taxonomy): domain Bacteria; phylum Latescibacterota; class UBA2968; order UBA8231; family UBA8231; genus SICG01. The sequence continues at coordinate 23,673 of SICG01000001.1, read as the reverse complement.
CTTCGGCCTCGATTACACCAGCCCGGTCGCCGTGGAGTACGGAGACCATCCGGTCACGCGCAAGCACCGCGGGCTGATGACCTTCTTCGAGCTGTGCCGGTCGGTACACTACAGCGAGCGGCCCGGGCTTAGCGGGACCGATCTGGTCAAGACCAGCGAACAGGGTTGGGCCGAAACCGACCTCGGGGTGCTGCAGGCCAAGGGCAACAAAACGGTGAAGATGGACGAGGGCGTCGACAAGCCCGGTCCCATCTCCCTGGCCGCGGCCGTCGACGCCGGCCAGGGCGGCGGCAGGGTGGTGGTCTTTGGCGACGGGGACTTTGCCAGCAACCGCTACTTTGACCTGCAGGGCAACGGCGATCTGACCCTCAACGCGGCCAGTTGGCTGGCTGAGGACGAACATCTCATTTCGATCCGGCCCCGCGAGCCGGGGTACAGCCCCATCGCCCTGACCGAGGGCCAGTCGGATTTTATCTTCTGGCTGACGGTGGTGCTCTATCCCCTGGCGGTGGCGGTGGCTGGCATCGCCGTGGTCTCGCGCAAGGGGCGGTGGAACCTGAAGGAATTGAGCGCCGCCGGCCTGGGTATTGTGCTTTCGCTGGGGGTGGTGGGGTTGCTCAATTTCATCGGCGACCGCTACCACGTCCGCTTCGACCTGAGTGCCGACAAGCTCTTTACCCTCTCGGATGACACCCACCGGCTGCTGGACCAGGTGGAGGACCAGAACCGCTACGTCTCGGTCAAGACCTTCATGGCCAAGACCGAGGGCTTGCGTTTCCAGGACGTCATGGACCAGTATAAATACGCCTCCAAACACTTTGAATACGAGGTGCTCGATCCCCAGAAACACACCCTGGAGGCCAAACAGTACGGGGTGCGGGACCGGGGCACTTCGGTGGTGGAGGTCAGCGGCGAGGGCAAGGTGCGCACCGAGAAGATCACCGCCCAGAGCGAGGAGGCGCTTAGCAATGCGATTCAGCGCGCCATGAAAGCTGAGCAGCACAAGGTCTATTTTACCGGAGGGCACCAGGAAGGCCAGCTGGCCCAGGTGGATGGCAAGGGTTTCAGCATCCTGGGGGGCCGGCTCAAGGAGATGAACTTCCAGATGGAGGAGGGGTTGAGTCTGGCGGGGGGCAGCGTGCCAGACGACGCCACCCTGCTGGCGGTGGTGGGCCCCAAGCAGCCCTTCTCGCCGACTGAGGCCCAGGTGCTGCGTGCCTATCTGAAACAGGGGCACAGCGCCCTCTTCCTGCTCGACCCGGGGCCGCCCACCGGCTTGGAGGGCCTGCTCTACGAGTACGGGGTGGATCTGGGCCAGAACTTCGTCGTGGATCTCAGCGGCATCGGCCAGATGCTGGGGGCCGATGTGTCGGTGCCGGTAGTGGTACAATACGGCGAGCACCCGATCACCGGCCGCCTTGCCCAGGGCACCATGAGTTTCTATCCCCTGGCCCGGTCGGTGTCGCTGGCCGGTCGCACCAGCCCCGACCAGACGCCCCTGGTTTTCACCCACCGCAGCAGTTGGGGGGAGACCGACCTGGGGCCGATCACCGGAGCAGGGGGAGGGCAGGTAGAGTTTGATCCGGCCGTGGACAAACAAGGCCCTCTGTCGCTGGGGGTGGCGGTGAGGTCGGCAGCCGACAGTAGCGCCCACTCCCAGGAAAAGACCCGGCTGGTGATCTTTGGCGATGCCGATTTTGCCAGCAACCAGTACTTTGGCCAACAGGCCAACGGCGAATTGCTGGCCAGCAGCATCTCCTGGCTCAGCGAAGGGGAGGACCGGCTCAACATCCCGCTCAAGGAGCCGCCCTTCAATCCTATCAATCTGATCGGCAACCAGGGCGCGGTAGTGTTGTGGGTCTCGGTCTTCATTCTGCCTTTTGCCGTGGCCCTGTCCGGAATTCTGATGATGCTGCGCCGCGGTTACCAGACCTACGCTTCGGGGTTCATTTCCTGGCTGATGTACAGCTTCATCGGCGTGGCGATCTTCTACTTCATCCAAGGGGTCATCGGCCTAAGCGAGGCCAGCGCGCCGCGCGGCCAGGGATTTTTGCTGCTGGCCCTCTGGTGCGGGGCGGTCAGTTACGGGTTGTTCCGACGCCAGCGGCAGGCCTGGATCCTGGCCCTGGGGCTGGCGGTGGTCAATGTGGCGGTCGGCTTTGTAGCCATGCCCGTCGAGGCCATTCAGTTGCTTTTTGCCGCCCTGTCGGTGGCCAATATCTGCATTTTGGTCTGGATCAAGAAAGCCTTTGGCGGCGAGCGGGAGGGATAGACGATGCGTCTGAAGACCAACATAGTGATTGGGGTCCTCTTCGCGGCCCTGCTGGCCTTTGTTTATTTCTACGAGATCCGCGGCGGCGAGGACCGTCGGGCCGAGTCGGACAAGACCAAGAAACTGGTGGACTTTGCCGAAGGCGAAGCGAAGCGGTTGACCATCGACCGCATCGACACCCTGGTCGTCATCGAAAAGGTCGCGGACCGCTGGATGATCAAAGCGCCGGTGGCGTGTGAGGCCGACCAGGAGGCGGTGGACCGCTACCTGCGCAACCTGCGCGAAGTTGAGCGGGACAAGGTGGTCGAGGAGGCCGACCGGGTGCGGGACAATCCAGCGGTGGCCCAGAAGTACCGGCTGCACGCCCCGCGTCTGAAGGTGGTAGTCGAGACGGCTACCGGCAGCACCGATACCATCTGGTGGGGGGCCGACAGCCCGACCCAGCGCTTCGTCTACGTGCAGCAGCGCGGCACTAACCCCGAGATCTTCACAGTGCAGGCCTGGCGCTTCGACAATCTCGACAAGGGGGTCTTTGACCTGCGCGACCGCCGGGTGCTGGCCTTTGAGAAGGAGAAGGTGCGCGAACTGCGCCTGATCCAGCCCCAGGGCACCCTGTCCCTGAGCAAGGAGGAAGGTTGGCGCCTGGTCGCGCCAGTGGCAGCCCCGGCTGACCAGGGGGCGGTGGACGGGTTGTTAGACCAATTGCACCAGGCCCAGACCAAGGCTTTTGTGCCCGGAACGGCGGCGGGGGCCGCCTCGTATGGGCTCAACACGCCGACCTTGGAGGTATCGCTGCTGTTGGGCGAAGAGCGGGCCGAAAAACGTCTGCGGGTGGGCGCTCAGGCCCCGGAGGGGACCTATTACGCCCAGGACCCCAGCCGGATGGCGGTGTTCACTGTCGACTCCTCGCTGGTCAAGCAATTGAGCAAGACCATGTTCGACCTGCGGGACAAGCAGCCGCTGAAATTCGCCCGCGACCAGGTGGACCATATCGAACTGCAGCGGCCCGGCCAACTGCTGGCCGCTGCCAAGGACACGGCCGGGGTCTGGTCGCTGGTCGCCCCCCAGCGCGGTCCGGCCAAATCGTGGAAGTTCAGCAACCTGCTCAGCCAGCTCGAAGAGGTGAAGGTCGAGCAGTTTGTCGGCGAGGCGGTGAGTGATCTGCGGCCGTACGGCCTCGACACCCCGCGCCTGCGCTTGGTGCTCCAAGCCGGCGGCAAGGCCGCATTAGAGGTGAAGCTGGGCGAAAAAGCCTCCCAAGTCTATCTGAGCAAAGGGGGGGCGCAGGCGGTGTACCGGGTGGCGGGGTCGGTGCTCAAGGACTTGGACCTGCAACTTCAGGACGTGGTCCAGGGAGCCGCGGCGGACTCTGTCCATACAGGGCAGTGATGGGCTGGCAGCACCTGACCATCCTCTGGCTGGCCGCAGCACTGCCGGCCTGGGCGACACCGGCCGTGGAAGCCAGGTTGGACACCGCCCAGGTGCGGGTGGGCGATCCCTTGCACTTGGAACTGCGCCTGCACTATGACCAGGGCACCGAAGTGCTGGTGCCGGCATTGCCCTCCCTGTTGAAAGACTTTTCCGTGCGCCCTGAGACCCCGTCCCCGCCGGTGGCCGCCGGGGGGGGCATGGAGGAGCTGCGGCGCTACGAGCTGCGGCTCTATCAACCTGGGTCGTATCAGATCCCCCCACTGGAAATCGGCTTCGTCCAGGGGGATACCCTCAAACTAGTTACCGCACCGCTGCAGGTCGAGGTGCTCAAGGTGCGGCAGGAGGGGGATGAGGTCCTGCGCGACATCAAGGATCCGGTAGAGCTGGGCGGCGGCCTGCCGGCCTGGGCCTGGGGACTAGCGGGAGGGCTGGTCGCCCTGGCGCTGGCCGGGGGCTGGTACTGGTGGATGCAGCGCCGGCAGTGCCCCGGCCTTCCATCACCACCACCACCTCCCAAGGACTACCTGACCGAATTCAACCGCATCGCCGCCATGGGGCTTTTGGAGCGGGACGGGACCAAGGTCTACTACTCGCTGCTGGCGGAAACCCTGCGCCGTTTCCTCGAGGATCAACTGGGCATCGTGGCCATGGAGCAGACCACCGAAGAGATCTCCCAGACCCTCAAGGCCAGCCGCTGTGATGCCGTCCTGGTGGCACAGATCGAGTCTTTCCTCAGCGCCGCCGATCTGGTGAAGTTCGCCCGCCTGATCCCCGTCGAGGAAGAGGCCCGGCAGGCCCCCGAGGCAGGCAAGGCGATCGTGCGCCGATTCCTGGAGATCGCGGCAGCCCAAGAGGCAGCTGTGCGCCAGGCGCTGGAGCGCACTCCGGCCCCCACCGGGTGAGGTAGGGGCAATGGCCCATCTGCGCTTCGCAGATCCTACCTGGCTTTTGGCGCTGATCCTCCTGCCCCTGTTCTTCTACCGCTACTTCGGCGAGCAGCGCCGCGGCAGGAACAGTCTGCGCTTCTCCGACCTGGGACTGCTGCTGGCCGCCGGCCCCACCCTCTGGACCCGGCTGCGGCACGGCCTGATCGCCCTCAAACTTCTGGGGCTGGCCTGCCTGATCCTGGCCATGGCCCGGCCCCAGGCCGGCAGGGAGAGCCGCGAGTTGTCCGCCGAGGGCATCGATATCTTGTTGACCCTGGACGTCTCTTCCAGCATGGAAGCCAAGGACCTGGGGTCGCGGAACCGCCTGGAGATCGCCAAAGAGGTGGTGGCCGATTTCATCCGCGGGCGGCAGAGCGATCGGCTGGGCCTGGTGATCTTTGCCGGCGAGAGCTTCACCCAGTGCCCCCTGACCCTCGATTACGATATCTTGCTGAATTTCGTCCAGAACCTCCAGTTCGCCGATGATTCCTGGGACGGCACAGCCATCGGCATGGCGCTGGCCAACGCCTGTAACCGCCTGCGCGATTCGCAGGCCAAGAGCAAGGTGGTGGTGGTGCTCACCGACGGGGTGAGCAACGCCGGGGAGCTGGAGCCGCTGACCGCCGCCGATGCCGCCGCCGCTGTCGGCATCCGGGTCTACACCATCGGCGTGGGCAGCAACCAGGCGAGCCTGGCCTCGCCCTTGCTCTTCGGCCGGTCCCAGGGCGCTGAGTTCGATGAGAGCACCCTGCAGGAAGTGGCCAGGCGCACTGGGGGCCGGTACTTCCGGGCCACCAGCCAGGAAAAATTACAAGAAATCTACCGCGAGATCGCCGCCCTGGAGACCTCGCCGGTCAAGGATAAGGTACACGTGGACTACGCCGAGCGCTTTGCCTATTTCCTGTGGCCCGGGCTGATCTTGCTCCTAAGCGAAGTGGTGCTGGCCAACACTCGTTTCCGCCGCATTCCCTGAAGGAGCCCCCGTGCGATTCGCCGCCCCCGATTATTTCTGGTTGCTGCTGCTGGTGCCGGCCCTGGCCCTCTTTCTGGTCTGGGCCCTGATGCGAAAACGCTGCGCCCTAGCCCGCTTTGCCCACCAGACTATGGTGCCCAGACTGGTCGATCACCAGGGCCCCGGCTGGCAATACGCCCGTTATCTGGTGCTGCTGGCCGGGGTCTTCTTGCTGGTCCTGGCCCTCACCGGGCCCCAGTTTGGGGCCAAGACCGAGGTAAGCAAGCGCCGAGGGGTGGATGTGATCGTGGCCATGGACGTGTCGCGCAGCATGCTGGCCGGCGATGTGAAGCCCAGCCGGTTGGAGCGGGCCAAACACCAGATCGCCGAATTGCTGGACCAACTGGAGGGCGACCGGGTGGGGCTGGTCTTTTTTGCCGGCCACGCCTTTGTCCAATGCCCGCTGACCGTGGACTACGGGGCGCTGCGGATGTTCCTCGACCTGGCCGACACCGGCGTGGTGCCGGTGCAGGGCACCGCGATGGCCGATGCCATCACCCTGGCAGTTAGATGCCTGCCCGAAAGCGAGGCACAGGACAAGGCCATCGTGCTCTTCACCGACGGGGAGAATCACCTGGGCGATCCGGTGTTGGCGGCCAAGGAGGCGGCGGCCAAGGGGATCCGGATCTTTGCGGTAGGCGTCGGCAGTACCGGCGGGGAACTGATCCCAAATCTCAAGACCGGGGGATACCATCAGGATCAGGAAGGCAACTACGTCAAGAGCCGCCTGGACGAGCAGACCTTGCAGCAGGTGGTCCAGGCCAGTGAGGGGGTTTATTTTCGCAGCACCCTGGGGGGGGGAGAGGTGGGACAGATCCGCGACTACCTCAGCCAGATGGACCAGCGGGAATTTGGGGCGACCCGCTTCACTCGCTATGAGGAGCGGTTTCAGTTCTGCCTGCTTCCCGCCCTGCTCTGTTTCCTGGTTGAGGCTTGCCTGCCCGAGGGCCGGCGGCGCCAGGGCGAATGGCGGGGGAGGTTTGCGTGAACAAGCTATATGTTCTGGCCGCCCTGCTGTGGTGCTGGCTGGGGCCGGCGGGGGCCGATAACATCGAGGATGAGGCCCGCGACAAGAGCGCCCAGGCCAAGAAGCAATACGAGGTCGGGCACTACGCGGAGGCCCTAGAGCTGTACCGGCAGGCCCAGGTTGAGGCACCGGAAACCCCGGCCCTCAACTTCAATGTGGGCAGCGCCCTCTTTAAGACCGGGGATTTGCCGGGAGCGGCGAAGGAATTCGACCAGGCCCTCCAGGGCGCCGACGCCGAGCTGAAGGCGCGCAGCTTCTACAATCTGGGCAACACCTACTATCAGCAGCAGCAGTACCCACAGGCCGTCGAAGCCTACAAACAGGCCTTGGACCTGGACTGGCAGGACCAGGATGCCAAGGCCAACCTGGAACTGGCCCTGACCAAGCAGCAGGAGCAAGAGCAGCAAGAGCAGCAGCAATCCCAGGACCAGAAAAAGCAAGGGCAACAACAAAACCAGCAAGAGCAAGGCCAGCAGGGCCAACAACAACAGGATCAACAGCAACAACAAAAGCAACAAGACCAGCAACAAGGCCAGCAACAGGACCAGCAGCAGAACCAGCAGGACCAACAAAAGCGACAGGCCCAGGAGCAAAAGCAGGGCAGCGACCAGCGCGCTGGCCAGCGCAACCGCATGGACCGCGAGGAGGCCGAACAGTTGCTGGACGCTCTCCGTGACCGGGAGAAGCAGGCCCACCAGCGCCGCCAGCGCGGGACGCAGGCCTATCGGGGCAAGGACTGGTGAGCGACCGATGAAGGGCAGGTTGGCCATCTGGCTGGCATTGGTGCTGGCCCTGGTCCTGCGGGCCGAAGCGGCGCAGGTCCGCTTCGAAGCGCTAGTGGACCGCACCCGGGCCGGCCAGGCCGATCCCATCCAGCTCACCCTCACCATCATCTCCGACGAGAACCTCTCCCACGTGCCGGCACCTGAGATCGATTTGCAAGAGTTCTACGTCGAGGGGCCGGCAATCAGCACCCGGGTGGAGATGGTCAACTTCCACACCACCTTTACCCGCGAGCTAAGTTATGCCCTCACTGCCCGCCGCACCGGCAAGCTGCGACTGGGCCCGGCGAGCATCGAGCTGGACGGGCAGACCTATAAAACCAAGGCCATCGACCTGGAGATCGTCGCCGGCAATGCCCGCCAGGCCCCTGCGGGCGGGGGCAGCCGCAGCGGTGGCCAGGAGGGGCTGGAGGACAATCTCTTCGTCCGGGTGAAGGCCGACCGACAAAAGATTTATGTCGGGCAGCAGGTGGTGCTCGAATACCAGCTCTGCTACCGCTTTCCCATCAGCAGCGTGGGTTTCAAGGAACTGCCCGACTACGCCGGCTTCTGGGCCGAGGAACTTTTTGTGGCCCAGCAGCTCAAGCCGCGGGTGGAGAGCATCGGCGGCGTGGAATTCCAGGTGGCGCCGCTGCGGCGGATGGCGATCTTCCCCACCAGCGACGGCATCCACCAGGTGGCGCCCTTGGCCATCTCGTGCAAGCTGCCGGTGCGGGGCCGTTCGAGCGTATGGGACTTTCTCGATGACCCCTTTGGCGGACGTGGCCAGACCGCAGTAGTGGCCTGCGATCCCCTGCGCATCGAGGTGCTGCCCCTGCCCCAGAGTGGACGTCCCCCGCAGTTCAGCGGGGCAGTGGGCCGCTATACGCTTCAGGCCAAGGCCCAACCGCTGTCGGTGGCGGCCGGCGATCCAGTGACCCTCAAGGTGGAGATCAGCGGCCAGGGCAACATCAACGCCATCGAGCCCCCTGTGCTGTCCGCCACGGCCGGGTTCACCGTTTACGATCCCAAGGCCGAGTCCCAGGAGCGAGTGGAGGACGGGGGATACGGGGGCACGCGCAAATTCGAATACATCCTCATCCCGCAGCGAGGCGGTTCCCAGGAAATTCCCCCCATCAGCTTTGCCTATTTCGATCCCATCCAGGGCCAGTACCGAATGCTGAAATCAGAACCCATCCGCCTAGAGGTGCGCGGCGGGGTTGCCCCGGATCTGGCGGCCAGCCCAGGCGGCATCCCTCGGGAGATCGCCCAGGTGGGCCAGGACATCCGCCATATCAAACCGGATCTGGAAGCACTTAGCGAGCCGGTCCAGCTGTACCGAAGTGTGTTTTTCTGGGGGATTCAGGGCCTGCTGCCCCTGGCTGGCCTAGGGCTGTTGCTCTATCAGCGCCGCCGGCAGCGCCTGGAAGGGGATGTGGCGCTGGTGCGCCGCCGGCGGGCCCGCGGCGAGGTAGGCCACCGGCTGCGGCTGGCTGCCCAACTGCTGGAACAGGGGGACAGTCCGGCCTTCCACGCCGAGATTCAGCGGGCCCTGCTCGCCTTTCTGGCCGACCGCCTCGAAAGGCCAGCGGCCGGCCTCACCAGCCAGGCCCGCGCCCAGTTCTTGGCTGAAAAAGGCGTGGCCGAGCCGCTGGTGCGTGCAGTGGAGGAGGTACTGGCCGCCTGCGACTTCGCCCGCTTCGCCCCGGGGGCCCAGAGCCGGGAGGAAATGGCCCAGGTCCAGGAGCGGGCTGCCGAAATAATCGCTGCGCTGGAGAAACTGGGATGAAGACGATCCTCCTGGCCATGGCCTTTTGCCTGGGGGTTGCCCTTTCCGCCATCGGCACCCCGCTGGATCAGTACAATCAGGCCAACGAGCTGTACCGGCAGGGGCAGTACCCGCAGGCCCGCGAAGCGTACCAGCAGGTGGTCGAGGCCGGGGTGCGCGATCCCCAGGTCTATTACAACCTGGGCAATGCCTGCTTCAAGGCCGGTCATCTGGGGGAGGCGGTACTGTGGTACGAGCGGGCCCTGCGCCTGGCCCCGCGCGACGCCGATATCCGCGCCAATTTGCATTATGCCCAGCAACTCCGGCTCGACAAGGTCAGCGAAGCGACCGGGCCGGCGCGTTGGCTGGAGGACCTCTACCTTTTCCCTACCCTCGATGAATTGTGCTTGCTCTTCAACGTCTTTTTTATGGCCACCTGCGGGTTGGGGGGCTGGCGGCTGTGGCGCCGGACGACCTGGTCTGCCTGGTGGCAGTCGTGGCTCCTGGTCGCCAGTATCAGCCTGGCGACGGGCACCGGTGCCTACCTGGGCACCCGGCTCTACGGCCAGGCCCAGGCCCGGGTGGTGGCCCTCGCTGCTGAGGTCACGGCCCGCAGTGCCCCAGATTTGTTAGAGACGGCTGTCTTTGTGGTTCACGAGGGCACCTGTCTGCTTTTAGCCAGGAGCGAGGGGGACTGGGTGTTGGTGCGCCTGCCCAGCGGTCTGGGCGGCTGGGTGCCGGCTGACACGGTAGAGCGGATCTAGGCCATCGCTCCTGCTTGTCTAGAGCAGGGCTTGTGCCTATTTTTGGAAACAGACTCTCCCAAGCCTTCCCGTATACAGGTTTCCCTCTCCCTGATCCCCTGGTATGTTCCCTGGAGTACCGCAATGAGATACTTGCTCACCGGAGGTGGGACAGGTGGCCATGTCTATCCAGCCCTGGCCATCGCCGACGAACTCCGACTGGTCCAGCCGGAGGCCCAGTTCCTCTACGTGGGGACCCGCGACAAACTCGAGGCCCGGGTGGTGCCCAATCGCGGTTATGAACTGTGTTTTGTTTGTTCTAGACCCTTTCCCCGCGCCCGCTCGCTGTGGGCGCTGCTGATTTTTGGCGCGGTGCTGGGGCTCGGCATGCTCCGGGGCTTATTTATTTTGCTGCGCTTCAGACCCCAGCTGATCATCGCCACCGGCGGTTATGTGAGTGCACCCATTGTGCTGGCCGCCGGGTTTATGGGAAAAATTGGTCTCACCAAGGCCAAGATTTTCCTCTACGAGCCCAACGCCTATCCGGGGCTGCTCAACCAGTTGGGGGGGCGGCTGGCCGACCGCATCGGCGTGGCTTTTGAGCAGGCCAGCCACTGGTTCGACATGCGGCGGGTGGCGGTGGTGGGTTATCCGGTGCGGCGTGAGGTGCTGGAGGCCGACCGCGAACAGAGTCGGCAGCGAATGGGCATCGCCCTGGAGACCAGGGTGGTCTTGGCCTTTGGCGGCTCGGGCGGCTCGCGGGCCATCAACGAAGCCGTGGTCGAGGCCCTGCCGCGCTGGCACCAGGAACCGAACCTGATCGTGATACACATCACCGGGCGTTATGCCGGCGAAGACTACCATGCGGTGGAGGATACCCAGCGCCGCCTGGAAGAGCTGGGTATCACCGGCGACACCTCAGCGTGGTACCGCCGCTTCGAGTACATGGAGAATATCCAGGAGGCCTATGCTGCCGCCGACTTGGTCATCTGCCGCGGGGGCGCCGGCACCCTGACCGAGATCTGCGTCTGTGGGCTGCCTTCCCTGATTATCCCCCTGGTCACCGCCGCTGAGGACCACCAGGCGCTCAACGCCCGTGAGCTGGAACGCAGCGGGGCGGGGCGGGTGCTCTACCAGGAAGCTTTCTGGGCGGAGGGCCGGGTGATCTCGCGGCTGGACGGGCAGCGCTTGGCCACCCAGGTGGTGGAATTGCTGGGCGCTCAGGAATTGCGCTGCCAGATGGGGGCGGCCGCCCGCAGCTCGGTGCGCCGCGACAGCCTCGAGCTGATCCTCAAGGAGATCGAGAATCTGACAGCCGGCCGCCGGCCGCCGGCGCTGAGCCTGAAATTCCCCGAGCGCCCCCCGGGCTTGCCCGCCAATCCCAACAGCCTGCTGCGCCACGTGCAGCGCCGGCTCAAGGAGGCTGGGGGGGTGCAGCGCCTGGACACCGGGGAACTGGCCTATCTGCGCTACCAGGCAGACCGCCTGCTGGCCTCGGAGGAATGGTACGAAATTCCGCTGGGCCAGCGCAGCGTCGGCATCAAGCTGGTGGGGCAGCTTCAATATCGGGAACGCCTGCCTTTGCTGCTGGCCATGCTGGGGGATCGCCGCAAGGTCAGCTGGCTGCGGCGCTGCTGTGGGGGGGACTTCCGCCAGGTGGGCATCTTGAGACGAAATATCATTGAGCACGGCATCCGCCTGTTGCAGGTGGCCGATGGCGCGGTCGAGGAAAGCCTGCTACAGGCGCTGCGCGAGGACCCCTATTTCGAGGTGCGCGCCGCTGCCGCCCAGGCCCTGGGGGAACTCTTCGCCCCTAGCGAAGGGCTCGAGAACGCCCTGGTAGCCCGCCTCGACGATCCCAGGTCGGGGGTAGTAGTCCAGGCTCTGCGGGCCTTGGGGACCATCGCGGTGCGCCCCAAGATTCTGGTCCACCTGCAGCGCTTCTATCTGCACCCCAACTGGCAGTTCCGCCAAGAGGTGGTCTCCACTCTGAGACGTCTGCTCCAACGCCGGGTGCTCGAACCCCAGGCCGTGGGCGAACGCATGGAGCAGATCCTGGCGATGTCGCCTTTTTTCAAGCCGGAGTTTCCCCTCAAGGAAAACCTGCGCCAGCTGGTCACCGAACTGAACCAACTGCTCCTGGAGCAGCAGCACCGACGCCAGGCCGAGTGAGGGAGGGCGCGTGATCTACTATCTGGGCACCTACCTGTACGACAGCTTCACCAGTCTCTCCTTCTTGCGGCTGCTCAATTCGATCAGCTTCCGGGCCATCGCCGGGGCGATCACCGCGCTGCTGTTCACCATCCTCTTCGGCGGACGCCTGATCCTCCACTTTTACCGGAGCGGCCAGCGGGACGTAGTGCGCAGCTATGCCCACTTTCCCGCCGGCGAACACCAGACCAAGACCTACGGCGGGGGATTGATCATCACGGCGGTGCTCCTGGCCGCCCTGCTGTGGTGCAAGCTCTACAACCCCTTCACGCTGCTGTGCCTGGGCGCTATCGTCTGGTTCGCGGGGTTGGGGGCGGTGGATGACTACATGAAGGTGCGCTACGGCAGCAGTGACCGGGGACTTTCGGAGAAGGCCAAACTGCTGCTGCAGTTCGCCTACGGCCTGACCTTTGGGGTGCTCTATGTGCTCGAGGCGACTTCACCTCTGCCCCCCGGTCTGGCCACCCAACTCTATCTGCCCTTCGTCAAAATCCCGGTGCTGGATCTGTCCTGGGGTTATGTGCCCTTCACCATCTTCACCGTGATCGCCATCGCCAATTCGGTCAACCTGGCCGACGGCCTGGACGGGCTGGCCATTGTGCCGGTGGCCTTTGTGGTGGCGGTTTTCGGGATCTTTGCCTACGTGTGCAGCAACATCCGTATCGCCGAGTTCCTCATCTTTCCCTTCATGCCGGGGGTGGGTGAGGTGGCGGTCATCTGCTCCATTGTTTTTGGTGCCTGCCTGGGATTTCTCTGGTTCAACTCGTATCCGGCCAACGTGATCATGGGCGACACCGGCTCCATGGCCCTGGGCGGCTTGCTGGGCACGGTGGCGGTGCTGATCAAGCAGGAGTTTCTGTTTCTAATTATCGGGGGGATCTTTGTGGGGGAGGCTTTTTCGGTGCTGGTGCAGGAGAAGATCGGGCTCAAGTGGCTGGGCCGGCGCTTTTTCTACCGCGCGCCCATCCACGACCATTTCCGGGCGCAGGGACTGGCCGACACCAAAATCGTCACCCGTTTCTGGATCGTGGCAGGGATTCTGGCCCTGTGCGGGCTGGCCACGCTCAAGATCCGTTAGGAGTTGACCAGGTTCAGGCCGTAGAGGAAGTGCATGATGACCAGCAGGAGGGTGAGCCCGGCGATCCAGAGTGGAATGCCGTGTTCGTCGCCGTAGACTTCCTTGATGTAGCGGCGGTACTGCTGGCTCAGGATCAGGTAGCAGGAAGCCAGGGCCACGAGGATGGCGACCATCATCAGCGGGGCGTGGTCGGCCTTGAGCGGAGTCAACTGGGCCATTGACAGGCCGTAGGAGAGGATATTGATCAGCAGGCCGTATTCCCGCGCCACTAGGCTGTAGATGATGATGCCCAGGCTGAGGCTGGCGATCATCAGGGCGCTCAGCGAATCGAAGAGGGGCAGGGCGAACAGGGGCACCAGGACCAGGCTCAAGAGCAGGTGCAGCCACATGCCGGAATACGCATAGAAGAAGGGCGGCCGTTCCAGGGACACGGAGCCGAAGAGATACTGGGCAAAACTGGTCCGGCGTGCGGGCATTTAACCTCGGGCCTGGCTGGCAGGATAGAAAACATGCGGAGCGGGCAGGATTGTTAATAGTACACCCGGCCCCTCCTATCGGTCAAGTTTTCCAGCAGTTCCGCCAGAGGTGCAGGGTGTTGAGGTTGGGCCTCAGGCTACCTTGGCCAGTGAAGGACTCCTTCGTGAACCAGGGGTACCGGTAACACCCTTGCGGATGGCCTGCCGCTCCAGGAAGCTGACCAGGCGGAAGCAGGCCTCGGGCGGGGAGACAAAGGCCAGCGAGAGTCCGTAGAGGGGGCCCTGCAGGGTTTGCCGCACCTGCACATGTACGATGTGAGCCTGCAAGTCGGCAAAGGCGTTGCGGATGCGCTCGCAGGTGTTGTGGAAGAGTTCCTGAAACAGGGCGGTGCTGGTCAGGGTGGGGCCGTTGCGGGTGAGCTGGCGTCTGGCCGCCTCCTCGATGAAATCCTGAGGCAGGACCAGCCCAAGGCTCAGGGCTTGGGCTGCCGGCTTGCGGCGCAGGAAGATCTGGGCGCCCCCGCCGCTGAGGTTGGCGACCACCCCTGGGCCACTGACCGGCTCGTCTTGTTCCAGCCATTTGGCTTCGGCCCGCAAGCAGGCGGAGATCCGGTAGGCCGAGCGGGGCTGGGGCGGTTCTTCTAGCCGGCGGGGCGGCTTTACCAACAGCACTGGCAGCGGGCCTTGGAGCCGGTTGTAACCCATGACCTCGCTAGAGAAACTGTAGCTCTTGGGCTCCAGGCTCTGTAGGGTGATCGGAGTGCCGCGCTGGGGCTGGAAATGAGAGGGGGCATCGACACACAGACAGCCGTCCTCACTCCACTCCTGCAGCCGCCCGTGGTAGGGAGGGCCGGCGGTGTCGGCGCCCTCAAAGGACAGCAGGAAGCGGGTGCCAATTTTCAGGGTGCTGGGCAGATCGGGTGTGCGGCTGGCAGGCTTCATCTGAATTTCTCCTCGTTTAAAATAGTCCCTCATTGATTGGATCGGCAAAAACAGAGAATTTATTAGTGTTATTTGGTATCAAATATTATGTTATTGGATAACAATGGCTTAAGGAGAATGGCTCAGGTTGCAGAGCTTCAGATCCCGGTCTCCCAGCTCAGGGGCGTGGGAAACAGGCGGGCGGCAGTGCTCGGCGAGGTGGGGATCAGCACCCTCCAGGATCTGCTCTATTATCTGCCCCGGCGCTACCTGGATCGCAGTTGCATCCTGCCCATCGCCCAGGTTCCTCCCGGCCAGGAGGTGACCTTGATCGGAAAAGTGCGGCAGAAACGTTTCATTCCGGGGGCCCACCCCCGCTTTGTGCTGATTGTAGAAGATGGGTCTGAAGAGATTGCCTGTGTGTGGTTCCAGGGGGCGCGGTACTTGCAGCGGCATTTCGACGAAGGGGATGTGTTGGCCCTCAGTGGCAAAGTGGAGCATTTTCAGGGCCGGCTGCAGATCACCCACCCGGAATGCGAGTTTGTCGCTGGCACCGGCGAACCGGAACTGCTGCATACCGGTGGCATCGTCCCCCTTTACACCACTAGTGCCGACATGAAGGACAAGGGACTGCGCAGCCGGGGGTTCCGCCGGCTGGTCCACGCAGCCATCGAGGAGTTCATCCCCCGGGTGCAGGATCCCCTGCCGGCCGAGTTGCGGCAGCGGCTGGGCCTGTGTGGCCTGGGAGAGAGCTTGCGCCAGATCCACTTTCCCCGCAGCTGGGAGGAGGTGGCCCTGGCCCGCCGGCGCCTGGCCTTCGACGAATGTTTTGCGTTGCAGTTGCGACTGGCACACCTGCGGCTGGCCCGGCGCCGCGTCGGGGTGGCCCGGCCCCTGGCCCGCAGCCAGCACCTGGTGCCGGCCCTGCTGGCCAGGCTGCCCTTTGCCCTGACCGGAGCCCAGCAGCGGGTGCTGGGGGAGATCTCCGCCGACCTAGAACAGCCGATGCGGATGAGCCGCCTGTTGCAGGGCGATGTGGGCTCGGGCAAGACCCTGGTGGCCCTGGCCGCCATGTTGCAGGCGGTGGAAGCCGGCAGCCAGGCGGCGCTGATGGCCCCCACGGAAATTCTCGCCGAACAACATGCCGCCACCTTGCGCGCCCTGGCCGAACCCTTGGGGATTCGGGTCGAACTACTGGTGGGGGGGTTGTCGGCGGCGCGCCGCCGGCAGGCGTTGGCAGCCGTCGCCAGCGGAGAGGCCAGCATCGCCGTGGGCACCCACGCCCTGATCCAGGACGAGGTGGCATTCGCCGCCCTGGGCCTGGCGGTCATCGACGAGCAGCACCGCTTTGGGGTGGCCCAGCGGGAAGAACTCCAGGGCAAGGGCCCCGGTGTGCACTTGCTGGTTATGACGGCCACCCCCATCCCGCGCACCCTGGCGCTGGCCCTGTACGGGGACCTGGAATCCTCGGTAATCGACGAACTGCCCCCGGGTCGCAAGCCAGTGCGCACGGCCCTGCGGGGAGCGGAGCGCCGGCCCCAGATTCTAGAGTTTGCGGCTTCTCAACTCCGCGAGGGCCGGCAGGCCTACGTGGTCTATCCCCTGGTTGAGGAGTCGGAAAAACTGGCGGTCAAGTCGGCCAGCGAGGGCTTGGCCGAACTAAAGGAGGGGCCTTTGGGGAGCTTTGCCCTGGGGCTCTTACACGGACAACTGCCGACCGAGGAGAAGAACCGGGTGGCCCGGGCCTTCAAGGCGGGAGAGATCCAGGCTCTGGCCTGCACCACGGTGGTGGAGGTGGGGGTGGACGTGCCCAACGCCACGGTGATGATCGTCGAACACGCCGAACGCTTCGGGCTAGCCCAGCTGCACCAGTTGCGGGGCCGGGTGGGGCGAGGGGCGGCCCAGTCCTACTGCATCCTGATCGCCGGCAGCCAGGCGGCGCAAGAGACAGAGCGTTTGCAGGTTTTGTGCCAGACCCAGGACGGCTTTGAAATCGCCCGCCGGGATCTGGAATTGCGGGGGCCCGGTGAGGTGCTGGGCCTGCGCCAGGCCGGCTTGTCCGAGTTGCTAGTGGCCGATCTGGCCCGGGACGAAGGCCTGCTGGCGGCGGCCCGCGAGGAGGCTTTCAGATTGGTGGAAGCAATATGAAGCTATTTTTGGCAAAAGCCTTTGACATTTTGGGGGCACCCTTTTACTTTAGAACACCTCCTCGATTCATGTTGCTGAACTTTCCCCACAGACCCCTGTTTTCGACCCTTCTGGCCATGCTGACCCGCAGATCTCTATCTCTCTCTTCGTCTCGCTTTACCTGGGTGTGGCTGGCTGCCGCCGCCTGTTGTGTTGCTTGTGCGGTTCCCCCCAAACACACCCTGGAGATCGCCAACCGGGATATTGTCTACGCCGAGGAAGAAGGGGCGGCCCAGTACGCCCCCGAACTTCTAGAGGCGGCCAAGGACTCCCTCGACGCCTCGTTCCGCAAGATCCGCGCGGAGCAGGGGCAGTGGTTCGAGCCGATGCGGGATTATACCCCTGCCTTCACCGCCGCTCTGGCGGCTTCGCACCATGCGCAGGCAGCGGCCACGGCTACCCTGGAGGCCCGCCAGGCCCGCCAGGCCCAACTGGAGGCCAGGCTCAAGGAAGTGAACACCAACTTGCTGCAGGCCTTCCAGAGCACCCGGGGCATCCCCAAGCACCGAGCGTATAACCGCAACCTCACTCGGGCTGAGCTGACCCTCAGTGCGGCGCAGGATCGTTTGCGCCAGGGGGACCTGGACGTGGTCGATCAGAAGTTTCAGGAGGTGTCCACCATCGTCAATACGGTGCGGGAAGGCACCGGTACTTACATTGCCGATTATTTGCGGGGCAAGCGCGATCGCTGGGGCAAGTGGGCCAAAGAGACGGTCGAGGTCTCGGCACGTCAGAAGGGGTACGCGCTGATCGTGGACAAGAGCAGCCACACCTGTTACCTCTATTACGACGGCCGCCTCAAGAAGCGCTACGATGCGGATCTGGGGGCCAACTGGATGGCTGAAAAGAGCATGTCCGGCGACAAGGTCACCCCCGAGGGCAAGTACCGGATTATCGGCAAGCGCCAGCGGCCCGACGGGCACAAGGCCCTGGACTTGAACTACCCCAACGCCGACGACCTCCGGCGTATCAACGAAGACAAGCGCAAGGGAAAAATAAGAAAGGGGGCCAACCCCGGTTATGCCATCCAGATCCACTCCGGCGGTGGACGGGGCCAGGATTGGACGGCCGGTTGTGTGGCGCTGGCCAATCCCGACATGGACGAGCTTTTCCGCACGGTGGGGGTCAATACCCCGGTGACTATCGTCGGCGCCTGGGACAACAAAGCGGTCGCAGGTTCCAGATTCTGAGGGATGATCTTGAGAAGGGAAGGACAGGAGCAGGGCTCCTGTCCTTTTTTTTTGCCCTCAGCGGGCCGCCAGCCAGAGGGCGACGAACATCATCAGATAGGCGCCGGCGCTGCGGGTAAGCAGCCAGCCCCAACTACCCAGGCGCAGCGCGGCCCAAGCCACCACCCCGGCGTGAAGCAGAAAGCCGAAACCCAGGTACAGGGTGGCCCTGGCCAGGATCTCCTGCATGCGGGGCAGGTGGACCAGCGGTTGGAACTGGGCGGGTAAGAGGGGGCCGTAGCGGTCCATGGCCGTCACCAGCAGCGGCTTGCCCAGACCCCAAGTGATCAGCAACGCCAGGGCAGTGAAGAGGCTGAGGATCACCGGCTTGAACTTGATGAAGAGTGCGTTGTTGTATTTGAGGGCGAGGCCCCCGAAGATGAGGATCAGCAGGGTCGAGAGCATGGAGAACTCGTCGATCTCGCCAAAGGTGCAGAACTCCCAGATCAATTCGACGCCGGCCACCGCCAGGGCCCAGACCACTGCCCGCCGCATGTTGCTGAGGCTGTCGACGACGACAAAGACCAGCAGCGGCACAAAATCCATTAATAGGATTGACCAGTCCACTATAATCCCACGCCGAACTCGGCCTTGAAGTCCCGCCAAACCTCGGCGGGTACCTGGGTGGTGGCCGCCTGGTACACCTCCTCCACTTGCTGCCGGGTGCAGGGGCCGGACATGGCGATCCCGGCTATGGGGGCGGCCAGGACGAACTGCAGGGCCAGGTGGCGGATGTTGACGCCGCGCTGGCGGCACCAGGCCCAGATGGCGTGGGCCTTGGGTTCGGCCCGTGGATCTGGCTCCGGGCCGGCCAGGCGGCCCATGCCCAGGGCGCTGGCCAGGATGATGCCCACGCTCTTTTCGCGGGCCAGGGGCAGGGTAGTGGCCGCCACTGACTGGTCGATCAGGGTGTAATCGAGGTAGCTGAGCACGATCTCGATGTGGCCGGTCTCGATAGCCCGGCGATGGAATTCGTGCTGCCGCACCCCCAGCCCGATATGGCCGATGATCCCCTCTTCCTTCATCCGGAGCAACTCGTCCAAGGCGTTGCCGGGGGCCAGGGGGGTCTCGATGTCGGGCGGATCGTGGATGAGCACTGAGTCGAGGTAATCGGTCTTGAGCAAGTGCAGGCTGTTCTCCACACTCCAGCGGGTGGCCGCCGCCGAAAAGTCGCCGCGTTTCTCGGGATGGGTACCGGTCTTGGTTTGCAGATATATCCGCTCCCGCCACCCGCCTTCCAGAGCCAAGCCCACCCGCCTTTCGCTCTCGCTGTACAGGGGAGAGGTGTCCAGATAATCTAGGCCAAGTTCGATGGCGCGGCGGATACCCTCCACGGCTTCCTGGTCGGAGACCTTGTTCCCGCCGAAAAAAGCGCAGCCCAGTCCCAGGGCCCTGGGGGTCATGCCGGTTTTTCCCAGCCGGCGCCTTTCGAGTTCTGGCATGTCGGGTTCCTTTCTAGATTGAGGGAGGCTAGGATAGGGTACTGCCCTCGGGCAAGCAAGATTGGGCAGCTAGCGCAGGGGTTGACCGACGAAGGAGGTCAACTCTTTGTTTGGGGGTCATAAAAAAATTGAGATCAGATCCACCCTTCTGCTCGCCTGGAGAATTCGGGATGTCCGGCCTGGTCCACCTGGTTATCTTTTCAAATTTCGAGGGGCTCCCCGTAGACCCTGCCCCCGCCATAGCCTGGTTCGAGGCCTGTGCGCAGGCGCACCCCTTGGTCCGATGGACCCATCTGTACAACCCCCGGTACCTATTGCTCGACCGCCCCGAGATGGCGAGGGCGGAAGCGGCGTTCAGCCCATACCTATAAGAGGCCCAGACCAGGGGCAGGGCAGAGATCGGGCTGCACTTGCACCTGTACTACGACCTCGTCCGGGCGATGGGTATCAACCCCATAACTGGCCCCTTTGTCGGCGACCAGGCACCGGGTTGCAATGGCACCAGGACCACCGCCGAGGACCCGCAAGATGCAGACGGGGGATACGATGTGCTGATGACCGGTTATGGCCCGGAGGAACGCGCCGAGATCATAGACCGCGGCATCGCGTCCTTGCTCAAACGCGGGTTCGGACGGCCCACGGCCTTCTGCGCCGGCTATTCCGCTGCGGACCCCGCGCTTCAGTCCTTGCTGGCAAAGCGGGGTATGCGCGTCAGCTTTGCGGCCCAGGCCCTGGGTCCCAATGATTACCCGAGGTGCTGGTACCAACTCTTGGAGTGGTACGGCCACATCACCCCGCTGACCCTGCCGTACCGGGTGTCGCGCCATGTTATCCTTCCCCCGCCGCACCCAGAGGGCGGGCATCTGGAACTGGTCGAAGTGCCGCTCAACCTGGCCGTCGATGCCAATGCGCTGTATCTGGGAGCAAGGATCGTAGCGCGGGAGGAGATCTTCGACGCCCACTGCCGCTGGGCGCAGGAGGAGGGGCAGGAGACCTGCCTGGCCATCGGGGTCCACACCGAGGTGATCGCCCGGGATCGCTGGCCCGACGGGAGGGTCGCCCAGGTCCTCGACCGGTTTCTCCGTCATGTGGCTGACCAGGAGGAGGTCGAGATCAACTATGGGACCGTCACCGCAGTGGCCGGCCACTTTTGGGAGAACAAAACCCTCGCCGGGGTCCGGGGTCCTATTCTTCCGGTGGAGCTGAGCGGTGAATGAGCGGCCGATCCCTCATTCTGCTGAGGGCGTGGTCCTCCCCAGCCCAAGCATCACTACCCGGTTTGGGGCCACGCTCTTATCTTCATCTCGACACTGTGACAGGATTCACACACCGGAGATAAGGAATGAAACTGTTCAGTCTTTTGCTCTGTGCGGCGTGGGGGTGGTGGAGCTGCGGGACCGGCGGGCATCGGCCTCTGGGCAAGGCGCCCGCCAACGTCACCCCGCTCTTGGACCAGCGCCTGCCCGTGGACCCGCAGGTGAAGCAGGGGACCCTGGACAACGGCCTGCGCTATCTGATCCGGGCCAACTCCCGGCCAGAGAGCCGCGCCGAACTGCGCCTGGTGGTCAAGGCCGGTTCGGTGCTGGAGGAGGAGGGGCAGCAGGGACTGGCCCATGTGATCGAACACCTGGCCTTCAACGGCACCAAGCACTTTGCCAAGCAGGAGTTGGTCGACTACCTCGAATCGGTGGGCATGCGCTTTGGGCCCGACCTCAACGCCTACACCGGTTTCGACGAGACGGTCTACCTGCTCCAGGTGCCCACCGATAGCGCCGGGGTGATGGAGAAGGCCTTCCAGATCCTACAGGATTGGGCCGGGGGGGTGAGCTTCGATCCCGAAGAGGTGGACCAGGAGCGGGGGGTGGTGGTCGAGGAGTGGCGCGGCAACCGGGGTGCCGAAGCGCGCCTGCTGGACCGCCAGTTTCCGGTCATCCTGAAGGATTCGCGCTACGCCAGCCGGCTGCCCATCGGGGAGAAGGCGGTGTTGGACACTTTTTCCCGGGAGGGCCTGCGGCGCTTTTATCAGCGCTGGTATCGCCCCGAACTGATGGCCCTGGTGGCGGTGGGGGATTTCGACCCGGTGCAAGTGGAGGAATTGGCGCACACCTATCTGGGACAGTTGCCGGCCTCGGCCACCCTGGTGGTGCGGCCCAGCTATCCGGTGCCCGACCACGAGCAACCGCTTTTCTCCATCAATACCGATCCAGAGGCCACCGGCTCCAGCGTGGCGCTCTATTTCAAGAAGGACGTCGATCCCCACCAGACCATCGGCGGTTACCGGCGCTATCTGGTGGAGGCCCTGTACCAGGGCATGCTCAACCGCCGGCTTTACGAGCAGAGTGTGGCGGAGCATCCGCCTTTCCTCTCAGCCTACGCGGGCTTGGATCTGCTGGTGCAGACCAAGGCGAGTTTTTATCTCGGGGCCAGAGTGGCTGACCAGGGGCTGGAGCGCGGGCTGGAAGCGCTGCTGACCGAGTGTCGGCGGGTGGAGTTGCACGGTTTTGTCGGCACCGAGTTGGAGCGCGAGAAAAAAGAACTGCTGCGCAGCGTCGAGCAGGCGTACCGGGAGCGGGACAAGAGCGAGTCGGGGGATTTTGCCGACGAGTACCTGCGTTATTTCCTCGAGGATGAGCCCATCCCGGGGATCGTGTACGAATACGGCATCTACCATACCTTTCTCCCCCAGATCGGGTTGGAGGAGGTCCAGGCGTTGGCCAGGACTTGGGAGGGCGAGCGCAACCTGGTGGTGGTAGTGAGCCTGCCCGAAAAAGCGGAGGTGCAGGTGCCAACTGAGGCGCAGCTCAAGGCGGTCTTCTCGCGGGTGAAAAAAAAGAAAATCCCCCCGTACAAGGATCAGCTGGCCGGTGTGACTCTGCTCGACACGCTGCCGGTCTCCGCTGCCATCGTCTCCACCCGGGAGATCCCAGAATTGGGGCTGACGGCCTGGCAGCTGGGCAACGGGGTGGGCTTGGTGCTCAAGCCCACTTCGTTTAAAAACGACGAGGTACTCCTCACCGCCTACAGTCCGGGCGGCCACTCCCTGGCGGCAGACTCGGAATACGTGGCCGGGGTGACGGCCGACGCAGTGGTCAAGGAAGGGGGGGTGGGGCGCTTCAGTCAGGTGGAGTTGCAGAAGCTGCTGGCCGGCAAGGTGGTGGAGGTTTCCCCGTGGATAGGCGCGTTAGAGGAGGGGTTGTCGGGAAAGGCGTCGCCCGAGGACCTGGAGACGATGTTCCAACTTATCTACCTATACATAACCCATCCGCGCCAGGATTCCACGGCCTATGCGGCGTACCGGGGCTGGCTGGAAGGCATGCTGCAAAACCGCAGCGCCAGTCCAGAGAGCGCCTTCCACGATTCGCTGCAGGTGATCCTGGCCCAGCACCACTACCGGGCGCGGCCCTGGTCGCCCCCGCTGCTGGAAGAGATGGATCTGGGCAAGTCGCTGCGCATCTATCAGGATCGTTTTGCCGATGCCTCGGACTTCACCTTTTTCCTGGTAGGCAACTTCACCCTCGACCAGGTGCGCCCCCTGGTGCAGCGCTACCTGGGCGGGTTGCCGACCCAAGGCCGGCGGGAGTTGTGGCGCGATCTGGGGGTGGAACTGCCAAAAGGAGTGGTGGTGGAGGAAGTGCATAAGGGCATAGAGCCCAAGAGTCTTACCCAACTGGTCTTCACCGGCCCTTTTGTCTGGGAGCGCCAGCACCTCTACGATCTGCACGCCCTGGCCAGTATTCTGGAGATCAGGTTGCGCGAGGTGCTGCGCGAGGAATTGGGGGGCACCTACGGGGTGAGTGTCAATGCCTCGGCTTCGCACTACCCTCGCGAAGAATACCAACTATCCGTGGGTTTTGGCTGCGCCCCCGAAAGGGTGGCGGAACTGACCCAGGCGGTGTTTGCGCAGTTGGGGACCCTGAAAAAGATAGGGCCTGAGCAGAGTTATGTGGACAAGGTCAAGGAGATGCAGCGCCGCCAGCGGGAGGTGGACCTCAAGGAAAATAGCTTTTGGTTGGAGGCACTGGAGTCGGCCTATGTGCACGGTACTGACCCCAAGCTCATCCTCCAGTACGACCAGCTGGTGGAGAGCCTGACCCCGGCTTCGGTGCAGGCGGCGGCCAGGCAGTATGTGAACGAGAAAAACTACGTGCGGGTTTCCCTGCTACCCGAAGGAATAAATGGGGATCAAAGT
>SICG01000090.1 GCA_009691525.1 Candidatus Latescibacterota bacterium | reverse complement strand
GCAAGGCCCTTTCCAGTTGTTCGATAGCCTGGCTGTACCGCCCGTCGCGGGCGTACACCGCCGCGAGGGTGGTATAGAGCGGCACTGCCGTGGAGTCCTGGCCCAGCCCCTCCTGGCACAGCTGGATGGCGGCCACTGGCTGGCCGCCGGCCAGCAGGGCGGTGGCTCTGGCCACCCGCGCCTCCACACTCAGCACGGCCTCCGGTGGGGGCGCCTCACTTCCTTCGAGCAGCGGCTGGGCCCAACCAGGCGCCCCCGCCAGCACCCAGCTGCACCCCAACAGCAACCAGCTCTGCCTGCCCATCATTCACCCAGGGCCTGTTCGTCGACGCGGATCTTCCGCGCGTATTTCACGCGCAACTGGGAAATATAGCGATCCATGGCCTCCTCCTGGAGGCGTTCCACCACCCCACTCTTGGCCTCCTCAAAGGTGGCCTGTCGCGGCGGCACCCTTTCCTCCACTAGGTAAAGGGCGAAGAAACCGCCCTGCTGCAAGGGCCCCTGTAATTTCCCGGGCTCCGCGGCAAAGGCCTGGGGGATGAGGTCTCCGTACCCGGGGGTCTGCAAGGTCAGCACCCCCAACTCCCCAGCAGTCCCCCGCGCCCACCGCCTCCGGGTATACTGGCTGGCCAGGGTTCCCATGTCCGCACCGGCGAGGATCTGCGCCCTGAGGGAGTCGGCCAGGCGGGGATCGTCCACCAGGATTTCCCTCACCTTGACCCCCGGCGGCAATTGGAAGAACTCCCGGTGCTGCCCGTAAAATGCGCGCAATAAGGAGTCACTCGGGACCTCCTGCGCTCCGGCCTGTCGGGCATAGAGTTCCTGGGCGTAGATCTCGGACTGCTTGGCGCGCAGCTTGCGCCGGACCCCAGATTCCCGGTCGTAGTGGCGATAGCGGGCAGCGGCCACCAGCACATCGTCGAGGGTGAGTTGTTCTCCGGCTTTGCGCGCCTGCGCCGTGTCGGCCAGGGAATTCCTGACCCCGTAGATACGGCTGCGCTTGAGGTACTCGGCCACGCTGAGGGACCCGCCCCGCCACCCGGCGATAGTGGTGGCCGAATCCACTGCCGTGGCCGTGGCTTTTTCCCGGCCAATGAGCTGCAGCGCCACCTGGGACTGCCACCCAAAATCCAGGGTGTCGCGCAGCGCTGCCCCCAGGGTGGCGCGCAAGTTCTGGTGCCGGCGCTGGCGCAGTTCGTCCTGCAGGGTGCTGCGCAGCGAATCGACGGCCAATTTGTGGTGGTCGGTCAACTTCACCACATGGAAACCCAGGCGTGTTTTCAGAGGCTGGGGGTAGATTTCGCCAGTTTTCATCGCCCAGACCTGCTCGCGGAATTCGGGCATCAGTAGGTCCTTGCGCATGTACCCCATCTCCCCGCCTACCAGGGAACTGAGCTTGTGTACGGAATGCTCTTTTGCCAGCTCCACAAAGGAAGCTCCGCCCTGGAGCTGAGCCAGCACGGCCTTGGCCTCCTCCTCGGTGGTGCAGAGGATGTGGCTGGCCCGCACTTCTTCTCCGGAGCCCCACTCGCGATACAGCTGCTCGACCTCCCCTTCGCTGATCTGGACTGCGCCCGCCTCCCGGTCCTGGATGAGCTGCAGCAGGGTCTGGAATTCATACTGGGCCAGTTCGGCGGCCAGTTGCGGATCTTTGCCCAAACCCTGCGACTGGCCTTCGAGCCGGAGCAATTCCCTGGCAATGAGCAGGTCCAGCACCTGGCGCCGGCTCCTGCCCGGAAATTTGGCCTGTTGGACCACGACCTCGTCCACCCCGATCTGGGTGTCTCCCACTTTGGCAGCCACCGGCTCTCCGGCACCAGCCCCGCCTACCACCACCAAGAGCAAAACCCCAACCCCCAACCCCGTTGCAATACTGCGACCAACCCTTTTCCCCATCGCTTGTCCTTTTCTGATTTTCTCACCAATAAAATAGGTAATTCTCCCGCATACCCATGAACCCATCGATCACCAGCCACAAGCCTCCCCCCAGAAAGTTTCCCAGAATCAGGCCGAGAAAAAAGGGCCGGGTGGAGCGGTACAGCTTCACCCCGCCGTAGTGCAGCACGGTGATTTTGGTCAGCCAGGCCACGAACATGCTGACCATAACCTGGTGGGTGCACCACACCGCCCCAATGGGAAAGCTGAGGGGGTGCAGGGGCCACCAGGGCAGCCGCTGATAGGCCAGGGTGATCAGCAGTTGCAGTACGGCCCCCAGGGCGGCAAAGGCCAGGCCATCCCAACGAGTCTGGCTGTTGTTGTTGATATGGTAGGCAATGAAATCGCAGACCATCCCGCCAGAGGCATTGCCAAAGAACCAGTAGCTCAGGTTGATGCCCCCGTAGCGGTATCCCAGCACCAGCATGGTGGCGATGGAACTGACCAGACCCACGGCAATGGCCAGGCCCACCGCCCCCACCAGCCAGCGCCGCCGGCCGGCCACATGGGTGTCGGCCAGCTTGAGGCCGTGCATCAGCGCCGCCATCATGGTGGTGCGCATGTGGCTGGCCACCGGGAGCATCATGCCCAGCACCCCCAAATTGGTCGCCCCCAGCATGCCGCCGCCCAGGGTGCTGATCACCGCATCACTGGGATTGAGCGGGGTGACCATCACCGCCAGCCCCCCCTCGGCGGCCACTCGGGTGAGCCCGATCATCGACAGGAAGGTCACCGCCAGCAGCAGCGGGATGATCCACCAGTTCATGCCGGCCGCCGCCAGCCAGCCCACCATCACCAGCAGGCTGAAGACCAACAACAGGCAAGCCTGGCGCGAGGTAAGGATATCCTGGTGGTCGTCCCCTTCCCCACTCCAGGCCCGCGCCCAGGTCTGGCGAAAACGCCCACGCCCCCCCCACAACACCACCAGGGCAAAGGTCAACATCGCCCCCAGCCCCTGGTACGCCGGATACCCCGTGGGGCTGGTCCCGTAGAAGAATCGTTCGCCACTGGACACCCCCAGCGTACTCAGCACCACCTCCTCGGTGATGGTGATCAAGCCCATCACCCAGATCGAAAAGCTCAACTTGGTGCTCAGTAGGTACCCGAACCCGGTCCCGGCGTAGTTGAGGGTCCAGGGGATAACCACCGCACCATTGGCGAAGGTGAGGAACCACCAGAGTGGTATGCCCTCGGGGATGGCCGGATTGTAGTGATGCAAGGCCCGCAGGCTGTAGAAGACCAGGGGTACGCTCACCCCGGCCCACAAGGTGCGGCTTCTGAAGATGGGGGCCAGGCCCCGCCTCTCCTCCTCCCCAACCTCCCCGATCATGGCAATGGGCACCTGCACCATGGGGAAAAGCAGGCGTTCGTCGACCACCCACTGCTGGCGCAGCAGCACTACCATGGCTGTCACTGCCCCGAAAAAGCCGGCCAATAGCACTCCCCAAGCCGCCAGGGGCTGCAGCCAGATCCCCCAGGGGATGGCGCCTTTTAGCGAAAGCCCCTCGTAGAAATCCTTGATCCCCTGGGGATCTGAGACCATCAGCCAGGGCGCCAGATTGGGGATCACCAGATTGAGCCAGTTGTTCTCCGGAGTAGCGAAATAGCTGCCGCCGGACATGGCGGGAATGAGCCAGCCGACCAGACCCACGGTGGGCAACACACAGGCCACCATGGACATAATGTACACCGTGGCCAGTTCCCCGCGGCTGAAACCCCAGGTCGCCTTGAGACTGGCCAGCAGGGGGTTGATGATCAGCACGAAGAAAGCGCAGAAAAACACCGCCGCACCCAGGCTGTAGTCGAAATTCATCGTCGAGCCCGAGATCATCAGGTTCTCGTAGGCAGCACCAGCGCCGATGGCACCAGCCATCAGGGCGCCGGCCAGCAGGGCTCGCGGCGTGATCCTTTTTTCCATCGGTGTGGTTTTGCTGGTGGGTATAGTCGGTGGAGGGCGATCCCGGGCAGCGGGACCGCGGGCCCTAACGCACCCCAGTCATCAACTGCTGGGTGACCGAACCTTCCTGGGTGAGGGCAAAGACGATGGTGTTGAGCGCAAACTGCAGGGACCGGGTGGCGTCGGCTTTGGTGTCGTGGTCGTTTTCCTCGCCCAGGGTGCCGGTGCCGCCGGCCAGGGGAGGGCCAGCATTGAGGAAAACTGCCAACCGCGTGCCAATCTCCATGCCCAGGTCTTCGGGCAGCGGGTTCATCGACGAGTGGGGGCTGATCTGGTTGGCCCGCACCGAGGTGTCGAAATCGAAAAAGGAGTGGTAGATGGGATGGCGGCCGCTGAGGGTCACGAAGCGCCAGTCGGCCCCTTCGTTGAGCCCCTGGCCCTTCATGGCCCGGCGCAGGATGTCGAAAATACCGGTCTGGCGCTTGAGCACCGCGTCGGAGCCGCTGTCGGCCGGCAGATTGACCACCGTGAACCCCCCTCCGGCCAGGTAGCGTCCCAGGCCTGCCACCTCCTCCTCGCCGATATCCTTGGCCGACAGATTGCTCAGCAGCAACCAGGGAATT
The DNA here is from genome assembly GCA_009691525.1 of Candidatus Latescibacterota bacterium. GTDB lineage: Bacteria > Latescibacterota > UBA2968 > UBA8231 > UBA8231 > SICG01. The sequence continues at coordinate 14,412 of SICG01000090.1, read as the reverse complement.
TCCTGAATCTTGGGGTCGTCCAGCGGCAGGGCGCCCAGGTAATCAGCCTCGATGCCGGTGAACTCCTTGAGGGTCTTGATCAACACGTCCAGATGCTGGAAAACCACATCATATGAACTCTCGTAATAATTATCCGAGTGGAGCAGACAGTACCCCTGGGCAATGTGCAGGAACCCCTTGATCTTGCGCCGGTTGTTGGGGTCCTGGATGACCATCGCGTGGTATTGCCCAGTGTCCATGTTCTTCACGCTGAGCATGTCCAACTGCATGTCCACCTGCTGCCTGGCTTCCTTCACTCCCTGCACCGACGCCGCCCGCAATGAGGGCTCGGGCAGGCCCAGACCGCCGCTCCCAGCGGTCACTGCCCCCACATCGCTCCGCACGCCCAGGCTGCCGTCCCGGCGCATGGCCGAGGGCATCACCTCGTTTAATTCCATCCGCTCAAGCACCGCATCGGTGCGCAGGGCCGCCAGCGCCTGCACCTGCTGCACCCGGTTCTGTGCCGTCTCCTTCTTCTGCTGCAGGAAATAGCCCTGGGGCACCGGAGTCTTCCTGAATTCCATGGTTTTGGCCACCGCGCTAGGCGGCATGACAAAAAACCCAGGGGGCGGCTGCCGGTCAAAGGTGATGCGCCGGATGGCCTCCTCCACCTCTTTCCTCAGCAGGAAGGTGTACGATCCTCCCAGCGCCAGGTGTACGCCCACCGAGGCCAACAGCGACCAAACGAAGCGCCGGTGAAATGCCGGGGCGAAGAGTTGGGAGTATTTGTCGATCATGGATCGCCTTTTTTCGCTGACCAGCGGTTACCCCGCAGGGCAACCGCTGGTCTAGATCTGTTAGTGCATCGCCAGTGAGAAGCCGGGCGGGCTTGCTGCCGGCTCTCCCCAACGCGGTTACGCTTACTCGGCGAAGAGCGTCTTCACGCCGCCCCAGGTGGTGTTTTCCACGGCAGTAGCGCCGGGGCCGCCCACCAGGGTCCAGCGGGACCATTCCTCTATCTTGCCCTGATCCTTGCCGGAGGCAAACTGGAACTGGCCACCATAACCGTCCTCGCCGTCCGGATCGAGGGTGTGGTAGCAGTTGCCGAACTCGAAGCCGGCGCCGATCTTGATCGGATTGACGGACAGCAGGTTTATCAATGCCCACGAGGCGCGGGTCTCCAGCAGCCAGCCATCATCGGTGAGGCTGAAGCCGCTGGAAGTGCCTTTGACGAAGCCCGGATCATCCCCGTAGAAATGGAAGTCGTTCTTGCCAAAGAACGCGGCGTAGATCGAGTAGCGGGCCGCGTCCATGGGCATGGCGGAGAAAGCCAGGAGGAGGAAGTCTTCCTGCGCTACGCCGGTGTCGAGCTGGATGAAGAAGCCATCGCGCTCCCAGAAACCGCCGTCCTGGGTGCCGGTCACGTCGTAGACGCTGTCGGTCACCTTGAAGGCTTCGTAGAAATAGTCCTCATCCCAACCGGCCCAGAGTCTGCTATACGAATCCAGGTCGGTCAGGGCCTCGGAGGGATCTTCCACGGGCGAGGTGAGCAACTGGCTGCACAGCCCGTCGGTGCGCACGTACCCAGGCTCATTGAAGAGCACCCCGTACTTTTCGCCCCACACGGCTAGATCGGAAGGGCCCCACTCGGTGTAGAGGGTGCCGTCCCACTCGCCTTTGGCCATCACCCCGTCGAGCACGGGTTTCTTGGTCATGTAGGGGATGTTGAAGCTGCCGCCAAAACCTTTGTATTCCTGGTAAGGGGCGCCGTCGGCCATAATGCTGGCAGCCTGGGCCGCGGTGGTGCCGGCCACCAGGGCCACCGTCAACAGGCGAAAAGCTGTTCTCATCTTCAGACCTCCTATTTAGGTTGGTTTGTGCTCTGCTGCTCAACACGGTCCAAGGTTTCGAAGTCTCTTACCTCCTTTCAGCAAGTGATTCGCGCACTCCCTGCTTCACATCGAAAGCAAAGCGCAGCGAGATGCGTTCTACCGGCTCGTCGTGAATTCCGAACGACATGATGAAATCCTCAATCAACAGCTCCACCTTCTGGGTCTCCGGAGGCAGGGCCTCGAAGACGATTTTGCCAGTGTAGTTCTTGCCCTTGAAGATGGGGGAGTCGCGGTGATAGAAGGTCTCGCGCACCTTGCCCATCTGGCCCAGGTAGAGTTTTTGCGCATTGCCCGTCTGCACTCCTCGGGAGAGGAAATAGGTTTCGAAGTTGTGCAGGCCGCCGTGTACGTCGCCGCGGTTGATGCCGTAGCTCTCCAACCTCTTCCCGCGGTCGGTGACCAGCACCACCTTTTCCGGGTTCAGGCGCACCTTGGCGAAAGTGGGGTTGACCACCGAAACCTGGAAAACCGTAAAGGCCTTGGGGCGGTAACCCAACCTCAGATCCACCTCCTTGAGCACATAGGGATTGTCCGGGCCGGGGATCTGGGCGCTGACCTGCTCATCGCTCAGGTAGCGCACCACCACCTGCAGGCCCTCCTTGCTGAACACCACCGATTCATCGACCAGATCCAGCTTGTAGGTTTCCCCTCCAGCGAGCGGCTTCAACTCGGTGAAGTACACCCCAGCCATCGGGGTTAGGCAGGCCGACAGCAGCAGCGCCGCAGCCAACGCTCCGCCTCTCCAGGTACGTCCTGCGCTCCTCACGGCATTCTCCTCCTCATTGTTGCTCCAATCGGGCCTTGGCAAACTCGACCACTTCCTGGTACTTGGGGTTGTCCCCCGCCCTGGCCAACACCTCGCGGTAGGTCTCCTCGGCCTTTTTGTGGTCTCCCAGGTACTCCAGCGCCACCCCCATGTTGCCCAGCGCGGCCAGGGCGCTGTAGGTGCGCGGGTGTTTCTCGGCCACCAACTGGTACAGGCGGATGGCCTCCTGGTGTTCGTTCTGCTGGTATTTGCTGACCGCCTGGGCGTAATCGCGGCTGGCAATCTGCTCTTCCAGCTCACCCACCAGTGCCTCGGTCCTGCCGGCTTCGGGGCTGCCGGGGAAAAGCTGCCCCACCGTCCGGTAGGCCTCCTGAGCCCTGGGGTAATCCTTGATCGTATAGTAATAGTCGCCAATGGTGTACTGGGCCCGGGGTGCGTGGGGGCTGCCGGGAAAACGGGCGACCAGTTGCTCCATCTGGGCGATGCCCTCATCCGTATTTTCCAGGTCGAAGAGCGCCCAGGCGGAGGAATAGAGCGCATCGTCGGCAAAATCGCTGTTCGGAAAGGTGCGCAGCAGCTCCTGATAGGTATCGTTGGCCTGCTTGAACTGCACGGCGTTGTAGAGGTTCTCGGCGCACAGGAAGAGCGCCTCGGCCTCGTTGCCGGAGCCTGGAAAGCGGTCGGCCAGCAGGCGGAACCAGGAAGCCGCCTGTTGGTAGTCGCCGATGATCTGGCAGGACATGCCCGCGTAATAGTGGCCCTCCAGCGCCCGCCGGTCCCGGGGAAAGAGCCGGAGGTAATCGGCAAAACCCTTCAGGGCGTCCGGGTAGCGCTGGAGGAAATAGTTGGCCAGTCCCGGTACAAAGGCCTGCGTGGGACTCTCCCCGGATTGGGGGTATTGGGACAGCCCCTCGCGCGCCACGGCAATGGCTTCCGGGTAGTGCTCCCGCTCCAACTCCACTGAACTGAGGATGGAATAGGCGCGTTCCTTGAAGTAATAGCCCATCTGGTTGTCGTCGACGAACTGCTCGCCGATCAGGCGACGGGCCAGGTCCACGGCCTGATCGAAATGGTGTTGGTCATAGTACAGCTCCATCAGCAGCACTTCGAAGCCTACCCGCTCCTGGACCTCGGGGGTGCGGGCGATCAACTCCTCGTAATAACGAATCGTCTCCGCTGCCCGCCCCAGCCTGGCATTGGCTGTGCCGAGGGTGCGGTAGGCGATGTTCTTCATCTTGGGGGCGATCTGTGTTTCCAAGATAGCCCCCAGATCCTGGGTCGCCAGATCGTAGTGGCGGGCACCGCCAGTGCTGTCGCCGGCCCCATCCCGCGCTTTGCCCAGCTCGTACTCGGACAGGCCCCGCAGGAAACGGCTGCTGGCCGCGATCTGCTCGTTCCCCTGGCCGGCCACCGCCTCTCCCAGCAGGGGCACCGCCTCGGCGTATCGCTTCTGCGAATAAGCGATCTTGCCCTTGAGATAGTGCAGGGCCGCCAGCGCCTCCCCGTCGCCGCCGGCGATGGCGATGGCCTGGTCCAGGTCGGCCTGGGCATCGGTATAACGGCCGGCTGCGGTTAGCATGTCGCCGATCTCCACCTGCACCTTGACCCAATTGGAAGAGGAGCGGCTGACCTGCTGAAAGGCGGCCAGCGCCTGGTCCACCCTGCCTGCGGCCTTATGGGCCACCCCCAATTCTATACTCGCCTGGTCGAGCAGACCGGGCTGGGCCGGCGCGGCGAGCACTCTTTCGTAGCTGGCCACGGCGCTGCCCTCGTCGCCCGACTGGTACTGCAGCCGGGCCATCTGCAGCAGGGCGCTGGGCACCACCGGATGTCCGGGAAAACGCCGGACCACCTCGGCGAAGAGCGCCAGCGCCTCGCCGGTCTGGCCCAACCCCTGCCGGCACACCCCCTGGCCGAAGCGGATGTCGGGCAGAGTAGGGGGCTCCGGGAAATGGCTGAGCAGGCTGTCGTAAACCGCCAGCGCCGCGGTGAAGGAAGCCTGGGACTGCTCGGGGTTCTCGCCAAGCAACTTGCGCCCAATTTCCCGATGGGCCTCGGCGATCTTGAACAACACCTTGTCCCCGGTGAAGCCGATCTGCAGGGCCACCTCGCCGTAGGCCTTGGCGTAAACCTGGTAGGCCTCGATGGCCTCGGCGTAACGTTCGGCCTCGAAGAGCAGGCGGGCGGTCTGCAGTTGAGCCGTAGCCTTGAACAACACATCGTCCACGCTCTGGATAGCCTGCTGATAGGCCCTGATCCCCGCATCCAAGCCGCGCCGGTCCAGCAGCAGTTCGGCCATGCGGGTGTAGGCCTGCTCTACCAGGTACTCTTCCTGGGGATAGCGCTGGGGCACCAACGCATAGGCTTCGATGGCCGGGTCCACCTCGCCCTGCAGGGCATAGGTATCGCCGATCTTGATCTGCGCCTTGGCCACCAGCTCGCGGGTAGTCTCTTCGACCACCCCGCGCAACTTGGCCGTCTCCATGCCCTTGAGTTCCTGCTGCGACACCTTGGTGAAATCGTACTTTTCCACCAACTGTCGGTACCTAGCAATAGCGCCCGGGTAGTCCTTCAGCGCGCCCTGCCCTTCGCCCATCTGGAAGAGGGCGCGGTCGACGCGCACGGCGTCCTGGGAGCGCTCCACCACCTTGGCAAAGGTGGCGATGGAGTTGGCATAGTCGCCCATCTGGTAATAGGCCCAGCCAAGGTCGTAAAACCCGGACTCCTCGTAGCTGTTGCCCGGGAACTGGCCGAAGAGCCTGGTCACATCCTCGATGACCGCGTGATAGTCTTCTAGCGAGTAGTCGGCGCGCACGATCTGATACTGAGACATCACCCGGATGCCCTGGGGCACCGCCTGGTCGCCGGCGATGCGATCGAAGTGCACTTTGGCGTTTCGCAGCGCCTCCCCTGCCTCCTGCCGGCGCTGCACTGCCACCAGGCTGTCCCCTTCCTCGCGGGCCAGCATCGAGCGGGTCAACAGGTCGAGGCCCACATTCCGGAAGCTGTTGCCCACCTGGTAGGTGGCGGCCACCCGGATGGGCAGGACTAGTTCGTCGATGGAGACGGTGATGCTGTCCACGTCGAGGAAGGTGTGGTTAGGCGTTTCGGCAATTTCCTTGAAGATCTTGACACCGTTCTCGTAGTCTTTGCCGGCGTAGTACTTCTGCGCCACCTCGAAACGGCTCTTCACCTCTTCGACCGTCGGGCTGAGCCGCGTCAGCGACCCGCCCAGCAGCGCGGCAGCGACGATTCCCAAGAGTAGGTTCAGCATCCTCCGCCTCCGCTCAGAAACCCACGTAGGATTCAAAGAAAAAGGTTCGCTGCCCTTGATCCTGCAAACCCTCGACCTTACGGGATTGCCATTGCATGCCCAATTCAGCGGCCATCAGCCAACCCCAATAGGACCAGTCCGAGCGGGCCAGCAGCAGGGTAGTGCGCTGGTGGTAGTTGCGACTGCTGTCCTCCAGATCCGCGTAACGAAAAGGCAACAGCGGTGCCCCCTCCTGGCCAAAGTGCAAGCGAACCTTGGCGGTGACTTTCAGCGTGGCCTCGGCGATGGGGGCGATCACCGAAAAGCGCACCGGAGTCCCGCTATATCCCCCGTCCCAACGGAATAAGTGTTTGACCTTGACCGAGGTGCTGAGGTTCTCGCGCACCTCCCAAGTATAGCTGATCCGGTTGGACAGGGTCCAGCGGTACAGGGTGTGATCGTCCTGACTGGTCCCGTCGGCAAACTGGCCGGCGTGCTGGCGGTTGAGCGAGAACTTGTTGCGGCCCCGGACTTCCATGCCGGCGAGTGGGGTCAGGTTGTTCTCTACATAGAGCGTATTGACGGTGCTTTTGCGCATCAGCAGCGGGTCGGGCGGAGGTGGGATCAGGGCCAATAAATTTCCGGCGGTGGTGCGCTCAGTGCTCTGCACCACCAACATATTGACGGTGGGGTCCTCGCTCACCTGCCAGATATAGCTGGGGTCAGCCAGGTCGTCCTCCACCCACTTGACTACCCCCTTGGCGGCGACCTCCCCTAGGCGCTGATGGCGGTAACGGCCCTCCAGGCGCAGGTAACGGCCGCTGCTTTCTCCGCCATCGGCGGTAGCCTCCGTGTGATAGTGGCCAAAGATCAACCGCTCCGCTTGCGGCAGCAGTCCGGGCAGGTTGACAAAGCCGTGATACCCCCGCTGCCCCCGGCGATAGGGATAGTCGGCCTCGTCGTCATTTTCGGTCATGTCGGGCAGGTCGTTGTTGTTGAAATCCTGGTCGTAGACAAACTCTGGGGGATCGGCATAATAGGACAGAAAGGGCTCCACCCAGTCCGGCCGGCCATTGGCATTGCGGTCGGTGTCGATGACGTTGTCCCCGTCCTCATCCAGCCCGGGAAACACCCCGGCATCGTTGATGTCCGAGACCGCGCTGTCGTTGGGGTGCTCGTCTGGCCACTGGTCCCCGTCGTCGTTGTCGTCCACCAGATTGAATTCCTGGGTCATGGCCCCGGTGGGTGAAGGCGCCACTTCAGTGGAAAAAATGCTGCCCCCGCGCCTGGCGTCGTACCCACCGCTGTAGGCCGCCGGGATCGAGAACACCTCGCCGGCAAGTTGGGACTTGAGGCGCGCCGGCAGCCTGGGAAGGGCGCCGCTACCCTTGAGATAATAGGCGAGATAATTTTTCTGGTCCCGGCCCCCGGTGCTCACCGGAAACTTGAAGTCCTGGGCGTTGTAGGCCACTTCCCCGTCGGCAGAGAACCCCTGGTACTTGAAGGAGAAATTGGTCCCAGCCAGGGTCTGCGCCGTGGGGATCCCGTAGTCGAAATGCACCGGATGGAACTGGGAGGAACCCCGACCGCCGGCCCGGGCCACGGTATAGGTCGGGTCCTTTTCGGGGAACTTGAAATCTGTCGGATAGCGCGGGTCGTATTTGGTGAGGAAAGCCCGCTCAAAATGTTGGGGATCGGCGGTGGCGGGCCACCCATTGCGGCTGGTCACCCCACTCTGGTTGGTAAAGTCGTGGACCTGGCGCACGCCCAGTTGGTAGTCTCCCGAGACTAGGGCGGTGAACTCGGCCTGGCTGGGTTGAAAGCCGGCGGGCAGATTAAAGGCAAACTCCACCTGTTCCGCACCGCTGGCCTCGTAGTGGTCGCCCGCCTTGCGGCCGGTGGGGACAGGTGTCAGCGCCGGCTCCAACTCCACCCCGCCAGTAGCCAGGGCTGGGTTGTCGGTGAGCCGGCGGGTCTGCCCCCCCGCATCGGTGCCAGTGAGCACGATGGAAACGGCCTGGACCGCTGCTACCACCTGCCCGTGATCCGGATCATCGCTGGTCAGGCGCACGTAGATCGCCTTGGGGGACTGCATCTGATAGGGAATGTTGCCGCGGAAGATACTCCCCTTGCGGGCGGTGGCATCGGTGATGTGCTGGTTGACGAAAGTGGTTCCCAGGCGCAGCGCCGCCCCCACGGTACTTTCCCAGTGCCCACCCCACAGGATCACGGGTGAACGCTCGTTGCGCCCCGGGGAGAAGAAGGAGAAGCGCTTGCGGTCCGCTGCCCCGCGGCTGTAGATAAACGTGGATTGGTTGCGCTGCCCGCGGGTATCGAAACGCAGCCCGGCGAAGCGGGTGATGTTCATGGTGAGCGGCGAGAAGCGGGTGCGCACCCCCTCGGGCAGCTGGCGGGAATCCAGATCGGGGTTGGCGGTCAGCAGCATCAAGCTGTATCTGGCCCCCCGGTACGAATCGCGCAGCACACTGTAGTTGAGGATGACCTGCTGGTGGTACAGGCCGCGCGCCACCCCACCGAAGCGGCTCAATCCCGGTCGCGCCTCGTCCACCGAATAGGCCAAGTCCCCGACCATCAGGAAATTGCCCATGCGGTCGAAGCGGGGTACCCGCCGGGAGAAAATCGGGTTGAGGCCGTAGGTGCTTCCCCCATAGCTCTGGTAGTCGATGGGGTTTTCGACCTGGATGAAATCCCGCTCGGGCGGAGAGGCGTCGAGGGATTGCCCCAGGGCCCAACCCACGAGAACCAAGGTGCCCAGAAGGCCCTGAAGGACAGCGGTCAGGAAAGACATCCGCTCACTCCACCCCGAAAACTACATCGATGAAAAAGGAACTGAAATCCTCATCCTCCCGCAGGGCCCGCGCATCGTAGGAGGTCTGTTCCCAGCGCACGCCCAGGTTGGTGGTCACTTGATACCCCTGGTTGTCGCCGGACATGGTCAACTGCAGCACCGAGAGATTGGCAGTGTACCCCATAGCGGGATGCTCGAAATCGCTGTACCGCGCTTTCAACGCCGGGAGAAAGAACCCGGCCTGCCCGAACTCCAGACTGGTCTTGCTGGTGAGCCGGTAGCGCGCCTTGAGGTTGGGCGTGAACATCGACCACGCCGCCTTGGGGTTGGCCTCGAGGGTGTCCGCCGGATTTTCGATGGTGTAGCTGAAGTTGTAGCTGCCCGCGTCATTTCTGACCGCCAGGTATTTGACCCGGGCCACCAGACTCAGATTCTCTACCGGTTGCAGACGGTACTCTGCTTTGCTGACCAGGGTAAAGTTGTTGAGGGTCCGGCCGTCCTGAACCAGTTCCCCCTGTCGGCCCTTCACCTCTGCCCGCCAGTTGGTGGTGAATTTTACGTTATTGATCACCTCCAAACGACGCCAAGGCGCGTAGCGGGTCTCCAGGAAGGCGGTGTTGACCATGCTGTCGCGCATCAACAAAGGATCGGGGGGCGGGAGATAGGCGCTGGTATTGAACCTGCCGAAGATCCCGGTTTCCGTGCTCAGCACAAAGCGGTACACGTCATCGGGGATATCGTCCTTGACTTGCTTGAAGTCGTCGGCCAAACCAAGGGCCACACCGCCGAGGGTCAAGTGGGCTCGCGACCGGGCATAAATCGCCCTGCTCCTTCCTCCCCCGACCTTCTGGCTCAGGTGATACCAGCCGATGGTCATTCGGTCCAGCCAGGTCGGCCGCCCGCCCGGGTCGAAGAACAGGTGTCCCCCCCGCCGATCGCGCCGGTACGGATAGTCGGGTTCGGCGTCATTTTCGCGGAAATCCGGCACCCCGTTGTTGTTGAAATCGACACCATAGACAAAATCGGGCGGGTCCACTTCGTAGGCGAAGAAGGGTTCGAGCCAATCCCCCACCCCGTCCCGGTCGGTGTCCATGTCGTAGACCCGGTCGCCGTTCTGGTCCAACCCAGGGAAGGTGCCCGATTCTGGCCGGCCCCCCAGGTACACCGGATCTCGGAAGGCCCCCTGCGGCACGTACGGGGAGTCTTGGACCTGGTCATCGGGCCAGCGGTCGTGGTCGTCGTTGTCGGCGTAGAGGGGAAATTCCTGGGTCAGGCTCTCCGCTGCCACCTTCTCGCCGCCAAGGGCGTCGCCGGCCACATCGGTGAAAAACACCGCCCCACCTCGCCGGCTGTCATACCATCCCCCATAGGTGGGATCCAGGCGGAAGACCTCGGCGCCGGCACCTCCCAGGCGACCCAACCCTCGGCGCACCTTGAGGAAGCCGCCAAAGGCCGTGCGGCGAACCCGGTCCCCTCCCGCGGTCGGGAAGATGAAATCCTGGGGGTTGGCCACCATCTCCCCCTCGAGGGAGAAGTGGGCCACATCGATCTTGCTGTTGAAGCCGTAAAAGGTCTGGCCAGTGGGAATGGCGTGATCGAAACGCACTAGCTTCGATTCCCCACCCAGACGCGGATTGCCCGCCGCCCGCACCACCGTGTAAAAGGGCTCGGTCTCGCGGGGGTTGTCCTTGAAGGCCATGTTCACCCCATTGAGGGGGCTGGGAGAAGGCCAGGTTCGCTCTTCGTTCTTGCCGGTTTCGGGGCTGAGGAAGTCGTGTTTCTGGCGCACCCCGATATGATAGTCCCCCGACACCTGCGCCGCGATCTGCACCGATTCGGCAGCCAGAGCCGCCGGCAGGGTAAAGGTGAAATCCACGGTCTCCGCCGCGCCCTGGGCCTCCCAGTGATCGCTCACCCGCCGGCCCCTGGTCTGGGGCTGCAACAAGGGGTCGAACACGGCGCCAGCGGCGGCGGCCTGGGCATCCCCAGTGCGCAACTCGCCGGTCTCCTTTATCCGCACGAAAACCTGCACCCCGTATACGGCCATGCCCTCCTGGTCGTCCGGCGAGTCATCGCTCAAACGCACGATAAGTTGTTTGGGCGGCTGGAGGTTCTGGTACGGCAATCCGCCGCGGTAAAGCGAACTGCGGTCCCCCTTGATACTGGACTGGACCTGGCGCAGAAACGAAGCGCCCAACTGCAGCGCGCCAAAACGCCCCCGCCAGTTTCCCCCGTAGAGCAGCACCGGGCTCATGGCGATGACCCCGCTGGAATTGCCGTTGAAGTCGGCGTAGAGATTGCGCCCCCACAGCCCGCCGCGGGAAAGGAGGATACTCAACTCCTGGTGAGCCCCGGTCAGGTCCGCCCGCACCCCGCTGAAATCCGGTTGGTAGAACACCAAGGGGCTGAAGGTGGAAGTCGGTCCCCGGCCCATAAAAAAGGTAGCCCCGCGCCCTTGCCAACCCTGATGGGACATCGACAACCCGCCGAACTCGCTGCGCATCGTGGCATCGTCGGCAAATACACTGCTGCGGGCCTCGGTCCTGAACACGTCGTCCGGCGCTCTCAGCCTGGCTTCCAGGTTCTGCTCGCGGATTTCGTCCCAACGCATGAGGTACACCCCGTGCCCCTCGTAGTTCCCCACCCGGTTGTACACCGGGCGCGACTGGGGAAAGAGCGGATAGCGTTCGTACCCGGTCCGGCTGAAGTTGTCGTATTCCTGGGTCTTGCGGATAAAAAGGTCCTCGTCGGCTGGGGTGCCGCCGAAGACTGCACCTGCCCACAATACCACGAGCACCAGGGATCGCCAGAGCTTCATGCCTCAGAATCCCGCAAAGGTTTCGACAAAGAATCCGAAGGAGTCCGAATCCAGGAGCAGATCCGCCTGGTCGTAACTCCGCTTCTGCCACTGGGCTCCAATGCTGGTCGACAGGGTGTAGCCCAGATAATCACCCGTGGTGCTGTTGATCAATAAGATTGTGTTGCGCTGTTTGTAGCTGTTGATATCGCTGTTGTTGTCCACGTAGCGCATGGGCAGAAAGCGGAAACCGGACATCCCGCACTGGAAGGAAACATTGGCCATAAAGGGATAACTCACCCTCAGGATCGGGGCAAAGAAGCGCAGCGACTGATCCGGTGCCGAGGCGCTGTTGCCGTCCCCTTCGCGCGCCAGGGCCTTCACTCCACCCCACACCTCGAACTTGTGCCATTTGACGGTATAATCCGCCCGCCCGATGGCGATCAGGCTATTGAGCACCGTCCCTTCCTGCTGGGTGCCATCTGGCAGGTCCAAGTGAGCCTGGCTATTGGCCAGTTGCAACAGCTGCCCCCGGAGGTGAAGTTTGGGCACCGGAGAAAGAAGCACCTGTAGCATGGCGGTATTGACCAGACTCTTGCGCATGGTCAGCGGGTCAGCCGGGGGAGGTTCTAGAATAGAACCCGAGTTGGTCCCCGTGGCGGTGATGTCGAAGATGTAGACGTCGTCGCGGATGGAATCGCGCACCTGTTTCACATCGTCGTCGAACTCGATCTCCACACCGCGATGCACCGACCGGTGTTGCAGGCGGGCGTACATGCCCTTGGCCTTGCCGGGTCCGGCCAGCTGGCGCATCGAGAAATATCCGGCCGAGAGGCGTCTGGCCAAGGGGAAGGGTTCAGGGATGGAGGCAAATCCGTGAAATCCACGGCTGTCCCGGCGGTAAGGGTAGTCGGGCTCGGCGTCGTTTTCCCTGAAGTCGGCCACGCCGTTGTTATTGAAGTCGATGCCGTAGGCAAAATCGGGCGGATCGCTGCCGTAGAGCAGGAAGGGTTCGTTCCAGTCGGCAACCCCGTTCCGGTTGCGGTCGGTATCCGGGGTATTGTCGCCATCCGCGTCCAGACCAGGATACACCCCGGAGTGGGCTTTGGCGCCCGAATAGACCTGGGGCTGAAAGGGCTGGAAGTCTCCCTCTTCGGCGGGATCATCGTCCGCCCAATCGTCCCCGTCGTCGTTGTCGGCGACCAGTTCGAACTCCTGAGTGAAACCGGCGTAGTTCCGCTTGGTGCCCGCCACCTCAAAGTCTCCCCCCACATCCGTGGACAGGACGGCCCCCCCGCGCCGGCTCTCGTACCCACCCCCGTAATCCGGATCCAGGCGGAAAACTTCGAGGCCGACTTCGGTATGGCGCAGACGCGGCCCGAGGTTCTTGACCGCGGTCAGATAACCACCGATGGCATCGCGGTCGAAATAACTGCCCGCCATCTTCAGCGAGTCGCTGTTGAAGGGGAATTGGTAGTTCTGCCAGTTGTAAACCAGTTCCCCCCTGGCGGTCAATCCCTCGGCCTCGATCTTGAAGTCGGTGCCCAGGAGGGTCTGCCCAACTGGAAATCCGTAATCGAAGGAGATTTCCCTGGGGGCACCCGCCCTCCCCACTCCCCTGGAGCGGACGAGGGTGTAGAAGGATTTGGCCTCGGTGGGCTTGAAGTCGATGGGAAAGTCCGGACGGCCGTCGAGGTTGTGCAGTTTGGTGATGGGCCGGGCCGGCCACTGGCGCTCTTCCCACGCCGGGATCTTGGCGTCCTCGTTGAAGAACTGGTGGGTCTGCCGCGCTCCGATCAGGTAATCCCCGGCGACCTGGGCGGCGAAGTGGGCTTTTTCCACCGCGACCCCTGCCGGCAGGGTAAACGCGTAATCGACTGATTCGACAGCTCCCTGCGCCTCGTAATGGTCCCCTACCCGCCGGCCGCTGATCGCCGGTTGGAGGGAGGGGTCGCGCTGGCTTCCCGGTGCAGGATCGGGGTCGGAAGTGAGCAGGGCACGCGTGCCATCGGGCCGCACCACCTCCAGGTACACCTGCAGACCGTAGACCTGGGCCGGGATCGGGTCTTCCGGGGAGTCGTCCTGCACCCGCACCAACACGGTGGCCGGGACCTCCATACCGACGGGAACCGTGCCCCGCAGCATGTTGCCGCGGCTCGACCGCAGGTCGGCTTCGTGCTGGTTGAAGAAGGTGAGGCCCGCGGTCAGCACTTGGGCGATCCTGGAGTGCCAGCGCCCGCCATAGCTGAGCACCGGGTTGATCTCGTTGCGGGCCTGGAACGCCGAGAAACGCCGGTCCTGCCCCCGCGAGAGCAGCACGGTGAAACCGTTGCGGCCAGACTCCCCGTCCAGGCGGATCCCATCCCACCTTGGCTGACTGAGGGTCAAAGGGGTGAGGGTGGTGCGCAATTTGTCCCCGGACATCACCGCCAGATCCCAGCCATTGTACGAGTCCTGTAGGACCACGACGCTGTCGAACCACTGCCAGAACTGCTGGGCCCGCACTACACTGCTCTGCTGGGCGTCTAACTGTGCGGAACGGCTCTCCTCCCAGGTGGCCAGGGGGTAGCCGCGCAGCAAGCGGTGCCCCAAGCGATCGTAGATCTCGAAGGAGCGGGTGCTCACCGTGTAGGTCTCGTAGGGATCCGCACCGTAATTGAGATAGCCCTGCCAGGCATTGCGGTTGAGAAAGAGTCGGTCCGGCTCGGAGAAGGGGGCGCCAGAAAAACGCAAATGCCCCTGCCCGGCTGCGGTCTGCTCCCCGCCGCCCTCTTCCTGCTGGGCGCCCGGGGCGGGTTGGGAATACTGCGGCACCTGGGCCATGCTGCGGCCCAAACCCAGCACCAGCAGAGAGATCCCCACCAGCGTTGCCCAGGTACACCTCGCCCTGGAGGGCTCGTATTTTGAAATTGGAAT
>SICG01000089.1 GCA_009691525.1 Candidatus Latescibacterota bacterium | reverse complement strand
CACCAGGGCGGGAGAGGAGGGCGGGGCTTTGCGATGGCTAAATTGACCATTGACTGCTGCTTGCGACATGTTTTTGAGGCTCCTTCGCCCGTTGGGTTAGACACTAATTAGACCAGGCGAGTTGTCTCATCCAATGTAGGCACACAGGGCCACGCCAGCGCCAGCAAGGTGAAGGGCACAGCAAAGAGCAGCACCACCGACACCAGCAGCACGGGTGGCAAGCCGCGATACGCCACCACAAAGCTCAGCGCGCCGATTGCCGAGGTGGCGAAGGCCGCCAGCGCCGCGGGTACTGGGCGCAGCTCCAAGAGCACAAGGAGGAGCGGAATGGGCGCGAGCCAGGCTGCGATCCAGACCTGGTTGATCCCGGAGGACAGGAACGACATCGCTCCACTCAGCAAGACCGCCAGGACCGCCGGTGCAGGACTTCTCAGTTTGAGCATGCCATCTCCTAGAGGGACTCGGAGGTAGAATGGTTCCGTTAGGTGCGGCGTCTTCTGCTCCGTGTTATCTCACGACCCGTGCGTCGGTGCTACAGTCGACTCAGCGGAGCGGAACCGGCGGTTCCAGATCTTGCCGGTGCTGCCCACCAGGCGGTCGGCCACCACGTAGAAGGCTGGCACCATCAACAAACTCAGGGCCGTGGACACCACCAGGCCGCCGATGACGGCGATAGCCATGGGCGCGCGGATCTCGGAACCAGGACCCATGCCCAGGGAGGGGGGAATGGCCGCCATCAGCGTGGCCACCGAGGTCATCAGGATGGGCCGCAGCCGCACTGGGCCGGCCAATAACATGGCTTCGAGGGCGTTGTGGCTCTGTGCTCGCATCTGGTTGGCGTAGTCCACCAGGATGATGGAATTCTTCTTGACGATGCCCATCAAGAGCAGCAGGCCGATGCCGCTGAAGATATTCAGGCTGGTGCCCGTCAGCCACAGGGCAATGAAGGCCCCGGTCAGCGCCGGCACCAGGATGGTCAGCACGGTGAAGGGGTGCAGGAAGGAGTTGAACTGCGAGGCCAGCACCATGTACGCAACAACAATGCCCAGCACCATGGCAAATACCAGACTGTCGTTGGATTCGCGGTAGGTCTGGCTGGCCCCGGTCAGGGTGAGGTGATAGCCCAGGGGTAATTCGCGACCCAACTCCTCGACCAGTTCGAGGGCCTCGGCCTGGGAGCGGCCCGGGGCCACGTTGGCCGAGACCGAGATGGCCCGCTCGCGGTCCCGCCGGGTGATGGCCTGCAGGGCCGGCTGCTCCTCGTAGCTGACCAGCGAGGAGAGGGGCACCAGTGCGCCCGAGGCGCTGCGCATCTTGAGCCGGGCGATATCCTCGGGCCGCGAGCGCTGGTCGGCCAAGAGCCGCGCCCGTACGTCGATGCGCCGGCCACCGCTGCTGTACTTGCCGATCCGCACCCCGCCCACCAGGGCGTTGAGGGTGGTGGCCACCTGCTCGATGGGCACTCCCAGGTCGGCGGCGCGGGCCCGGTCTGGGGTGATGCGCAGCTCGGGCATGCCCACCCGGTAGTCGCTGTCCACGTCCACCGCCAAACCACTGGTCGCCAGCTTCTGCTTGAGCTCGTTGCTGAGGCCCACCAACTGGTTCCAATCCGGGCCCAGGAGCGCAAAACTCACCGGCATGCCGCCCTGGGCCGTGAAGCCAGACTGCGAATTGTCCTGGTAGATGGCCCGCAACCCCGGAATGGCGTTGAGCTTTTGGCGCAACTGCGCCGCAAAATCGTTCTGAGTGAAGGCGCGCTGCTCGGGCGGCACTAGGGTGATAAACATAAAGCCGCTGTTCACCGCACCCCCGCCAAAGCCGCCGGCCACCGTGAAGACGCGCTCCACCTCGGGGGCCGCCTGAATGATCTCTTCGGCCTTGAGGACGAGTTTGTTGGTCTCCTCCAGGTCCGAACCCACCGCCGTCTGCAGCCGCAGCATCATCCGGCTCTGGTCCTGGGAGGGAACCATCTCCTTGGGCAGGGACTGGAACAGGAAGATCGAGCCCACGAAGAGCAGGCCCCCCAGGCCCAGCACCAGGTACGGACGCCGCAGCCCCCCGCCCAGGATGCGGGCATAGCGCCCTTCCAGCCGGCGGAACCCTCTGTCCACCCACAGGCCCACCCGGTTGCGGCCCTCGCGCGAGGTATTCAAGAGTTGCGAGCAGCGAGAAGGGGCGAGGGTCACCGCCTCGACGTAGGAGAGCAGCACCGCCACACACAGGGTGATGCCGAACTGCATGAAGAAGCGGCCTGTCACCCCTTCCATGAAGATCACTGGGCTGAAGATGGCCACCACCGCCAGGGTCGCCGCCAGCGCCGCAAAGGCGATCTGCCGGGTGCCCTCGCGGGCGGCGGTCACCCGGTCCTCCCCGCCCTCGGCGCGGCGGAAAATATTCTCCATCACCATGATGGCGTCGTCGACGACGATGCCCACCGCCAGGGCCAGGCCCAGCAGGGTGAAGGTGTTGAGGGTATAGCCGAGGAAATAGAGCACCGCGATGGTGCCAAAGAGCGACATCGGGATGGCCAGCACCACGTTGAGGGTGCTGGACAGGGAACCGAGGAAAAGCCAGCAGACAATAGCGGTCAGCACCACCGAGACCACCAGCTCGAACTCGATCTTCTCCACCGAGTCCTCGATGAACTGGGTGGAGTCGAAGTTGATGCCCAGTTCCATGCCCTCGGGCAGGCTGGGCTTGATGTCCGCCAACACCTGGCGCACGCCCTGGGCCACGGCCACGGCGTTGGCCCCTCGCTGCTTCTTGACCCCCAGACCCTGGGCCGGCAGGCCGTTGACGCGGGCCATGCGGCGCATGTCCTCGAAGCCGTCCTCGACCAGGGCCACCTCCTCCAAGTACACCGGGCTGCCGGCCACCTCGCGCACCACGATGCGGCGCAGGGTGCCCAGATCGATGGCTTCGCCCAGCACCCGCACGTTTACCTCGCGCCCTTCAGTCTCCAGACGGCCGGCCGGCAGCTCGATATGCTCGCGCTGCAGGGCCCCCACCACATCGGTCACCGTCAGCCCCTTCTCGTCGAGGCGGTTGGCGTCGATCCAGATACGCACGTTGCGCTGCAGGTACCCGCCCATCATGATCTCGCCTACCCCAGGCACCTGCTGCAGTTTTTCGGCCAACCGGTAGCGGGCAAAATCGCTGAGCACCTGGCGCGGATAGGGCCCCGAAAGGCCGATCCACATGATCGGGTTGTCCTCGGGGTTGGACTTGGAGATCACCGGCGGGTCCATGCCGCGGGGCAGGCGGAGCTGGGCCTGGGAGACCTTGGTCTGCACATCCTGCAGGGCCAGATCCACGTCGCGCTCCAGGTGCAACTCCACCGAGAGCGAGGCCCCGCCCTGCCGCGCCGAGGAGGTGATCCAGCGCACCCCCTCCACCTGGACCAGGGCCTCTTCGAGGATCTCGACCACGTCGTTCTCGACCACCTCGGGGGCCGCACCCTCCCAATTGACGTTCACCGAGATGTTGGGGGAATCCACGTCGGGGAACTGGCTGATGCCGATGCGGGAAGCGGCCACCCCGCCAAAGACGATGGTGGCTGCCATCAGCATCCAGGCGAATACCGGTTTGTCAATACAGGCTTCGGTGAGTTTCACGGCTTGGCCTCGCGACTAATCAGGTGTAGCAGCCCCACGTTTCTGCTCGCTGTGGTTGCAATATAGGTTGAGGCAACTTACTTCTCGGTGGGCACTTTGGCCTCCTGGGCCGGGGCGGCCCCGCTGACCTTCACTGAGGCGCCCTCAAAAAGGGCTTCGGCGCCGCGCACCACCAGCAACTCGCCCGCCTGCAGCCCTGTGCGGATCTCCACCAACCCCTCGGCGGTGCGCATGCCGAGGGTGAGGATGCGTTCCTGGGCCGTGTTATCTTTGACCACGAAGGCCAGGAAACCCCGCTCGCTGGGCCGCACCGCGATCTGCGGCACCACCGGGGCCTGCACCGACTCGCCCACCGGCACCGAGACCTGGGCAAAAGCCCCGGCCCGCAACTGGCCCCGCGCCGGATCATCGATCTGGGCCGTGACCGGCACCATGCGCGAACTGAGGTCGGCGCTTTCGGCCACATGGCTGATGCGGGCGCTGTAGCGGTGCTGGCTGTCGCGCACCGCAAAGCTGACCGCAGTCCCCGGCTTCAGCGACACCGCGTCTTGTTCGGGCACCTGGAAGCGCAAGAGCAGCGGATCGCGCCGCACCAGGGTGGCCAGGGTGGCGCCAGGCTGCACGTATTGCCCGGTCTGCACCGTGCGGGTCTGCATGGCCCCCCCCACTGGGGCGCGCACCAGGGCGTCGTGCAGATTGAGTTCGGCCAGTTCCATGGCAGAGCGGGCCTGAGCCACCTCGGCCTGGGCGGTGTTGACGCGGGTGCGCCAGGTCTCCAACTCCTCGCCGGGGATCAACCCGGGGTTCTGGATGACGGCGCCTTCGCGCCGCTTCAGGCTGGCCCCCGCCTCGGCCTGGGCCGCCTGGGCCTTGGCCAGGGTGGCCTTGGCCGCCTCCACTGCCAGCCGGAAGCGGTCCGGCTCGATCTCCACCAGCACCTGATCTTTGGCTACCGTCTGCCCCTCGGTGAAGCGCACCTGCTCCACCACTCCCGAGACCCTGGCCGTCACCTGCACCACCTCAAAAGCCTCCACCGAGCCGACGGCATCCACCCGGTAATCGACCCGGCGGGCCTCCACCGGCGCCACCTCGACCGGGAATTGCAGTTGTTTCCTGGCGCCCTGGGCCTGGGCGGGCGGACCGCCGCCGCAGCCGGCAACCGTGCCGGCTGCCAAGAGCAACACACCCGCAAATCGGCACCAACTCATGGGGCAGACTCCTCTCCTACAGGGTTCAAACCGCGGGCAGAACGCAGATCCAGATAGGCCAGCGCCACCCCGTATTGCTCGCGCGCCAGGGCGACCTCGGCTTCAAAGAGCCGGGCGCTGGCATCGGCCACCGCCAGGGCACTGGTCAGGCCCTGCCGATAGAGTTCGGCGGTCTGGGCGGCGTTCACCCGCGCCACCTGGGCCGCCACCTGGGCCTGGTCGATGGCCGCCTGCTGGCTGGTCAGGGCCACCAGGGCCGTACGCACCTCCAGCGCGGCGCGCCGGACCGCGGCCTGGGCTGCTAGATCGGCGATGCGGGCCAGGGCGCGGTGCTCGCTGCGGTCGGCCCAGAGTTGACCTCGGTCGAAGATGCTCCAGCTAAGGTCCATGCCCGCTGACCAATCGCGGGTGCGCCCGCTCAGGCCCCCCTCGTTGGTCATCCGGTATTGGCCATTGGCATTCAGGCTGGGCAGCAGCCGGCGCAAAGGCTCTCCGGCGGCGGCGGCTTGGGCCTCGGCATGGCGCTGGCTGGCCGCCAGATCCAGACGACTCCGGAGCGCCCCCTCGATGAGTGGGGTCTCCTCACCGGGAGGCTGCGCGGCGATCTGGAGCAACTCCTGGGGCGCGACCAGCAATCCGGCCACCGGGGTGTCGAGCAAGTAGCCCAGGTGCAGGTAGGCGCTCTCCTGCTCGCCCTGGGCGCGGGTGGCCTGGTGCCTGGCCGTGGCCAGCTCTAGTTCGGCGCGGGTCACGTCGTTGGAGCCCACCAACTGAGCAGAAAAACGCGCCCTCGCGTCGGCCAGGCTCTGCTCGGCCAACTCCAGCCGCCGGTGCGCCGCCTCGTGTACCTGCTCGGCGCTGAGGGTGCGCAGAAAGGCGTCGGCCGCCTCAAAGCCCAGCAAGCGCCGGTCTTCGCGGGCATTCAGTTTTGCGGCGTCCCGCTCCCGCCGGGTCTGGCGGTACAAGGGCAGGGCGCGCGGATCGAAAAGGGTCAGGGTGGCGGTGGCGCGCGGGGCCAGCACGTTGCGCCGCTGGATGATCACCTGCTCGCCGCCCACCTCGCGCACCGTCTGGTAGGCGCGGCGGGTGTAGTTGCCCACCAGGGTGAGGTCAGGAAAGAAAAAAGCCCGGGCCTTGGCCACGCGGGCATCAGCGGCCTCGCCCTCTAGCTGGGCGGTGCGGCCGCGCTCGTTGCGCTCCAGGGCCAATTGCACTGCCCGTTCCAAGCCGAGCGGCGCCTGAGCCCCCGCCGGGGTGAGGGCGGCCAGCAGCCCCAGCCAGGTCAACAATCCCGTTCTGCTCATCGGCCGCGCCACCAGATGCTGGAGATGATCTGCTCGATGGCCGGGGTGGCCAGCTGAAAATCCCGGCCCACTGGACGGGGGTTGGGGAACCACTTCCACAGAAAGGCCCCGACGATGCTCGATTCGCCGGCCACTGCCTCCAGTGCGGTGCGCATACAGGTCTCCTGGATGGGGCGGGCATCCTCCCCGTCCACCTGGTAGTCCCACGGCTCCAAAGGCGCCAGGTAGGACTGGTTGTAGCCCAGTTCGGTGAAGAGGATGTATTTGCCGGTCTGCTGGGAATAGGCGCGCAACTCGCCTACGCGTAATGCCCAGCCAGCCTCGATCTCCTCCTGGGTGGGGTCCAGGTGGTCAACCAGGGGGAAATAGGCCTGGATGCCCACCACATCGAGGGCGTCCCAGAAGAGTACGCGGGTGTAATCGGCCCAGTTGGCCGCGTAGGTCAGCGGCGCGGGTGTGACTTTGCGCACCTGGGCAATGAGGCTGCGCCACTGGTCCTCGTGATCCAGGGTGCGGTCCAGTTCGGTGCCCACCACAAAACCATCGGCCCCCTGGCAGGCGGCGGCCAGCCGGGTGATCCAATAAGAATAATCCCGCCAGAAGCGCTCCCAATCCTCGGGCCGCTCAAAGGCGATGTCCCCCTTCCACGAGAAGGGGGAACCCCAGTAAGCCAGATGGGGGATGATACACAGCTTCATGCCCCGCTGGTGGGCTTCCTGGATGGGCCGGATCAGGTACGCGGGGGGACTGGCTGGGTCGAAGTCGCGGAAGCTGACCTGGCCCTCGCCGGAGATGCGGGCATAGGGATGGATGGCCACCCAGTTGGCACCCACCTGGCGGATATCCTGTAAGGTAGTCCCAATCTGGTCGCTGCCCCAGTCCTGGCCGCTGCCGTGGGTGGAGAGGGTGATACCCAACACCTTTTCCCCGGCCAGGGCAGGGGTGGCGAAGGCGAGGGTAAACACCAAAACCGAAAAGCGCATGTCGACATAATAGGCATGCGCCCATCCGCCATCAATATTTGGCAGTGGATTATTCCTCAAACTCCACCTTCTGGCCAAATTCTACCAGACTCAGGGTGCCCTTGCGGTAGGCTTCTAGTTCTTCCTGCCGCACCCGGAGCAGCAGGTCGATGCACATCTTGGGGGGTCCCCCGGAATGCACCTCGACCACCAGATATTCATCGGGCTTGAGCGGCAGGGCATGGCCGTATTCGGCAACCGCCTTCACCAATTCGGCCTTGATCAGGACCTCTTGTTCATCGGTCACCGCCTCGATCTGGGGCATGACCGGCTGGGTGCGGTCGAAACGGGCCGGAGTCAGGGCGGAAAAAATCTTGCCGAACCCCAGGTTGACGAAAAAGAGCGCCCCCAGGCCCTCGTGGTACACCCCGGAGCACCTGAGTCCCTGCCCCTCTCCGGCCAGCGCCTTGTCGAGAATGCCGGCCATGATGTCTACCTGCTTGGCGGCCACGGGATCAGGGCGGTGCTGCTGCCAGGTGAGGTGTTTGGCGAAATCCTCCTCGCTGAGCCGGCCCCGGTGCAGGGCCCGCAGGTCTGCCTTTTTCACCGATCCTTCGAAGATCGCCGGCTCCGGTGCCGCAGCCTCGAGTTCTTTCTGCACCCTAAAGAAGAGATCTTCCTCTGGTTTGGGTCCCGGACCTCCCGGCTTGGGTCCTGGCCCTCCGGGCGGGGGAACCTCAGCCTCAAACATCTTCTCGCCTTTGGGGTGCGAGCCGGCCGAATCAGCCGGCGTCTCGACCGCAAACATCTTCCGCATCATCTTCCTGCCCCGTCCCTTTCCCCAGCCCATCCAACCCAGGGCCCCCGGGGTGCCGCTGCCCAGGTCTCCGCTCAGCACAGTGATGCGGTCCTCCTCCCCCACCTGGGCGATGGCATCGGCGTAGGAGCGAAAGAACTCGGCGGTCTGCTCCTTAAACACCTCAAAGTCGCCGCCCGGCGTCTTTTTTGCCGCTTCCGCCTGCTCCTGCGGGCTGCCCATCAGGGCGACCAGCAGATTTCGGTTCTGGCCGGCGCTGAGGAACACCGCCCCGTACCCCTTGAGGTATACCCCCCGCACCGGGTTGGCAAAAGGCAGATCCTCCCCCCCCTGCAAGTGGACCAGGATGGTTTCGGCGATGCCCAGGTCGCGGTGCATCTTCTGAGCATCGAAGCTTTCGGCCCCGGCGGCCAGCGGCACCAGCACCAGCGCGCTCAAGAAGGCGATTGCCCTGCGCCACATATCCCCTACCTCCTCATTGGTCGACGGCGGTGATCAACAACTGCTGCAACAATCCCTCGGTGCGGGTGAAACGGTCAGCGGTGGACCAGTCGATGACCTGTAACCCCTGACTGACGGCCTGCAGGTCTTCCTGGCGCTGCTTGTCCAGTTCCACGGCAAAACTGGTCAGGGCCTGTTCCAGCTGCCGGCGCTGCTGCGTCTGCGAAATCTGCAGGGCCTGCTCCAGATTCTGGCGCTGCTGGCTCTGGACCGTTTGTACGGCCTGCTGCACCATCGCGGCCAGCTGGATCTGGGCCTGCAGGAACTCGGCGCGGGTGAGCGGCGTGCCCAGGCTGTCTTGGACCGCTGGGGTGTCGCTCAGACTCAACTGCAGCCGCAACTGCCCATGGCCGTACTCGATCTGGGAGTGGCCCAACGCCAGGATCACCAGCGAGGCGGCTGCCGCCAGCGACAGCCGCCAACCTAACTTTTTCCAGTGTCGGACAGAGGAACGGGGCGGTAGGAAGACCAATTTGGCCGAGGGCTCCTCGTCGGTCCAGGCCGCCAGCAGCCGGCGGGTCTGCTGCAGTTCCTGGTAGCTGCCCTGACAGGCCAGGCATTGCTCCAGGTGCGCGGTGATCGCCCCTTTGCGGGACGGTTCCACCTCGCCGTGTACATAGGCCACCAGGTCTTCAACGGACAAATCACAACTCATGATCAATGGCCTCCTGCGAGATCTGCCAGCCAGCCAGCACTTTTCTCAGATTGTTGAGCCCGTAATACAGGCGCGATTTGACGGTATTCACCGGCAGTTTCAGCACCTCGGCGATTTCGGTGAACTTCAATTGTTGGTATTCCTTCATCACCACCACCAGCCGCTGCTCCTCGGGGATGGCCTGCAGACCCCGCTCCAGCCAGTCGCGCAGGTCGCGGCGCAGGGCGCCCAATTCCGCCCCGCCCCGAGTGGGATCGACCGGTTCCCCGATCTCCTCTACCGAGACGGTGGGGCGCTGCTTCCGGCGGCTGAACTCGTCGCGGCAGGCGTTGACCGCGATCTGGTACAGCCAGGTGGAGAAGCGCTCGGGCTCGCGCAGCCGGCCCAGCCCCTGGTACGCCTTGAGCAGGGTCTGCTGGCAGAGATCCTGGGCCTCTTCCCGATTGCCGCCAATATAGCGCACGATGAAATTGTAGAGCCGCCGGTGCCAGCGCTCGGCCAGCAGGTCGAAAGCCCCCTCTTCGCCGCTCAGGCAGCGGGCGATCAGGTCTGCATCGCTCATCCCTATCTCCGGTTCTGGATATAAGACGGCCGGCCAGGGCCAAAAGTTTTGTCGCGCTGGGACGGTTGGGGGCCAATACCTATATTTGATGAAATATACACCTGATCCCAAACCTGAGAGCATTGGTTGCGGCTGGTGCCGGGTTAGATGGAGTTGCCGATGCCCCCGAAAAAGATCCTGATCACCGGCGTCACCGGCCTGATCGGCTACGCTGCCTACACCTGGCTGCGCCGCCACCCCGAGCGCTACGAGGTCTATGGCCTCGACCTCAGCCGCCAGCTCTCGGACCGGGTGCCAGAGCACTGGGTCTGCGACATCCCCGCCGAACGCTTCGTCCAGTGTGACCTGCTGGACACGGTGGGCCTCGGCCGGGCCGTGCAAGGCATGGACGTGATGGTCCATCTGGCCGCCGACCCGGCGGGCCGGGGCTGGGAGAGCCTGCTGCACAACAACATCATCGGCGCGTATCACATTTTCGAGGCCTGCCGCCTGGCTGGGGTCAAGCGCCTCATCGCCGCCAGCACCATCCAGGTTTCCACCGGCAACATGCAGCAGGAGCCGTACCTGGCCATCATCGAGGGCCGCCATCAGGATGTGCCCGAGAACTTCACCAAGGTAAAGGGCACTGACCTACCCCGGCCGCGCAACCTCTACGCCGCCTCCAAGGTGTGGAGCGAGTCTCTGGCCCAGGTCTACGCCTACAGCCACGGCATGTCCTGCCTGTGTATACGCCCCGGTTGGGTGGTGGCCGAGGACCGGCCTCCCAACGCCGGGTCTAGCCACCTCTGGTGCAGCCAGGCCGACATGGCCCAACTGATCCAGCGCTGCATCGACGCTCCCGAGGATTTGCGTTTCGCCATTTACTACGGCATGTCGGACAACCAGTGGCGCTGGGTGGACCTGGAAGAAGCCCGCCAGCAGGTAGGTTACCTGCCGGCAGACCGCGCCGAAGACAACCAATGAGGTTCCAATGCGACCTGTGATTTTGGATGTCGACCCCGGAGTGGATGACGCCCTGGCCATCCTCATGGCCCTGCATTCCCCCGAACTGGAGATCATCGGCCTGACCACGGTGAGCGGCAATGTGCCCCTGGACCAGGCCACCGAAAACACCCTCAAGGTGCTGGAGCTGGCTGGCCGCACGGATGTGCCGGTATGTATGGGGGCGCCCAGGCCCCTCGCCCGCGAACCGCGCTACACCTACGAGGTGCATGGGCCCGGAGGCCTGGGCGGAGCGGATCTGCCCGAACCCGAGGCCATGCCGGCCGGCAACGCCGTTACCTTCTTGATCGAAAACATCGAGGCCCGTCTGGGCGAGGTGATCGTGGTGGCCACCGTCCCCTCACCAACCTGGCCCTGGCGGAGGCCCGGTGCCCCGGCATCCTGAGCCAGGCCCGCCGGCTGGTGATCATGGGTGGGGTGTTACACGAGCCGGGCAATATCTCGCCCCAGGCCGAGTTCAACTTCCACGCCGACCCGCACGCCGCCCGTCAGGTCGTCAATTCGGGGGCCAATATCGCCCTGGTCCCGCTGGAGGCGGCCCGGCGCTCTGGCTGGACCAGGATCTGCTCCATCCAGCAGCGCCTGGCCGGCAGAGAAGACGCCCTCGCCCTTTTCTGTGCCGCCGCTACTCAGACGGTGATGGCTTTCGAGAGCCAGTTGTACGGCCGCCGGGGTATGCACCTGCACGACCCCCTGGCTGTGGGCCTGTCCATCTTTCCCGAATTGTGCAAGGTCCAGCCCCTGTGGATCGACGTCGAACCCGATGGCGAACTAACCGCCGGGCAGCTGGTGGTGGACCGCCGCCCCTTTGTTATCGACGACCACCTGGTCGGCAACGAGGTGGAGTGCGCTGTCAGGGTGGATGTTCCCGGTTTCCTCGAGGTTTCCCTCGACCGCCTGTTGAAATGACTCCCTTCCCTTCACCCTGATTCCCAGCCCAGAGGTTTTTTATGCCCTCGCGCCGCCAACGACTCGCCGAGATCCTCGACCGGTCCGGGGCCCAAGCTTTCCTGGCCCAGAGCCGTCCCAACCAGCTCTACTTCCTCGACCACCCCGATCCCAGCACGGTGATCTCGCGGGGCAGCGCCCCGGCCATCCTCTTCAGCGCCGACCGCACCGTGATTTTCCCCGGAATCTGGATCGCCAACGCCTGCCGGGATATGCTGCCCAACTGCGAGGTCATCCCCTGCGAACTGGGCGATCCCTCCCCGATGGACCAACTCGACGCGTATTTGCGGAAGGCCGGCCTCAAGAAGATCGTCTCGGACCACCTCAGCCCGCAGATTGCCGGCACCGAGGTGGTGGTCGACGACGTGGGCGCGGTGCTGCGCCGCTGCAAGGACGAGCGCGACCTGGCCTTCATGCGCGAGGCCGCCCGCATCTCCGACCTAGGCATGAGCACTGCCTTCAAAACCGTGCGCCCAGGGCTGACCACCCTCGAAGTGGTGGCCGAGGGCACTGCCGCCATGCTGCGGGCCGGCGCCGAATACGCGGTCATGAACCCCGCGGTGGGCATCGGCACCTATTACCTGGACAGCGGCGAGGACCCGCGCCGGGTGATCAAAGAAGGCGACATGCTCTTCATCGACATGGCCGCCTACGTACATGGCTACCTGGGCGACATGACCCGGGCGGTCATCGTCGGCGAGGGCAACGCCCAGCAGCGCGAGTTGCTGGCCACTGTGCACCAAGCCTACCGCGCCGCCTCCCAGGCGATGGTGCCGGGGGCCGAGGGCCGCAAAATCTACCAGGGGGTGGTAGACTGCTACGCGGCCAAGGGCTGGGCCAAATACTTTGTCCACCACCTCAGCCACGGCCTGGGCCTGGGAGGCGACCGGCCCGGCATCAACCGCGAGAGCGGCGATGTCTTGCAGGCCGGAGACGCCCTTTCCTGCGAGCCGGGGCTCTACGTGCCCGGCCTGGGCGGGGCGCGGGTGGAGAATATGATCTACGTCTCCGCAAAGGGACCGGAAGAGCTGACCAAATGCCCCATCGTCCCGCAACTGGGGTTTTGATATGGAACTGACCCAGGAACAAATCGCCCACTTCCGCGACCAGGGCTACCTGGTAGTTGAAAACGTCATCACCCTGGCCCAAGCCGAAATGCTGCGCGCCGCCATCGAGCAGTTGAATCTGGCCCGCCATCCCGGCGATATCGGCCTCAGCACCTCGGACAACTACCTCACCATCATCCACGACCTGCCCAAACGCGCCGGCCCCCTGGGGCGCATCATCCAGTACCGCCCGGTGCTGACGCTGGTGCAACAACTGATCGGCAAGCTGGTGCGGGTGACCGGCGGCCTGCTGCTCGACAAAGATCCTGAACATAACTGGGAGGTGCCCTGGCACCAGGACACCGGCATCTACGTGGCCCAGATTCCCCCCGGCGAAAAGGACGACGTGCGCGGCGGCCTGCCGGTGTACTCCACCCGGGGCCTCGAACTGGCCGGCGATGTCACCTGCCGGCTGGCCCTAGACCCGGCCCTGCCCGACAGCGGTGGGCTCTACGTCCTGCCCGGCACCCACCATGGGCACCTGGGCGATAACCAGAGCGTGGCCGCTCTCCACGGCAGCAACAAAGGCGTGTCCGCGCCCCAGTCCATCGGCTCGGCCCTCTTCTACAACCCCCTTACCCTCCACCGCTCGGAGAAGATGACCTCTGACCAGCAACACCGCCGCATCCTGCACCTGAGTTGGGGTCCGGCGGATCTGCACCTGCCGGATGGCGCCCAGATCTATCCCTGGCCCCAGCCCTTCCCGCTCACGCCGGTGGACGCGCTCTATTGAGCCATTCCCCCGGGGAGCGACTGGCGACGGGGCGCACCGCCGAGATCTACGCCTGGGGAGAGACCCAAGTCCTCAAGCTCTGCCAGCCCTGGGTCTGGGCCAGCGATGTCGAGGCCGAGCGGCGCAAGACCACCGCGGCTCGGGCCTTGGGCCTGCCGGTGCCTGCCGTGGGCGAAGTGGTCCAACTCGGAGACCGCACTGGACTGGTCTTCGCGCGGGTGGGGGGATAGTCGATGATGGCGCGGCTGGAGCGGGAGTCCGCCTGTTTCGAGGAGGCAGCCCGGCAACTGGCCCACCTGCACCCGGCCCTGCACGAACGCCTTGCCCCCGACGATCTGCCGGCCCAGAAAGAGCTGCTGGCCGGCAGAATCCGCCACGCCCCGCAACTCTCCGGCACCGAACGCGAAGCCGCCCTGCAGGCCCTGGCCCGGCAGCCGGCTGGAGACCGACTCTGCCACGGAGACTTCCACCCCGGCAATATCATGCTTAGCGATCAGGGCCCAGTGATCATCGACTGGCTCAACGCCACCCGGGGATGTCCGGCTGCGGATCTGGCGCGCTCCTCCCTGCTCTTCCTGGGCCACATCGAAACCAGTGAAGTCCCCGCCGAATTTCGGCAGGCCGCGCAGCACTTCCACCAGACCTATCTCGATTGTTACCTCGAAGCCGCCCCCACCCGCCGGGATGCATACCATCGCTGGTTTCCCCTGATGGCCGCCGCCCGCCTCTGCGAAGGCATCACCGAGCAGGAGGACTGGCTGAGGCAGCAGGTGCGCGAGGGGTTGGAAGTGTCCCGCTGAGGCTAGGTGCCCCCCGCGCGCCGGCTCCACATCGAGCGCTTTTGGCAGCCTGGGAGGGAGTACTTTCAGTAATCGTCCACTTGCGCACTGATATCGGATACGATATCACATGATCCATGACCAAGATCACCTTGGACACTAGTGTACTTTACCAGGCCCTGTACAGCACGCGCGGGGCATCGCATCAGATCTTGCAGCTCCTCCGTCAGCAGAAGCTGACGGTCGCCTTGACGGTTCCGGTTTCTTTGAATACCAGGAAGTCCTGTACCGCCCTGAGACCCTGCGCGACCTGGAAATGACTCGCGGGGAGGTAGACGCAGTATTGGATCTGCTGCTCTTGAACGGGGATTTGCACTCGTTGTCGTTTCTGTGGCGGCCCAATCTAACTGACGCGGATGATGACCTGTTTGTCGAGTGTGCTTTTGTCAGTCAGTCCGACTTTCTGATCACCCGCAATGTCCGCGATTTCACTTCGGGGGAACTGGGACCCATGCATTTTGCGGTGATCACCCATAGAATTTTATCCGCAATGGAGAAAAGACCATGAATAAGATCAACGCCGTGCTAGTGCGCATGCCGGCTGACCTGAAGCGCCGCCTGCAGACTCAAGCCCAGCGTCAGCGAGTGTCCGTCAACCAGCTAATCACCTATTCGCTCACCCGCCAAATCGCCACCCTGGAAGCCTTTTCCTATCTGGAGCAGCGGCTGGAAGGCAAATCAGCCCGGAAGATTCGCGAGGATTTTGACCGGGTGCTGCGCAAGGTCAAAAACAGCGAAGTGCCGAAGTGGGACCAGATCTAGTCCTTCAAATGTATAATCCCCGTGCCTCACTGCGCGGCTGTCGGCACCTTGGCCGGCCAGGGGCCCGATTCGGGCGCACCCCTGCTTGTCAGCCGGGTAAAACCGGTGCTTTATACATCCTACATTTCGCGTCCGTCGGCGAGGGCGTCGACATGGGTCATTGTTAGAAGGCGCGAAGTTTCAGGCGGTATGGAGCAATTGAGTCCGAAAGGAATGTGCGCGTTCTCAAGATCGGATGTGGCCGAGACGCTTGAGGCCGCCCATATCCGTCCCTTCAAAGGGCCGCATACAAATGACGTCCGTAATGGTGTGCTCCTGCGCGCCGACATACACGTGTTGTTCGACCGTCGATTGGCTACCGTCAACTTGGAAGCGGAGAATCGGTGGACGGTCCTATTGAGCCCGAGACTCACGCGGACGGTCTACGCGAAGATCGCCGGCCTACCGGTTCATCTGCCTCTGGTCGCCTATCACGTCTATGGTCGCGGAGAGACCGGCGAATTCGCGTACACGACCGGGTTCAATACGCCCGGTCGAGGGCGTTATATCCACCCTTCGCAACGTCGCGTGATCACTCCGAGGGAAGCGGCTCGCATCCAAGGTTTTCCAGATAGCTTCGTTTTTGCACCGGCTGACTTGGTACCAAACCGCACTCTTCTGTGTAAATGGATTGGCGACGCGGTGCCCAGTTGGTTGGGGTACCCGGCAGTACTTGCAGCACTATCTGGTTTCTAAGGTGAGATGACTATGCACGGACAACCCTTCCAGTCGCCTGTACCTTCCCAGGACGATCCCACCGGCATCGCCTTGCTCGGCGTCTTGGCCGGGCCGGAGCAGGAATTGCTTCAGTCGGTGTACCGTGCGAGTTTGCTCAAGTTTGGGGATGAATGGGAGCGGAGTATAGCGGGCAAGGAGACCTTCTGGATCAATCTGTGGCAGCGATCCGGCAGTGGTGAGAAGATGCCGGTAGAGGGCATCGATGAACTCGACGCCTGGGCCAGGTGGATGGCAGACAACGCCTACCCCGAAGACTCGGTGGAGTTGGATGGCTATGGCTGGGTGGTCAACCCCATCGGGTCCCGGCCCCAGGAATGGCACATCGACTACGCCCACGATTATTCGAGCATCTTTATTCCGCTGACCCGGCTGACAGAGCATAATTGCATACAGTATTTGGTGCTGCCGCCTGCTCTTTCCGGGGAGACTTGGTCACGGGCCACCGCCGATCTGGACCGGGTGGACATCGAGTACCTGGTGGACCATTGCGATTACGTGAGCGTGCGGCAGTTGCTGGTCAAACCCTTCTCGGTTACCAAGTTGGACTTTCAGACGATCCATCGCGCGATCAGCAACACCGGGGATTTTCACCGGTCCGTATTCTGGCTTTCCGTCAAGAAAAAAGGGGAGGAACTCTTGCCCGAGGAACCGCTGGTGGAGATCGCCCATTAACGCCTTCACTCCCCCAAAGCGCGGGTGCGCAACTGGTCCAGGCCGATGGCTGCCAATAACACCGCGCCCCGGGTCACGTCCTGCCAGAAACTCGATACATCCAGCAGCGTCAGCCCGTTGTTGAGGGTGCCCAGTAGCAGCACCGCCAGCAAGGTCCCCCACACACTGCCCCGCCCGCCCAACAGACTGGTGCCGCCCAGGATCACCGCTGCCACCACCGTCAGCAGATGTTTGCCCGCCGCATCCGGCGCCCCGGCTCCCAGCATCGCCGCCAACACCAATCCACTGAGCGCCCCACTCATCCCCGAACCCACGTACAGGACGATCAGCATGCGCTCCACCGGCAGCCCCATCAGCCGGCTGGCCACCGCGTTGCTGCCCGCAGCATAGGTATAGCGCCCAAGGCGGGTGTGGCGCAGCACCCAGCCCAGCACCGCGTACACTGCCAGCATCAAGAGCAGCGGCACAGGCAGGCCACCTAGCTGGCCATTGCCCAGCCAGGCAAAGGAATCCACCAGCAGGGGCTTGGTCAGGCCGCCCGTCAACACCAGGGCCAGTCCGCCCACCACACTCATGGTCCCCAGGGTGGCGATGAAGGGGTTGAAGTGCAGACGGGTGGTCAACACCCCGTTGATCGCCCCGATCCCCCCGCCCAGTGCCAGGGCCAAGAGCGCGGCCAGCCACACGTCCATGCCCCCGGCGTGCAACAGGGCCACCACCACCCCGGCCAATCCGGCCACCGCCGCCACTGACAGATCCAGGCCCCCGGCGATGATCAGCGGGGTCTGCGCCGCCGCCATCAAACCGATGAAGGCCATATTGGCCCCGATGCTGACCAGGTTATCAAAGGTGAGGAACCAGGGCGAGAGCAGGGCGAAGCAGGCGATCACCCCCAAATAAAAAAGCAGCAGCAAGCCCACCCCGGCCCAAGGCTTGGCGATCAGCGCGTAGAACCTAGACATCTGCCTTCAACGGGCGGGGAGGAGGGTTTCGTACCCGGCCAGTTCCGGCTTGCCCTTCAGCCCGGCCAGGTGCCGGCCAAAGGCTTCCTGGGGGAAGAGGTAGGAAAAGCCCGGCCCCTGTTCCTGGCAGGGGAAGTCGGGATAAAACTGGCAGATATTGGCCCGGGTGACCATCAGGTGCCGGACCAGCACCGCCAAGGGCAGGGGGCGTCCGGCCAGCGCCATCAAACCGATGGGGATGAGGTAGTTGCCGTAGCGCTCGGGGAAGTAGGCCACCGAGGCGACTAACGTTTCCTCTTTGGCCAAGGTCTCCAACTCATCGGCGCCGTTGCCCACCGCAATGGCATCCCCCTGCCGGCCTGCCTGCTGCACTGCCCGCAGCATGCCGGTCACCGACTGGTCGTTGATGGCCGTCAACATCAGCGGCGCGCCCGGGGGGATGCGGGCCAGCACGTTGCTCATCTGCTGGAAAGAGTACTGCAGGGTGTTCTTGGTATCGATGCGAACCAAGTGATCCCCGGGAAAGTCGGGCAGCACCGCCATAAAACCGGCCACCTGGCCTTCGGTGCGCATGGCCGGGATGGCCCCGGACTGGGGCAACTCGCCCACCACCAGGTATCCCTTGGCCACCCCTTCGGCGCCAAAGCGGGCCAGGGCCGCCTGGCCCAGGTACGAACCGCCCATAAAACCCGAACGCGGGTTGTCGGCCCCAAAGAAGGTGGCCCCCGGCATGGGGATGTCGATGGCCACCACCCCGATGCCGGCCTTGGCGAACTTCTGCATGATGGTGGGGCCAAAGTTCACATCGGTCTGGAATTCGATGACAAAATCCACCCCCCGCCGCACAAAGCTCTCGGCATTGGCCAGGGCGGTGGGACCGTCGAGCCGATTGTCGGCCACTAACAACTCGACGCCAGCAGCGGCGGCGTTGGCCTTAATGCCCTCCTCCACCTTGATGCCAAAGGCCATGTCGCGCTGCAGATTGGCAAAGGCAAAGACATAGTGCTCGCCGTTCTTGGGCGGCCGGTGCGGCTTGAGTTCGGCCACCATGGCCTGCAACTGCTCGGGCTTGAGCATGAGCCCGTCAAAACCGGCTGGGTCGAAACCGTGCCACTCCTCGGCAGCGGCCCCCGTTGCCAGGACCAGCACCAGGGCGATGATCCAGAATATCTTCTTCATGTGTTTCCTCCCGTGAAAATCGACAGTGAAGGTAGCACAATCCCCCGGCCCTATCAAAGATTTGTCGGCGAAGTCTGCCTGCGGTTGCTCTTCTCCACCTCGCGCCCTATCCTAACGTGGATTGCGCTGCGCGAGCAGGAATGGCCACGGAGAGACTATGGCCCAAGAAGAGTTTTTCGCCGAGGGATTTGCCGGTAGGACCGGGTTCATGTTCAAGGCGTCCCGCTCAGAATTGGACGGCAGATTGCAGCCCTATGGCCTTTATGCCCACTGACTTCGATCAGTAGCAGCCCTATCCGCTGGTGGTGATGCTGCACGGGTACCGCGGCAACCCAGAAGAAGCCATGCAGGCGGTGTTTGGGCGGGGCGTACCAGGACCAGGGCTTCGTCGTCGCCACTGCGTACAACCGGAATAATATCGGCTACGCCACCCAACTCGGCGAGGAGGATGTTTGGCGGGTCATCCAGGATGTCCAGCAGACCTGCCACATCGACGCCAATCGCCTCTATCTGACCGGCCACTCCATGGGTGGAGGGGGCACCCTGCACCTGG
>SICG01000088.1 GCA_009691525.1 Candidatus Latescibacterota bacterium | reverse complement strand
GGCGGTGGCCAGGATCACCCCGGTGAGAATGCCAGGCAAGGCGCTGGGCAGCACCACGCGCCAGATCATCTGTAATTTGGTGGAGCCCAGCGCCAGCGATCCTTCGCGCAACTCGCGGGGCACTGCCGCCAGCCCTTCCTCAGTAGCTACGATCACCACCGGCACCGTGAGCAGGGCCAGGGTCAGGGAAGCCCAGAGAATGCCGCCTGTGCCGAAGGTCGGGTTGGGCAGGTTGTCGGCGTAGAAGAGTTGGTCCATCGCCCCACCCACCCCGTAGACGAAGAAGCCCAGGCCGAACATTCCGAAAACGATGGAGGGCACCCCAGCCAAATTATTCACCGCGATGCGGATGATGCGCACCAGCCCCCCTTGTTTGGCGTACTCCCTCAGGTAGAGCGCCGCGATAATGCCGAAGGGCACCGCAGCCAGACTCATCAGTAGCACCATCATCACCGTGCCGAAGATGGCGGGAAAGATCCCCCCTTCGGTGTTGGATTCTCGCGGTTCATCGGCGAGGAATTCCCAGCATTTACCCAAGTATATCCCCACCTTCTCAACCAAGCCCAGCTGGTTGGGTCGGTACACGTGTAACACT
Source organism: Candidatus Latescibacterota bacterium (assembly GCA_009691525.1). GTDB lineage: Bacteria > Latescibacterota > UBA2968 > UBA8231 > UBA8231 > SICG01. The sequence continues at coordinate 18,625 of SICG01000088.1, read as the reverse complement.
CCGACCACTTCGACCCGGCGCTCCTCTCCTCCGGCCATCTGCATCACCAGGGTGTAACGCTCGCTGACGCGGCGCAACCTGGTCAATGCCTCGGCCACCTGTTCAAACTGCACCTGGACCTGGGCGATCTGTGCGGCCCGGGCCTCGGTGGGAGCGCGGCGCTGCTGCTTTTGCAGCTCCGTGATTTCGTAGTTGAGGTCGCTAATCTCCTCCCGCTCCAGCCGCCGGATCTCCGCCCGTTCGATTTTGCACTGCGATAGCAACTCCTTTAACTTGTTCCAGCCCTCGGCTCCGCCGGCGGCCACTGGTTGATCCCCTTCGTACAAGCCACCGATGTACCCGTACATCTCCCCCCACTCCAGGCGTTCCAGTAGCACGGCCTCTGCTGGTTCCGCCTGAGCGCGGATCTGCGCCTCATCGACCCAGCGAAAATCCAGGCCGTATACATCCCGGTTCCCCACCTTGAACTGGAGGCGATGGGCGCCTTCCTGCCCGGGGACCTCCTGGCGGGCCATCTGTTTTCCCATCATCCGGGTCCCATCCAGTAGCTCCAGCTGCACCAGAACACGGGGCCAGAAAAAACCCAGCGCATTACTGGCGATCACCGCCACCAGTCCCGCCACCATCAGCAGACAACAGGCCAAGGCCCCGCCGGTGAGCCAGATAAAGGGATCGCCGCTTTGCCAGAATTTGCCTCTCATAATTTGCTGTACTTGTCCCGCAACCGCTGGCGTACCAGCTCCGCCAGGGTGTTGATGAAGAAGGTGACACCAAAGAGCAGCAACCCGCTCAGAAAAAGCACCCGGTACAGACTGCTGTGGAAGGGCGCCTCTGGCAGTTCCACCGCGATATTGGCGGAAATAGCGCGCATGCCATTAAAAAGGCTCCAGTCCATGATCGGGGTATTACCGGTGGCCATCAACACAATCATGGTTTCGCCCACTGCCCGCCCAAAGCCGATCATGGTGGCCGAAAAGATGCCTGGCAGGGCCATGGGCAGCACCACCCGCACGGCCGTCTGCCAGGGTGTGGCCCCCAGGGCTAGGGAACCAGCGCGCAGGTGGGCCGGGACCGTAGATAAGGCGTCCTCGCAAATGGTGAAGATCAGGGGTACCACGGCAAAACCCATCGCAAAACCCACCACCAGGGAATTGCGCTGTTCGTATTTTACCGAAGCGGCCAACCACTGGCGCATGCTACCTCCCAGGAAGGTCTGCTCAGCCAGCGGCCCCAGCACCCCAAAGGCCAGGAACCCGCCCAGCAGCACCAAGCCCACCAGGATGCCCAATTCGACCCGGGAAGTGAGCCCCCTGGTGCCCTGACCTGGCACCCGTCTTTTTACCCAGACCGCCCCTAACACCAACAAAGGCAGCAAGGGCAGCATGACAAAAACTCCGGCCAAACCCTGCTCCAGCAAGGGCGCCAGCCAGAGACCGGCCATCAGCCCTAGGATCACGCTGGGCAGCGAAGCCATCACCTCCACGGCGGGCTTGATCACGGTGCGCAGCGAGGGCGAGGCGAACTCCGCGGTGTAAAGGGCGGCCAGCACTGCCAGGGGCAGCGCAAGAAAAAGAGCGTAGAAGGTACCTTTGATGGTGCCAAAGATCAGGGGGACCAGGCTGAACTTGGGCTCAAAGTCGTCCGAGCCGCCGGTGGACTGCCAGACATACGCGGGCGCTTCGTACCCTTCGTACCAGACCTTGCCGAACAAGGTTCCTGCGGTGATCTCGGGGTGGGGATTGTCCAGTCCAAAATGGTGCACCTCCCCTGAATTCCCCACCAACAACAACCCATCTGCCTTGGGAGAAAAAACCAAAGCAGCGATCCCACTCTGGTCTATCTGTAGTCGAAAGAAGGTCTGGTCCGAGGTCATATGGTGTAAGGCCAGGTTGCCTTGGATATCGGCGCTGAGAAACTGCCGATCCCGCGCTGAAGCCGCGAACCCGCTCACCGCCGCCGGGTGTGCCTGCAGCCGGTGCGCAATCTTATAGGTCTTACCCTTTCCGGTCTTGAAGCAACCCAGCACCTGCCCTGCCGCATCCCCCACCAGCACCGTATTCTCACCTAGTACATAGCCCAGGGCAGTCACCGCCGCGGTCGAGGTCCTGATACTGCCCTGCCAAACGGGTTGCTCGTTGAGATCGCCCAACTGCCACTCCCCCACCTCCCCCTGATCCGTGCCGACCAGCACCTGGCTTCCAGCGCGGTTCACCAGCAGAGCCGTGGGTTTGCCCGGCAGAGGTAAGGACAATTCCAGACGATCGGTTGCCACCGGTCCCGGCCCCAGCAGGCCTTCCTTCTGCTCGCGCCGGGCAAGGGCGATCTTGCCGGCGGCGGTGATCCCGGCAACACTGAGCCGGCCCTCGCCGTCGTGGCGCACCACTACCTTTTCCAGGCTCTCGCTGGTCAGTTCCAGCGGGTCCTCAAATACCAGGGCGGGGGTGACGGAGCGAATCGAATTGTCGTACGCAATGTCAAAGGTGTACCTACCCACCAGCACTGAACCCTTTTCCAGGCCCAACCCCAGCCACCCCTCCTCCGGGGCCACCCAGGCGCAGAGCACCTGCTGCGAGTCGAGGATGACCGGGCGTTTCAGCCCCAGCGATTCCCCGCTGCCCAGTCGCAGGAATTCCACGCCCTCTTTCCCCGCCAGCAGCGCCACCTCGCCATAGGGGTCGAGCGCGGCGGCCAACACCTGGCGGTTCTGGGGGAAGTGGACCCCCTCCTGCAGGCCAGCGTGCTGGAAGAGGGGCAGGGCCTCGCGGGCGATGAAGGCGAAGATAGCCAGCACCGCGGCGATGACGGAGATGCCCCCGATGGCGATGGCATAACGCCCGAGCCCATCGAGGAACCGGGCTCGGGCGCCGAATGCGCGATACGATGCTCTGGGCAAGGTTGGTGATCCGTCTATTTGGTCTTGAGTTTGGCGAGTTCTTTAGTGGCGACCTCAAAGGGCACCGGCATGAAACCGTCTTTGATCACGATCTCCTGCCCCTCCTTGGAAAATACGAACTTCGCAAACTCCCGCACCAAGGAATCCGGTTCCTTGCCAGGGGCCTTGTTGATATAGAGGAAGAGATACCGGCCCAGGGGATAGCTGCCTTCGAGGACATTCTGTAGGGTGCCTTCCTTGAAGACCTCCCCTTCCTTGGCAGCCAGTGGCACCGCCCGCACCCCGGAGGTTACATAACCGAGGCCACTGTAACCGATGCCAAAACGATCGGTGGTGATGCCCTGAACCACCGAGGAGGAACCGGGCTGCTCCTTCACCTCGTCCTTGTAATCCCCCTTGGCCAGCGCATGATCCTTGAAGAAACCATAGGTGCCCGACGCGGAGTTGCGGCCGTACAGGCTGATGTGCGCCCCAGCCCAGTCCTCCTTCAGGCCGAGCTGGCCCCAAGAGGTGATATCCTCAGGCGCGCCGCTCTTGCGGTTTTTTGAGAAGATGGCGTCCACCTCGGCCAGGGACAGCCCCTGGATCGGATTGTCTTTATTGACAAAAACTGCCAGGGCGTCCAGAGCCGTGCCCAGGGCCGTGGGTTTGTATCCGTACTTGGTCTCGAACTGGTCCACCTCGGTCGATTTCATCGGCCGCGACATGGGCCCAAACTGGGCGGTGCCCTCAATCAGGGCCGGCGGGGCCGTGCTAGACCCCTTGCCTTCGATCTGGATGGTCACATTGGGATAGTACTTCCGGAAACCCTCGAGCCACAGGGTCATCAGATTGTTCATGGTGTCAGAGCCGATACTGCTGGCGTTGCCCGAGATGCCGCTGACCTTGGTATAGGTCTGATAGCGGGTATCCACGGTCGGGGTCTGGGCCTGGAGGGAGGTTCCCGCCAAGAGGCCGGCAGCCGCGAGGGAAAAGATCTTGCGCATCGCAAAACTCCTTTGATGGGCTTGTCTACGCGCCTAAAACCGCGTTCCTAAATTTACCTCACCCGTGTTGCAGTTTGGCGACAACCAGGTGAACCCTGTGTAGCGGTCGGATTTCAGAATTCGAAAAAGCCCGTGATCCGCGGTACCAACTGGGTGTCAATGTTGGAATCCTGGTACAGGGTCACCATTACATTGGGCATCAGGTGCAGGTCCTTGGCCAGGGCCCAATCCAGCCCCCCGATCAACATCTGCTGGTCGTCCTCGGCATCGCTGTTGGACTCGTACAGATCGACACGCGCAAAGACCTTCTTGCCCTCGCTTACCGGCTTGGCCCCGAAGAGAGAGACCCCGAATCCTTTCTGGTCTTCTCCTGCTGCCGCCTTTTTGTCGATGCGGTAGAAGGCCTCGATGCCACCGTGGAAACCGTCGCCATTCTTGCCGATAAAGCCGGCCAAGGTGGTCTTGCCCTTTTCCTTTTCCGGGGTCTCCATGTCAGCGTAAACCTTGGCATCCAGACCAGCGACCTTGGTCAGAACCTGGAGTGCAATCTTCTTGTTGTTGTTGGTTTCGGCCGAGGTGCCGTCCCCATTGCTCAGCATCAGGGCGACGCTGGACGAGCCCCCCAGCTTGCGGTTCCACTGTAGACCGAGGTCAACCGCAGAGCCATTATTGCGCAGATCCATGATCGTTTTCTCAATCGAACGGTATCCCCACACCTTTTCCTGAAACGCCCAGGTGAGGGTGGGCACGAGGCCAGCACTCAGGGAACCCTGGGCCTGTTTCCAGGTGATCGAGGATTCTTTTACGTAGGGGGTCATCCTGCCGGTGCTTTTGGAAAAACGGGCGTCATTGGCCTCGAGGCGGAAACGGCCGGAGATTTTTTCGCTCCACTTCATATCGTAGGTGAAGCAGATGCGACGGAGTTGGAACCCGTTCTCCTTTTCCGCTGGGCCGCTCACATTGTAGTAGTAGTCCCCAAACATGTACCCGCTGATTTTGCCTTCGGCTGCGTGGGCCTGAACGGCCAGCCCGCCGGTGAGGGTCAGGGCCAGCACTAATGCCTTGAGTCTCACGATCTCTCCTTGGTTGAGGATGAGAGGCGATTCGCATCTCTGCGCTTTCCGGGAACTAAACTAAACACCTCGTGTTACACCGCCTTTTCGCCAAGGTTACATTCGTGTAACGATCCAATGCCGCCGGTCTCCCCAGCGGCACCTACTTCTACCGCCTCCAGACAGGGGAAGCAGTACTGACGAGGAAAATGACCCTCCTCAAATAACTCCCTACCCTTCTGGCAAGAGAACAGGACCGGGCTAACCACCCGGTCCTGTTCTCTTGCTGGGGTACATGCTGTGATTGCAAGGGAGCAAGACAGGGGACGGGAGCGGTCCTCAGGTCCCCGAGGACGGCGGTCTGTTCGCGATTTCCGGCCTGATCTTCTTTTCGAAATCGTCCAACTGGCGCTGGTATTCCTCTTCCATCAGGGGGGAGGAGATCAGGAAGTCCGCCGTGGAGCGGTTGCAGGCGATGGGGATGTTGTAGACCACGGCGATGCGCAGCAGCGTTTGACATCCACGTCGTGGGGCTGGGGTTCGAGCGGGTCACAAAAGAAAATGACGAAACCCCTCGCCTCTTCGTGGCGGCAATCGCTTCCCATCCTCCTCAGTTCAGATCACGGTACCCGGAGGGATGGCCGCGTTTTTGGCCACCACCACGATCCCGTCGCGGATATAGTAATCCACGCCATCGGCCTCCTGGATGCGGGCGGCATTGGTGATCACCACCCCGGCACCGATGCGGGCATTCTTGTCGATGATGGCCCTTTCGATCACTGCCCCGGCCCCGATGCCGATGGCCGAGGTGTTAAGCGAGGCGTGGCGGGCCAGGTCGGCAGGGGTATTGTAGAAATCAGCGCCCATCATCACCGTGTCCTTCACCCGAGCGCCAGGACCGATGATGCTGCGCACCCCGATCACTGAATTGGCGATGCTTTGCGCCTGGATATAGGATCCCTCGGAAATGATGCTGCGGTCGATCTGGCACCCTTCGATGCGGGCGCCGGGCAGGAAACGCGGCCGGGTATAGATGGGACCTTTGTGCTGGTAGAACTCGAAGTGCGGTTCAGGGGTGGTAAGGGCCAGGTTAGCATCGTAAAAAGAGCGGATGGTGCCGATATCCTCCCAGTAGCCGTCGAACATATGGGCGTAGACCCCCACCTCCTGGATGGCATCCGGGATAATGTGTTTACCGAAATCCTCCTTTTTGTTGGTCATCAACAGACTGGTCATCACCTGGGGCTCAAAGAGATAGATCCCCATCGAGGCCAGATAGCGCTCTTCTCCAGGACCGGGCAGACGCAATTCCTCCAACTCTGGTCCAGGTTGGGGTTTTTCGCGGAAATCAACGATCCTGCCGTCGGGGGCCATTTTCAGGATACCCAGGCTTGGCGCCTGCTCGCGGCTTACGGGCTTGACCGCGATCGACAGATCCGCGCCGCGCCGGCGGTGCTCCTCGACAAAGATGCGGTAATCCATGCGGTAGAGATGATCACCCGAAAGAATCAGGCATTGGTCCGCCCTTCTGGACATGATGTGGCGCAGTTGCTGGCGCACCGCGTCGGCAGTGCCCTGGTACCAATCGGTGGTATCCATGGTCTGCATCGCCGCCAGGATTTCGACAAAACCATCGGAAAAGTGGTCGAAGCGATAGGAGGTGCTGATGTGGCGATGCAGGGAGGTGGAGTTGAACTGGGTGAGCACAAAGACTTTGTCGATCCCGGCGTGCAGGCAGTTGCTGATGGGGATGTCGATCAGTCGGTATTTGCCGCCGATGGGCACCGCCGGCTTCGACCGGTAAAGGGTCAGCGGGAACAACCTCTTGCCCTGTCCACCTCCAAGAATGATGCCCAATACATCCTTCATAACTCAACCCCCTGGCAGGTGATTTTTCGCGCGCACGCTACCCCCAAGTAAGAACAATCGGCGAGGGTCGCGCAAGCGGAATTTCAGAACCACTTCTTGTCCCAGGCATAGCCCATTCCCACCTGCAGTTCGGACTTCAACGCCAGGCGGTCCACCTGATTGTCGCGGTGGACGAAGAGGTTGGCGTCGATGGTGGTATAGATGTTCCCCACCAGGTGAATCTGAAGAGAATTGAAGGATTGAATGGAGAGCCGTCGGGTGGGGGCCGCCCCGGCAAAGAATTTCATGTTGGTGCTCAGGGCATTGCCCTTGCCCAGCTGCCGGCGGTATTCGGGAACCAACTCCAGGCCGACCTCGCGGTGGTTGCGGGCGAAATCCTGTTCCAGACCCAACCCCAGGCGCAGCTTGGCCTGTTTGCCGAAGCTGCGGTGCAACCCGGCGCTGCCGCGCAGACTCAAGGGGCGGGGCTGATTGGGGGTCCTGGTCCACACGGTATTGAGATCGAGCGAGACAAAGGGGGCCGGTTGCTTCTTTTGCCAGGTGTAGATGGACTCCACTTGCAGGCGGTCGGCCGCTTCGCGAAAACGTTTGGCATCCTGCACCTGGCCAAAACTAGATCGGAGATTAGTGGTGAAGGTCCCCCCGGCGGCTTCGCGACTGAGCTGCCCATCGAACAGAGAGTTCCAGGTCATGGCATCCTTGCCGCCCAGGAAGGCCACCCCCTGGTAACTGCCAGCGGCCTGATTGATCCCGGTGCGCGCCAGTGATCCACTCAGTTTGGCCCGGCTCTTCCAGGAGTTGCCGACCAGGTGCTCCAGACCGTCCCGCCGGCGAAGTCCTTGATGGGTTTGCAGGTGTTGGGACAGGGTTTCCCGCAGGGTGATCTTGCCCTGGACTTCCTTCATCTTTAGGGTTCCAGGCGGGAAATACTCGTCTCCCCCATCGGCCAGGTAGGTCGTGGTGGCAATCTGGTACCATTCCTCGGTATTGAGCGGCCTGCCATTCACCTTGTCCGCAGCCTCGTCGTACCCGGAGAAGACCAGGTGTTGGGCTTCCTTGACCCGGCTCTTGCTGCTGCTGGAGAGCCGGCGCAGCTCGGCCCCCTTGATCTTGGTGATCACCACGGCGTCGTCGAAACGGATCCACTGGTCTACATCGGCTTCAAAAATGGCCGCCTCCAGGACCTGGGGCCGCAGGGTGCCCAGGTTGATGACCCCCACCTCGGCGCGGGTGCGCACTCGGATCAGGTCCGCCAGCAGCTGGGGGGTATCGGCGATCGGCTCGCTGGCCCAGCCAATCACCTCACTCCTGGCCAGGGCAAACTGGGCGGCCTGGGAGATCACCCGCACTGCCACCAATGGATCTTCGGCCACGGTGGAATCCAACTTGATCAGTTCGCCGCGGCAGTCCCCGAACAAGACCAGGCCGGCGCGGCGTTCCCAGTTCAGGCGGATGCGCCCGAGAAACGCCGACCCTGGGGTGGTGAACAACTTGGTGCCATTGGCCAGCCGGCGCTCGCTGGTCCCTCCGCCTTTCAGAACACCCTGTTTGAAGCCACCGGAGATAAAGAGGGTAATCTGAGGAAATTCGCCGGCCAACTGCACGGCCTCAGCTTCGTCCATATGGACCAGCACCAGATAGGCGTCCGCCTTACCTTGAAGACTGTCAAGCACCTGGCGCAACACCGCCCTGGGCTCCATGATCTGTAAGCCGCGGTTTCGCCTGCTGTTGATGATCCGCTCCACCCCCGGCGAGGTCAGGCCGATCACCGCCAGGCGCAACCCCTGCCGCTCCACCAACAGGTAGGGTGGCAGCAGGGGAGCCTGACCCTCCACGGCGATATTGGCCCCCAGCAGCACTGGCCCGGAACTGACCCGCGCCTTCAGGGTGTCCAGACCGAAATCGAATTCGTGGTTGCCCACCACCGACGCGGTATACCCGGCTTCCTGCATCAACTGGCGGGCGAGTTTGCCTTCATCCCATCGGGAGAGTGGGTCCGGTCCCAAGGCATCCCCCCCGTCCACCACCAAGGTCGAGCTGTCGCCGGACACGGTTTTCAGCACCTGGCTGAGCCGGGCGAATCCGCCCAGATTCCCTTCGTCGAAGTAGGCGCCAGGCAGCAACTGACCCTGCAGATCATTGGTGTGGTAGATGGTCAAGGTGTGGACCTCGCCGGCCCAGGAATAAAGGGCGTGCAGGAGGAATAGACAGGTACTGAGGGCGAATTTCATTTATCCAACATCGCCGCTATTTTTGCATCCCCGCCGTAGAGGTCGGGCCGGAAACCGACCCACCCTTCCTCATCCACCCAAGCGGTCCAATAGGAAAAGTAGACGGGAATGGGCACGGCCAAGGTCACCTGTTTGGTCTCGCCCGTCTGCAACACTTCGCGAAGGTGCGTTCTGGACCACCCGGGGTTCCCCTGCAGGAGTTCCACCGCCAGTTCCAGGCTCTTTTCCAACCGGATGCAGCCGTGGCTGAAGTCCCGGGTCTCCCGGGAGAAGAGTTCTCGATTGGGCGTGTCGTGCAGGTAGATATTGAATTCGTTGGGCAGCAGGAACTTCATCCGCCCCAGCGGATTTTCTGGTCCCGGCACCTGCATGAAGGTATAGGACCAGTCTTCGCTGCCGGCAGACGACCAATCCACCGAGTCGGCTGCCACCACCCGCGCCTGATCCCCCACCCCGCTTACCACCATAAAACCCCGCTCCTCCAGGTAGGCAGGGTCGTTGTAGAGCGCCGGCAACACCTCTTCTCGGGCAATACCCGCCGGCACATTCCAGAAGGGGTTGAGGACGACCTGGCTCAGGGTGCTGGTGAAAATGGGCGTGCGCCACTGGGGCTTACCGGCGATGATCTTCATGGTCAATACGACCTGCCCGGCTTCGACCAGATCCAGGGCGAAATCGTCCAACCTCACCAGCAGATAACGGGCTTCCTGCCCCCTCGGCAACCAGCGCCAGCGCTCCAGATTGACTGCCAACTGGGAGATGCGGCGGGCAACCGGGACGTCGAGGGCCTCGCTAGTCTGGCCATCTACCTTGCCATTGGCGCTCAGCCCATGCCGGCGCTGGAAACGGCGCAGGGCCCGCTCTACCTGGTCGTCGAAACCAAGGTCCGCAGCGCTCGAATCCAGGTCGCCCCCCGCGATCAGCCGCCGCCGCAACGCCTGTTCCTCCGGTACTCGTTGGCCCTTGCGGGGCCGGCTCCCAGTGGGCAAGGCCTGCCAGCCGCCTTCGGCTTCGAGTTGCCGGTAGGCCTTTAGCGCCTGGCACAGTCGCAGATATTCGGGGTGGGTCGGGCGCAGGCGGCCGAGCATCGGCAGCAACTGGTCGATGACCAAGGCGCTGTCTAACAGACGCCCTGGATCGGTATAGGCGCCCTGCCATTCGCGGGATTCGGGAGCCACCCGCCCGCCCTGCAACTGGTCGGTGTAGCCCAGGAAGGCGCTGGTCAACAACAGATCTAGGTCTGCCAGGCGCACCAGGGCCCGACGGTTGCCGCCTCCCCGCTGCCAGCCGACCAAGGCGGCCTCGATAGCTTCTAGATGATAGGTTGTGGCCGGCAAGCCTTCGTCCGGGGCTCCCTTTAACACACCCATGAATTGCCTTGCCGCCGGCCGCGGCCCGCTGGTGGTGCTCCAGACCAGGTGATCCTGGTGCCGCGCATAGAAATCTCCAAGTCCGGGAGCGGCCAGCAACATCCCCCCGCCCACTGCCATCAGGATCCGGCCGTCCCGCTGGCGGATCTTGGGCCGCAGATAGGTTTCCAGCGCGGTGGCGCCTCTGGGAAGGAGCTGTTCCCGGGCACCCAGACACCCGGTCCCGGCCACCAGGATCAGGATCACCCAGGCCCTGGCCTTCCGTCCTAAACCCACCGCTACACCCGTGAAAGGACGATGATAATAAAGACTGATAACGAACGCCCCCGTTCAGCGTTGAATATTTGCACTGGACCTGTATCCCTGCCATTTAGTAAAATACTAAGAGATCCAGAGGGGTTCAATTTCGCCCTGCCGTCCATGGTCTCGACCGCCAACGCCTTTCTCCGACATCAATATGGTTTACCCTTGATCTGGCTGCTCCCCGCCCTTTTTCTGTCCTTCGGCTTTGGGCAGCTCTTTAAGTTTTCCCAGCGCCAAGGCTGTTATGCCCCGGTGGTGGTGTCTGCCAATTACCTGACCATCGCTCTGTTACTCTTGGGGTACCACCTGGCCACCGGCCAGCTACAGCCGGCCCCGCAAGCCCTCGAGGTGGGTGCCTTCATCGGCGTCACCTTTATCGGTGCCATGCTGATGATGACCCGCGCCCTGGAACTGATCGCTGTCGGGGTGGTGCTCACTTCCTTCCGGCTGGCCATCCTCATCCCTATCTGGGCCTCGGTCTGGCTCTGGGGCGAGACCCTTACCCCGGTGCAGTTTGGCGGTATCGCCCTGTCGCTGGTAGCCCTGGTATTGATGACCCGTGGCGATACCCAGGGCCAGCGGCTCTCACCCCTGCACAGTTTGGGCCTGCTCAGCTTGATCTTTGTCGGCCAGGGTATCGCCTTCTGCGGCATGCGCTGGGTCCACTACGCCGGCCTCGACGAGCATTTTTTACAGGTACTGCTCTTCATCACCCTCACCGCCGGGCTGCTGGGCGGACTCTTCACCTGGTACCAGGGCCGCCGCCCCCGCCGCCAGGACCTGGTTATGGGTGTGGGCATCGGCCTGTACAATCTGGTGACCCTCTCCGTCAATCTCATCGCCCTCAGCAAGGCGCCAGGCACCCTCTACTTTCCGCTCCAAGGCTGCGCCGTGGTGCTGCTCGACAATCTCTTCGCCCAATTCTGGTGGAAGGAACCCCTGTCCCGGCCCGCCATGGCCGGGGCGGCCCTGGGAGTGCTGGCGATGCTCCTGGTCCTCTGAACCCATTGACAGAAAGGATTTGATGATGGCAGGGAAACTCGAAGGCAAGACCGCCCTGGTCACCGGCGGCGGGCGTGGGATCGGCAGGGCCATCTGCCTGCTCTTCGCCCAGCAGGGAGCGCGGGTCGCCGTCGCCGACCTGGACCCGCAGACCGCAGAGCAGACCGCTGCGGAGTTGCCCACCCAGAGCTTGGGTCTGCAGTTGGACGTCACCAAGAAGAATCAGGTGGTAGAGGGTGTGGCCCGCACCCTGGCCGAGTTCGGGCACCTCGACATCCTGGTCAACAACGCCGGGTACGTGACCTACTCCACCTTTGAGGAGTGCAGCGAGGAGACCTGGCAGCTCATCATCGACATCAATCTCAAGGGCACCTTTCTGTGCAGTCAGGCGGTGTTGGCCCACATGAAGGAGCGCCGGCAGGGGGCCATCATCAACCTCAGTTCCCTGGCGGCAAAAAACGGCGGTTTGGCCGCCGGTCCTCCCTACGCGGCGGCCAAGGCCGGCGTCTCCTCCCTGACTATCGGGCTGGCCCGCTATATGGCCCCCCACCGGGTGCGGGTCAACGCCATCGCCCCAGGGGTCATCGACACTGCCATGACCCGTTCTCCCCAGCACGACAAGATGACGGCCACCATCCCACTGGGCGAGAAGGGACAGCCAGAGGATGTGGCCAATTGCGCCCTCTTCCTGGCCTGCGAGGACAGCCGGCACATCACCGGGGAGATCATCGATGTAAACGGGGGGTTGTACATGGACTGAGAGGATGAACCGAAGGGGTCGCTTGCAGATCTGTATACATTGACGCCAAACCAGCCTGTCAGTCGCAGCCGGCCACCAGTTCCTGGAGCAACTTGCGATACCCCTCCCGCCCTTCGCGTTCCCAGCACTCCAAGAGCGCCGAACCCACGATGGCGACCTCCACCTGCCCCTGCAACTGGCGCACGTCCTTGCCCTGGCGCAGACCGAAACCCATGCCCAGAGGTTGATCGGTGGCCTGGCGGCAGCGGGAGACAAAATCGTAGTTCCCCCCTGCCAAATCCGTCTTGCTGCCCGTCACCCCTTTGCGGGCCACCGTATACACCAGGCCCTTGGCGTGCCGGCCAATCTGCGCCAGACGCGCATCAGTGTTGGTAGGCGCCATCAACATCACCGGGCTCAATTCACAGCGGGCGCTGTGGTCGAACAAGTCGCCGTACTCCTCCACCGGCAGATCGGGCACGATGAACCCCACCCCGCCCCTAAGGCGCAACTGCTCGCAGAAAGCCACGTGCCCCAGCCGGAACACCGTATTGTAGTACCCCATCATCAGCAGCGGGAAGGAAAAGGTGCCGGCTGCCCGTTCCATCAGCGCGAAATACTGTTCCAGCTTCAGGCCCTGGGCCAGAGCCTGCTGGTTGGCTCGGGCAAAGGTGGGGCCATCGGCCATCGGCTCGCTGAAGGGCATCTGCAGTTCCACCAGATCCACCCCGGCCTCGGCCATCAACTCCAACATCTGCCAGTTCGCCTCGAGGGAGGGGAAGCCGGCGACGGCGTGGGTCATTACCAAGATTTTGCGTGACTGAAGCCGCTGGCGGATATAGGCGTTCAGGTTCACGACTTGGCCACCTTGTCCTTGAGGAACTGGACCCAGTTGCGGTCGTGTAAAGCGGTGGCGATGGTGAAGATGTCCTTGTCCCCCCGCCCCGACAGATTGATCAGAATCTGCTGGTCCGGGTGCAATTCCCCGACCTCGCGCAAAGCGCCGGCCACCGCATGGGTGCTCTCCAGAGCGCCGATGATGCCCTCGCTGCGCATGAGCTGTTTGAGCGCGGCAATCACCTCGGCGTCGGTGGCCGAGACAAAACGCACCCGCCCCAGGTCCGCCAGGTGGGCCAGGATGGGACTGACACCGATGTAGTCGAGCCCGGCCGCCACCGAGTGGGTTTCGCGCATCTGCCCTTCCTCGTCCTGCAGGAAGTAGGTCTTGTACCCTTGGGCAACCCCCACTGCGCTCTTGGCCCCCGCAGCCAGGCGCGCGGCGTGTTCACCGGTATCCAGTCCCCGCCCGCCGGCCTCAACCCCCACCAGTTCGACCTGGGGGTCGTCGAGGAATCCCAGGAACATGCCAGAGGCGTTGGACCCCCCACCCACACAGGCGTAGACCCGGTCGGGCAGCCGGCCGGTGAGGGCCAGCATCTGCTCGCGGCTCTCTACCCCAATGACGCGTTGGAAATAGGCCACCATCTGGGGAAAGGGATGGGGACCGCAGGCCGTGCCCAGCACGTAGTGGGTATGATCCATGGAATACGCCCAGTCGCGCAGGCACTCGTTGATGGCGTCCTTGAGCGTCGCAGACCCATCCGTGACCGGCACTACCTTGGCACCCAGCTGTTCCATCCAGAAGACATTGGGGCGCTGGCGCTCCACATCCACGGCACCCATGTAGATGGTGCACTCCAGCCCCAGACGGGCTGCCATGGTGGCGGTGGCTACCCCGTGCTGGCCGGCCCCGGTTTCGGCGATCACCCGTTTTTTGCCCATGCGCCGCACCAGCAGTCCCTGGCCCATCACATTGTTGATTTTGTGAGCGCCGGTGTGGTTCAGGTCCTCGCGTTTGAGAAAGATGCGGGCCCCGCCTTGGCTGCGGCTCAGGTTGTCGAGTGGGGTCAGTGGGGTGGGCCGGCACGAATAGGTCCGCATCTCCTGGGTGTACTGCTCCCAGAAGGCAGGGTCGCGGCGGGCTTCCTCGAACGCTGCCTTCAGCTCTTCGAGGGTGGCGTGCAGAATCTCGGGGACAAAACTCCCCCCGTAGGGACCATAACAACCGGAATGACCGGGGGCGAGGATCTGATCGAGCATGGCGCGCTTAGGGAACCAACTGCGCCTTTTTGAGCGCCTCGAAGAGCGCATTGCCGCTGGGGGCCTGGCTCTCCTCCTTTTGCTGGCGCTGACGGAACTCCTTCAGGTCGGCGTTCGCCTCGGCACTTTCGGCCTGTTTGATCGAGAGGCGCAGGCGTTTGCGCCGGCTGTCCACCTCCAGCACCAGCACCTTGACCTCCTGGCCCAGGTGGAGCACATCGCGGGGATGGGCCACCCGTTTGTCGGCCAACTCGGAGATATGTACCAGGCCCCGCACCTTGCCCTCTAGTTCGACGAAAGCCCCAAAGGTCTCCAGGGCCTCAACCTTGCCCTGCACCACCGCCCCCTCTTTGAGGCCGGCCATGGCCTCCGTCCAGGGGTCTTGTTGGTTGGCCTTGAGCGAGAGCGAAATCCGCGCCTTCCTCTTGTCGTCCAAATCCTTGACCTTGAGCACCCGCACCGAAACCTGTTGTCCCTCCTTGAGGATCTCGTTGGGATGGCCCACGCGCTCGTGGCTGAGTTCAGAGACGTGGACCATACCCTCTATGCCCCCGCCCAGTTCCACGAAAGCGCCGAAGGCCTCCATACGGGTGACCTTCCCGTCCAGCAGGGCACCTTCGACGATGCCGGCCTTCACCTGGCCGGCCTGCGCCTCTTGCTCCTTTTCTAGCAGGGCCCGACGCGAGAGCACGATGTTGCGCCCCTGGTCGCTGTATCGAAGAATCTTGAAGATCAGGATTTGGTCGCGGAAGGTCTGGGGGTCTTCGACAAAGCGCAGCGCGATCTGCGATACGGGACAGAAGGCGCGTACCCCCTGGATATCAACCCCCAGGCCCCATTTGTTGGTCGCCGTGACCTTGCCCTCCACCGGGATGCCGGCCTTGAAGGCCTGGTAGAGTTTGTCGGAGCCCTGGTCGTTTTGGTGCAGGACACGGGTCAGGAGGATTTCTGCCTGGTCCTCCACCACAAAGGCCTGGATGGAATCACCCACGGCCAGCCCCGGTTTTCCTTCGCCGTCGTGCAGTTCCATGGTCTTGATCCGGCCTTCGCTGCGCCCGCCAAAATCCACAAAGCTGTCCTCGGGTCCGATCTTC
The DNA here is from genome assembly GCA_009691525.1 of Candidatus Latescibacterota bacterium. Taxonomy (GTDB): domain Bacteria; phylum Latescibacterota; class UBA2968; order UBA8231; family UBA8231; genus SICG01. The sequence goes on along the minus strand of SICG01000088.1, from coordinate 2,986 downwards.
ACCAGCACCCCCTGCACCTTGGCCCCGGCCTTCACCTCTGTTCCCTGGTTGACGCCCTGCTGGTCGAGCAGCCGGGCAAATTCCCCTCCATTCTCGGTGGCTGTGGCCTGGGCCTCCCCCGTGGGGGAGGGTGCTGCATGCTCATTTTGCGTGTTTTCCGACACTTCGCCTACTCCTTTGCTAGAAGCTCCCGGGGCAAGATCCCTCAGGGGAGCAAGAGCACCTTGCCAGTGGTCAAACGCCCCTGCAGCGCCTGGTGGGCCTCGGCGGCCTGGGCCAGGGGAAAGCGGGCACCGATGCGCAGGTTGAGCAGGCCTTCGCCCAACCAGGAGAGCACCTCAGTGGCCCGCGCCAACAGTTCTGCACGGGTGGTGGTGTAATGGACCAGCGTGGGCCGCGTCAGGAAGAGCGACCCTTTGGTGCTGAGCACGCCTGGATCGACGGGGAGCACCGGGCCGCTGGACTGGCCAAAGAGTACCATGTAGCCGCGAGGGCGGAGTACGTTCAGACCTTTGTCGAAGGTGGTCTTGCCCACCGAATCGTAGACCACATCCACGCCCCGATTGTCGGTCAGTCGTTTGACTTCGGTTTCGAAGTCCACCTCGGTGTAGCGGATCACCTCGTGCGCCCCGGCCTGGCGGGCCAGCGCCTCCTTTTCGGCGGTGGACACCGTGGCGATCACCCGGGCCCCGCGCTGGCTGGCCATCTGCACCAAAAGAAGACCCACCCCGCCGGCGGCAGCGTGGATCAGGGTCGTGTCCCCCTGCTTCAGCACGTAGGACCCGTGGACCAGATAATGGGCGGTCATGCCCTGTAGCATGGCAGCGGCGGCCGTCGCGAAATCGACCTTGTCCGGCAAGGGCACCAAACGCGCCGCCGGCACGGCGGCCTGTTGAGCATAGGCCCCGATGGCGCCGGCATAAGCCACCCGGTCCCCCACCTTCACCTCTTGTACCCCTTCGGCGACGGCGCTTACGATGCCGGCCGCCTCCACCCCCGGAGTACACGGGAGGGTCACCGGATAGAGCCCTTCCCGGTGGTAGGTGTCGATATAATTGAGCCCAATGGCCTCGATCTGCACCAGGGCCTGACCGGCGGCCAGGGCAGGGACGGGGGCTTCTTCGTAGGCCAGCACTTCGGGCCCGCCGTATTGGTGGAATCGCACTGCTTTCATCTGGGGACCTCTATTCATGAGCGGAACATATAAACTACGAATTCCGCAGGCGCGAGACAACTTAATCTCTCAAGGCATTCCGGTTCTTGACGCCTGGAACAAAAGCCCTTAGCATATGCCTCATCACCTCCATCCACCCTCATTCCCCCCCCTGTGCCGCCATGCCCAAGAAAAAACTCAACCTCATCCTGCTCGGCGTCGACAGCCTGCGTGCCGACCGCATGAGTTGCTACGGGTACCACCGCCAGACCACCCCCCATCTCGACAAATTCGCCAGCCAGGGGGTGCGTTTCGCGCAAAATTTTTCGCCCCATATCCCCACCACCTCGGCCTACTCGTCCATGCTCACCGGACTGGATGCCTTCTCCACCACCGTGGTGGCCCTGCGCCACAAAGGCACCTTGCCCGATCAGGTGAAGACCCTTCCCGAATTTCTGCGCGAGGCCGGGTACGATACCTCCTGCGTGGGTTTCACCGGCAACCCGGCGTCGCGCGGTTTTGACGTGTACCACAACTTCTCCGGTTGGGGTAACTGGGCGTCAGGGCGCAGCCCCAAAGCCGAGAACCTCAATGCCGTGGCCATTCCCGAATTGGAGCGGATGGCCGCACAGGACCAGCCCTTCTTTCTTTTTTTGCGCCACATGGACCCCCACTCGCCCTACCTGCCCCCGGGGCCCTTTGAACGCATGTTCTACAGCAAGGACGAATGCGCCCCGGGCAACCCCTCGATGAAACCGGTGATGTCCTTCAAGCCCTTCTGCGACTACTTCGCCGAGTGGATGCCCCCCGGGATCACCGATATCGACTACGTGGTCGCCCAGTACGACGGAGCGGTGGCCTACATGGATGCCTGTATCCAGCGCCTCCTTACCCGGGTGGAAGAATTGGGCCTGGCCGAGAACACCCTGGTCGTGCTCAACGGCGACCACGGCGAGACCCTCGACGAACACGATTGCTGGTTCGACCACCACGGCATGTACGAAAATACCCTACACGTGCCCTTGATCATGCGCCTGCCCGGCGTGCTGCCGACCGGCCAGACCGTGCCCGGCATGACCCTGCACCAGGACCTGGTCCCCAGCCTGCTCGAATTGATGGGTATTCGCACCAAGATCAAGTTCGACGGCTCCTCCCTGCTGCCCCTCATCCGCGGCCAGCAGGCTTCCAATTATTCGGACTTCTACATCACCGAATGCACCTGGATGCGCAAACACGGCTGGCGCACCCCCGAATGGAAACTGATGGTCGCCCTCGAACCCGACTTCCACTTCAAACCTCCGGTGGAACTCTACAACTTGCTCAAGGACCCCCTCGAACTGAACAACCTGGCCGACCAGGAGCCCCAACTGGTGACTCACCTGCGCCAGCGCATGGAGACCTGGATTGCCCGGCGCGAAAAAGCCACCGGCCGCCCCAATCCCATGTATACCAACCTCGACTGGCACGGCAAGGACGGAGTGGGTCCCTTCAAGACCTCGCAACAGGCCTACGACACCATGCATATCGGTTCAGTGGGCACGGCCAACAAATTGCAGGCGGGCAACAAGGCCAAAGCCAAGAAAACACTCCGCAAGAAACGGTGAGGGACCAAGAGCGGCGGGGAACGAATTCCGGAGGCCTTTACTGGGGGAGATGTGCCGGGAAAGGGCCTGGGGGCAGAGCGGGGGCGTCGGTGGCAGGCCCGGGCATCGGGAAAGGCCGGAGCGGGCCACTCCACGACGCCTCAGAACCACTATGTGATCAACAGAGAGGTCAGCGGGTAGATGCCGTATTCGACCAGGATTTCCAGATCCTCCACAACCAAGCCGCCCA